>JBEKMU010000005.1:0-57483 GCA_049523555.1 Verrucomicrobiota bacterium | reverse complement strand
GACAAACGCGGCTCAGACGAAAACATCGTCTGCATTTTCGGCGACGCGGCGCTCACCAACGGCATTTCGTTCGAGGCGCTCAACAACATCGGCCACACGACGAAACGGTTCATCGGCATTTTGAACGACAACGAGTGGAGCATCGCCAAAAACGTCGGCGCGGTTTCCAATTACCTCAACAAGCTCATCACCAATCCGCGTTACAACAAACTCGCGCGGGATTTTGAAAACTTTGTGCGCCGCCTGCCCAAAGGCGAACTGGCGTTGAAGCTCGCGCACAAGGCCGAGGGTGGTTTCAAGGGCGCCATCACCGATGTCGGCCTGCGGCAGACCGGCAGCCTGGTGGATGCGGACGGTCGCGGGGGCTATGGCAACCCGATTTTCTTCGAGGAAATGGGTCTGCGCTATCTTGGTCCGATTGACGGACACGATTTGCCGCTGCTTATCAGCACGCTCGAATTCGCCAAGACGTGCGACCATCCAATCGTCATCCATGTTCTCACGCAAAAGGGCAAGGGTTACGAAGCCGCCATCAAAAGCCCGGAAAAATTTCATGGCGTCGGTCCTTACGACATCGCCACCGGCAACACACCGCCCGCCCAACCCGGCGCGCCGCCGAATTATCAGGACGTCATGGGCCAGGCGATGGTGAAACTTTGTCAAAAGGACAACACGCTCGTCGGCATCACCGCCGCCATGCCCAGCGGCACCGGCTTGAAACATTTGGAGAAAGCGATGCCCGACCGTTATTTCGACGTGGGTATTGCCGAGGAACACGCCGTGATTTTCGCCGCCGGCATGGCCACGATGGGCTTCCATCCGGTCGTCGCGATTTATTCCACGTTCCTGCAGCGCGCCTACGACTGCCTGCATCACGATGTTTGCCTGCAGGATTTGCCGGTGATTTTCTGCATGGACCGCGCCGGGCTTTCCGCCAACGACGGCCCGACGCATCACGGCCTGTTCGACATCGCCTATCTGCGCTGCCTGCCGAACGTCATCGCCATGGCGCCGAAGGACGAGGACGAACTGGTGGACATGATGTTCACCGCCACACATCAGAATCATCCCACGTTCATCCGCTACCCGCGCGGCGCAGCGGAAGGCGTGCCCATCAAGGAACAGCCGAAGCTGCTTGAAGTGGGCAAGGCAGAGGTCATCCAGAATTTTTCCAGCAATGCCGCAAAGCGGCACAAGGTCGCGTTATTCGGCTTGGGACCGATGAACACGCTGGCGCGCAAGGCGGCGGCGCAACTGACGACGGAAGGATTCGATTGTGCCGTCGTCAACCCGCGCTTCACCAAACCGCTGGACGCGGGCACACACGAATTTTTCGGCAAGGCGGCCGACGTGGTCGTGACAATGGAAGACCACGCGCTCATGGGCGGTTACGGCTCGGCAGTGCTGGAACTGTTCAGCGAGAAAGGCGTGACGACGCCTGTCGCGCGCATCGGCTGGCCGGACCAGTTCATCGAACACGCCTCCACGCAGGACGAACTCCGCCGCAAATACGGCCTGACCGTCGAAAACACCGTAGCCAAAGTGAAGGCGCAGTTTGGTGAAGCCCCAGCAGTGGCGACAAAGCTAATTGAGGTGGCATGAAGGTGAAAAATCTCAATCACGTCGAAAAGAGAGGCGGAAATGAACAGTTCAGTTCTGGTAAAGCCAAACTGGATTTCACGCTGGAAGATTTTTGGAGTTGGAGCTATTCCGACCTTCTCAACAATGTTACACGCGGTTGTTTGGCGGAGTTCATTGTAGCAAAAGCGCTGAAGGCAAAGAAAGATGTGCGCAATCCGTGGGCAACCTACGACCTCGACGTGACAATTTCAGGGAAACGATTGAAGGTTGAAGTCAAATCCGCTGCTTATCTTCAGAGTTGGGAACAGGATGAGCCTTCAAAAATTCAGTTCGATATCAGGAAAACCAAAAAGTTGAACTTTGAAAAAGGCAAGTATGAAGGCTGGCCTAAAAGGCACGCCGATGTGTATGTGTTTGCTTTGTTAAAAGAAAAAGACGACAAGGCAAAAGCCAGCCGGTTGAATGTTAACCGATGGGATTTCTATGTTGTTTCCACCGCTCGTTTGAACAATCGAACACGCAGTCGGTCCTCAATTACGCTTCATTCTTTGGAGAGCGAAATGAAAGCAGAAGGCGTTACCTATTTCGATTTGCGAAATGCAGTGCTTAAAGCAGCAAAAGAGTAGCGATTATTGCGTGATTCGCGCCGCACCGAATTTACGTCCTCCCTCATCCCGGCCTTCTCCCCAAGGAGAAGGAGAATCGTCCGCCGACTCACTAAAAACCTGCGACTGGATTTGCCGGACGCCCATACAAAAAAAAAGCGCATCATTGCTGTTCCTTCTCCTGGGGGAGAAGGTTAGGATGAGGGCGAGCGTTCTTCCGGCCCAACCCATTTTCTTTCCTTGATTTTCCTCGCGTTCAGCCTTTTCCTCTCGTCTGCAATTTGAAATTTTGAACTGAATTATGGCTTACAAGGATGTGACGCCGCCCGCGGGCGGGAAAATTTCAATCCAGAACGGCAAGCTCAACGTGCCGGACAATCCCATCCTGCCGTTCATTCGCGGTGATGGCACCGGCCCGGATATCTGGGCCGCCAGCGTGCGCGTGTTCGATGCAGCGGTGCAAAAGGCCTACGGCGGCGAGCGCAAAATCGCCTGGTTCGAAGTGTTTGCCGGCGAAACCGCAAAGAACAAGTTTGACAACTGGCTGCCGGACGACACGGTGGCAGCCTTCAAAGAATATCTCATCGGCATCAAAGGCCCGCTCACGACGCCGATCGGTGGCGGCATTCGTTCGCTCAACGTCGCGCTCCGCCAGATGCTCGACCTCTACGTCTGCCTGCGTCCCGTCCAGTATTTCCAAGGCGTCCCGTCGCCGGTAAAGCATCCCGAAAAGGTGAACATAATCATCTTCCGCGAAAACACCGAGGACATTTACGCGGGCATTGATTATCAGGCTGGGAGTGTCGAAGCGAAAAAGATTCTGGAGTTTCTCCAGCGCGAACTGCCTTCCGCCGTAAAGAAAATTCGTTTCGGCAACGAAGCGCCCGACCAGATCGGCCTCGGCATCAAGCCGGTAAGCAAACCGGGCACTGAACGCCTGGTTCGAGCAGCGATTGAATACGCGGTCAAAAATGGGCGCAAGAGCGTGACGCTGGTCCACAAGGGCAACATCATGAAATTTACCGAGGGCGCGTTCCGCGACTGGGGCTATGCGCTTGCCAAAAAGGAATTTGGCGCGGTGGAAATGGACGGTGGTCCATGGTGCAAAATCCCCGAGGGCAAGCCCGGCGCGGGCATCATCATCAAGGACGCCATCGCCGACATTACACTCCAGCAGGTGCTCACGCGCCCGGCGGACTTCGACGTGATCGCCACGCTCAACCTCAACGGCGATTATTTGAGCGACGCGCTCGCGGCGCAGGTGGGCGGCGTTGGCATCGCGCCCGGCGGCAACATCAATTACGTCAGCGGCCACGCCATCTTCGAGGCCACGCACGGCACCGCGCCGAAATACGCCAACAAAGATGTGGTAAATCCCGGTTCGGTTGTGTTGAGTGGCGAAATGATGTTCCGCTATCTGGGCTGGACGGAAGCGGCGGATTTGATTTTGAAAGGCTTGAACGGCGCGATTGGCAGCAAGCGCGTCACCTACGATTTCGCCCGTTTGATGGACGGCGCGACGGAAATCAAATGTAGCGCTTTTGGGGATAACATAATTTCTCACATGTGAGTCTGCTGGCAGGGGAAACTTGGTGGTTTAACCCGCCTCGGAGCGGAATCGCGCCGAAGCCTTGGCGAAGGCGGATGCTCGCAGTTTGGCGAAAACATCATCGCGAATGTGAGGGCTTTGATTAGCCGATGGATGATCCACGCTGCGGCGTAAACCAGTCCCAACAATACCACATCGGTTGGCCCGATTGGGCAATCCCATTGGTAGGCCAGCCAGAACCCGATAAACGCTGTTACACCACCGATTACAGAAGCGAGCACGGCAAATTGGCGCATGTTCTTCGCGAATAAATGCGCTGTCAGTGCAGGAATCAGCAGGAAACCGAAGGAAATCAGCGGGCCGACGCTCAACACGGCCATCGAAATGGTCAGGCCGATGAGCAAATACAGCAGCACATCCCAGAACAAAACTTTTTTGCCGAGCGTCACGGCCATTGCACGGTCGAATGACACCAGCAGCAGTTCCTTTTGAAATAATCCGAGCACCACGAGCACGACGACCAGCGTCGCCGCCGTCAGCGCGAGATCGAAATTGGAAATGGTGATGATTTCGCCTTTCAACAAATCCAGCCAGCCGACTTCGGCATAACGGTTTTTCGACAGCAGCAAAATGCTCAACACCGCAGCGACGACATACGCCGCGCCGAGCCGTCCTTCGGGATGACCGCGTCCGCGCCGCTCCAAAAACGCCAGAATCAAAATAGCCGTGAGTGAAAAAATGGTTGAGCCGGCAAAGGCCAGCGCGTGTTCGCTGGACGAAGTATGCGCGGGTTGAGTTGCGCCAAGCCACATTGGAACGGACAGCGCGACGGCGACGCCGGTGGACGAAATTTGCGGCAGCGCAACGCCCATGAACACGAGCCGCCGGAGCACGAGAAACACGCCGACGAGCGGGCACGCGAAGCCGATGAGCACGCTGGTATAAACCGAATTCCGCAGCAGAAAATCGGGCGAAAGAATTTGGCGAAGCGTTTCCATCAGCCGACCTCCATTTCAAAGATTTCCGCCATGCGTTCGGGCGTGAACAATTCCGCCACGGTGCCGGTCAGGATTTTGCCCCGGTACAACCAGATGATTTGTTGCGCGTGCTTGCGGACAAGCGGCAAGTCGTGGGTCACAAGCAGGATGGTCAGCTTCCGTTCGGCGTGGATTTGCGAAATGAATTCGAGCAACGCGTGAGTGGCGGCGGCATCTACACCGGCGGTCGGTTCATCCAGCACGAGCACGTCGGGTTTGGTTGCCAATGCGCGGGTGATGAGGACGCGTTGTTTTTGTCCGCCGGAAAGTTCGGAGAATTTTTTGCGGGCAAATTCTTCCGCGCCGGTCACTCGCAGACATTCGCGAACAAAAGCGCGTTCGTTTTGCGGAACAAAACGGCCGGCGCCAACACGTCCGTAAACGCCCATGAGCACGACTTCAAATCCGTTCAGCAAAAAGAGCGGATCGAATTCAATCGCTTGCGGCACGTAACCAAAAACGGCGGGCGCGGCGATTTGAATTTTTCCTGCAATCGGCGGCTGAAGTCCAAGCAACGTTTTGAGCAACGTGGATTTTCCCGAACCATTCGCGCCGAGAATTGCCGTAAAGCTGCCGCGCAAAATCGAAAATGAAATGCCGGACAACACCGGCTGTCGATCGTAGCCGATGGCCAGGTTGTCCAGCGTGATAAGCGGTTCGTTCATTTTTTCACCGCGTCCACGAGTGAATGGACGATGTAATCCATCATTTCGATGTAAGTGTCCGTGTGCGGGACGCCGCCGGGCATGATGGGCAGTTTCACCAGCGTCGCGCCGGTCTGCTGCGCGATGAGCGCGGGAACTTTTTCCGGGAACTGCGGTTCGCGGACGACGATGGGAACATGGTCGGCTTTGATTTCAGCGACCAGTTCCGTGATGTGGTGCGGTGTCGGATCAACGCCCGGCTTCAGTTCAATCGTGCCGATGTAGTCCATGCCGAAGCGCGCGGCGAAGTAGCACCAATGTTCGTGGTAGGAAACAAACTTCACGCCTTTGAGCAATGCGGCTTCGTTTTTCCACTCGGCGATTTTCGCGTCGAGTTTGGCAAGATACGCGTCGCGGTTAGCGCGGAAGTCGGCTTCGTATTCCGGCGCGACGGTGACCAGCGCCTTGTAGATGTTTTGAATCGCCGTTTTCGCCAGCACCGGGTCGAGCATATAATGCGGATTTCCGTAGGGATGCACGTCGCCTTCGGAATGGTCGGTCGAGAGCGGCACTTCCATCGGCACAATGCCGACTGAACAATTCACATAACCGGATTTCCCTTTTTGGATACGCGGATTTTTGCTCGCTTCGAGCAACGCGGGCAAAAAGGCGTGCTCGCAATCGAATCCAACGAGCACGACCAAATCGGCGCGATTTAATCTCGGCACAAAGCTCGGCTTCATCGGCACGCCGTGCGTGTCTTCGATGCCGGTGGCGAGGCTGCGAACCTCTACGTGGTCGCCGCCGACGTTGCGCGTGAGGTCGGCCAAATCCGTGAGCGTGGTGACGACGCGGATTTTTTCAGCGGGAAGCGGTTGTGCCGCGAGCGCCAATGCGGTCGTTGCGGCGAGAGTTATCAAACGAAATAATTTCAATTTCATAAAACGATTTCTCCTTTCAATTTTAGCGTTGTTGCCAGCCGTGCGAATGTGCGCCGATAATCCACGCCCATTGCAGATAGATGGCGTCGTCCGGGTGCAGACCGGACACGGCGTTGTGGTCGGTGTGGGTGTATTGCAACCGCAGTTGATTCCAGTGGCTCAAGGCAAACGTGACGAACGGCGAATAGGCGGTGGTTTCGTCACTGTGATTTTGTGCACTTTGCAACCAGTCGAACAGGAAACCCGCGCTCCATTGCCGGCTCCATTTGTAGTTCACGTAGGAATACAAACCGAACGAACCAACATTTTCATCAAACTCGTCACCGTTGTTGGGGATGCCATCGGGGTCGGAGAGATAACGATTGTCGCTGTAAAGCATTTCTGTTCCCCAAGTGAAACTGCGGAACTGATTGTTTTGCAGCGGAACGTAACTCAGCTTGAAATCCACGCCCGCGAGACGCCGCTCCTTTTCGGTGAGCGTTGTGATGCCGTTCGGTTGCAACAACGCGCCGCCACGATCTTGTTCTTTCGGATTCCACAAACCGGAAACGCCCGCTTCGAGCTGCCAGTTCGGCGTGAGATCGAAGTAGGTCGAGAGCCGTCCCCAGAAATTCAATCCGTCGAATGCGCGAAAAGTTCCGGGATGGTCGGGATTCGGACTGTCGCCGCCGAAATGGTCGCCCACGCCGGCGGTCACGCTGACGTAATGCGGAATCGGTGGAAGCCAGTTCAGTTGCAGACCGTCCGATTGCGATTCGCCGCCGATGTATTCGTCGAGAGCGAGCGGACGGTTCACGAACGGCAATTCGTGATCGTGAATGTAAGCGAGTCGTCCGAATTCGCCGAAGAATCGTCCGGCTTTCAACTCCAGATTTCCCGGCAGCGAGGTCGTTTGCAATGCGGCTTCCTCGACGCTGAATGTCGCTTCGCCGGTTGCGGCATCAGCGGACGCATTGATGACCGCATAGCCTTTTGCGAACGGATCCACCGACGCGGCGATGTTCAATTCAATTGAACGCTGAAACACGTCGAATCCGCCCGGACGGTCGCTGCCGTTTGCGTCCGAACCCGTGCTGCGATAAGAAAAAATGGTTTCTCCCACCAGTCCGATGGCCGGATTGAATTCGCCGGGCAGCGTTTTCTTTTGTGCCTCGACGACTTGGTTCACTTTTTCATTCAACTCATTGAATTGATTCGTCGTGACGGCTACAGACGGAGCGGAAGTCGCCGCCGGCAGTTGATTTGTCAATTCATCGAGTTTTTTCGTCAGTGCCGCGATTTGCTGGCGCTGTTCGTTTTCAGTTTTCTCAAAATTTTCCTGCATCTGCCGCAGTTGTTGTTTCAACTGCTCCACTTCATTTGTCTCCTGCGCTTGAGCGATGGTCACGCACAAGCAAAGGGCGGAAGACAGCCCTAAAATAGTTTTCAGTTTCATATTCTTCTCCAATCAAGGCATCGCACGAACAGCGTGCGCGCCAATTCAACGGAACAAACGAAATCCAATCAGCCGAAGCTGACTGGCCTACACTTGGGAAGAAATGACTGCTGGCGGGGCGCGGCCTTGCGGAAGATTTTCAATGGCCGTGCTGAATACGGAGAAAAATATGAACGGAGTTGTTTCAAAGCAAACCGTCGGTATGACGGCGGGAACTTCACAAGTCGCTGAATCAACCTTGCCCTGCGCGAACATCGTGACCGCGCAATGATGATCGGCTTCGTCCGCGTCCTTGTGAATCAGTTCGTGCAACGCGGGCGACGCCGCCATCGCGTCGAGCAGTAAAACCAGACCGACCAGCAAGGCCGCGAGTGCCGGTTTGCCGAATTTTTTGAAATGGCGTTTTGCGTTTCGCATTCAGCTCTCAAATGGAAATATGAAAATAAAGGATCAAAGCAGCAATCAAGCCAAATCCGGCGGCGAAATTTACCAGCACCAGCGCCTTGTGATGTTTCCAGATTTCGCCCAATACCGCGTGAATCGCCAGATACAAAAATCCGCCAGCCGCGTTCGCCAGCATCAGTGCCAGTGTCAATTTCAGCGCGTGTTGCGGAACATTTTGCAAAACAAACCAGCCCAGCAATCCGCCGAGGATAGTCGTGGATTCCACCAATGCCACGAGCCACAGCATTTTTTTGCGTGGGTATCCGCCGCCGAGCAGCAACGCGCCCAGCGCCAACCCTTCGGGAAATTTATGCACGCAAATTGCGAACAGGATGGAAAGTTTCACCGGCTCGCTTTCTTCGAGTCCCGCCGCCAGCGCCAGCCCGTCCACCGTGCAATGAATCGCCAGCGCAACCATCATCGCCGCGGCGAATTCGGCCAGCCGATGCGTCGTTGCCTCGTCGAAATGGCTGGCCGCGCACGCCGGGCAAATGTGAAAAATATATTTGGTGATGATCGCAAAAAGGAAATAGCCCGAAGCCGCCACCGGCAAAAACCACCAGCGCAGGTCTCCCCAACATTCCGGCGCGATACCGCAGAGCGAGACGCCCAGCAGTGTTCCGGCGCCGAGGCTGATGAAGGCGCAAAGTTGTTTGTGCGTTCGAGCCAGAAAACCGCTGAACGCGCCGCCAGCCATCGCAATGGTGAACGCCGAGAAAATCTGGGACAATATAGGCGTCGCAGTCATGTTTTTAATTGCGAATCATTTGCAATATAACAAAAGACAGAACGGCTGCAAGCTTTTATTTTGGAATGTAAATCAAGGTAGGGCTGGCTCTCCGAGCCAGCCGTTGCGGCGCGTTCGGAGAACGCGCCCTACCGTCCGCAACAGTGCTTGTATTTCTTGCCGCTGCCGCAGGGACAGGGATCGTTGCGGCCGACTTTCGGGCCGGTGCGGACGGGCTTGGCTTTTTCCGCGGTCGCCGCTGCCGCCGCTTCGCTGACGACGTCGCTGGGTTTGCCCTGCGTGCCGCCGCCAGAAGTGGCAGTGGTCGTGCCGCCGCCAAAGGCGCTGGTGGATTGATGCAGCGTTTGTTGCGGGACGTTGCGCAGAAAATTCTCGAAGGCCATCATGGACGAGGCGCTGCGGAAGACGTTGTGGCAGATCTCGGTCTTCACGCTGACCATCAGTTCGTCGAAAATTTTGTAGGCCTCGGCCTTGTATTCGATAAGCGGGTCGCGCTGGCCGTAACCGCGCAGGCCGATGCTGTAGCGCAGGCTGTCCATTTCGTAGAGATGTTCCTGCCACAGTTTGTCAATCGCGGTCAAAATCGTGTAGCACTCGACGGTCGCGAGTTTTTCCGGTTCCTCGAAGCTGATTTTCAATTCATACGCCTTACGGATGCTGTCGCTGATGAAATTGCAGACGGCGAATTGCGCCGGACTCAAACCCTCAAAAACCGAGCCGGACACGGGCTGTTCCTTGCCGGACTCGGCGGCTTTGGCAATTTCCGCTTCGGGCATGCCGAGCGGGAAATTCAAATTCACCCAGTCGGCCAACTGGCGGATTTTCCATTCGTTCGCGTCGAATTCGGCGGTGGTAAATTCCTCCACCTTCAGGATGACGACTTCCTCGATGATGTCCATGAGGCGGTCGCGGATGTCTTCGCCCTGGATGATTTCGTTGCGGAAGCCGTAAATGACTTCGCGCTGCTTGTTCATCACATCGTCGTATTCGAGCGTGCGTTTGCGAATCTCGAAATTGTGCTGTTCGACGCGCTTTTGCGCCTGCTGGATGGAACGGTTCAACAGCGGATGAGTCAACTCCTGGCCTTCCTCGAGGCCCATCTTCTCCATGTATTTCACAATGCGGTCGGAACCGAACAGCCGCATCAAATCGTCTTCGAGCGAGATGAAAAAATGCGATGAGCCGGGGTCGCCCTGGCGCGCGCAGCGTCCGCGCAACTGCCGGTCAATGCGCCGCGCCTCGTGACGTTCGGTGCCGAGCACGTGCAGGCCGCCAATTTCCGGGACGCCGGGGCCGAGTTTGATGTCCGTGCCGCGACCGGCCATGTTCGTGGCAATCGTGATGGCCCCGCGCTGGCCGGCGCGCGAAACGATTTCGGCTTCCTGCTCGTGGTATTTCGCGTTGAGGACGGAGTGAATCAGGCCTTCGCGTTTCAGCATCCGCGAGAGCATTTCACTGGTTTCGACGCTGATGGTGCCCACCAGCGCCGGCCGGCCCTGCGCGTGCAGGTCCTTGATTTCCTTGACGACGGCAATGAACTTTTCGCGCTTGGTTTTATAGACCGAATCATGCCCGTCTTTGCGCGCCACGGGCCGGTTGGTCGGGATGACGAGCACGCCGAGTTTGTAGATGTCGAAAAATTCGGAGGCTTCGGTTTCCGCCGTGCCGGTCATGCCCGCGAGTTTTTGGTAAAGACGGAAATAATTTTGAATCGTGATGGTGGCGAGCGTCTGCGTTTCGCGCTCGATCTCGACGCCTTCCTTGGCTTCAACGGCCTGGTGCAGGCCGTCACTCCAGCGGCGTCCGGGCATGAGCCGGCCCGTGTGCTGGTCCACGATGATGACTTTGTTGTCCTGAATGACGTATTCCACGTCGAGCTGGTAAAGGCTGTACGCCTTGAGCAATTGCGAGATGGCGTGAATCTTTTGCGCCTTGGCCTCGAAATCGGCCTGCACCTTCGTTTTCGATTCCATGCGCTTGCGCGCGTCGGTCTCCGGGCCGACGTCGATATCGTGCAATATCGTCGTCAAGTCCGGCAACACGAAGGCGTCCGGATCTTTCGGGCTGATGAAGTTGCGTCCTTTTTCCGTCAGGTCGGCATCGTGGCTCTTTTCGTCAATGGCAAAAAGCAATTCCTCTTTTTCCCGGTAAAGGTCCACCTTCTTCTGGTCCTTGTGCAACTCCAGCTCGGCTTGATTCATCATCCGGGCATTTTCCGGATTCTCCAAAAGTTTCGCCAAACCTTCTGAACGCGGCTGTCCCGTTTTGACGCGGAACAGCAGCAGGCCGATTTCGTGTTCGAGCGCGGCGGCGTTTTCAACATTCGAGCCGTCGGTGGGATTCAGTTTTTTGATCAACTCTTCGGCTTCGGACAGGAACCGGTTGCACAGACGTTCCTGCGCGCGCACGAGCGATTCCACCGGCGGCTTCCACTGCGCGTATTGCTCGTCGAAGGTGTGCAGTGACGGGCCGCTGATGATGAGCGGCGTGCGCGCCTCGTCAATGAGAATCGAGTCCACTTCGTCCACGATGGCGAAGTAATGGCCGCGCTGGACTTGGTCTTCTTTGCGCAAGGCCATGCCGTTGTCGCGGAGATAATCGAACCCAAACTCGGCGTTGGTGCCGTAGGTGATGTCGCAGTTGTATTGCTCGCGGCGGACGCGCGGCGGCTGATCATGCAGGATGCAGCCGACGGTCAGGCCGAGGAATTTGTAAATCGCGCCCATCCATTCCGAGTCGCGCGCGGCGAGGTAGTCGTTGACCGTCACGAGGTGCGCGCCGTGACCGGCGAGCGCGTTGAGATAAACCGGCATCGTTGCCACGAGCGTTTTGCCCTCGCCGGTCGCCATTTCCGCAATGAAGCCGCGATGCAGGCCAACGCCGCCGATGAGTTGCACGTCGAACGGAATCATTTCCCATTTGATCGAGTGGTCGCGAACGATGATTTCCTGCCCGCACAAGCGGCGGCAGGCGTTTTTCACCACGGCGAACGCTTCGGGCAGAATTTCGTTGAGGAGTTGCTGTTCGATCTCGAACGCCTGGCGTCGCTGGATTTTGGCCTCGTCGCTGCGGAGCTCGGACTCCAGCTTGCGAACCTCGGTCAACAGTTCGTAGTAACCGCGCGTCTTGCGGCCCTCTTCGATGCGCGCTTTGAACTCGGCGGTTTTCTGCCGCAGTTCGTCGTCGGAAAACTTTTGCAGACCGGCCTCGATCTCATTAATCTGGTGGACGAGCGGCCAGAGTTTTCTCACTTCGCGATCGTTCTTCGACCCGAAAATCCATTTCAATAAATTCACGGTAAACCCAAATAGTCAGTTGGAAATAGAACCAACACGCTACGCGATGAGACGCGCAGCGTCAAAGCGAATCGCCGTGGTTTCGTTCGTTGGAGGAAGAAGCCGCTGTTAGGCCGGGGGCTGTGGTGGCGGCGGGCTTTGCTGGCGTGTCAGGTTCGGGGCCGACGATGTGGCTTCGCGAATGAGCGCGGCGGCGCGTTTGGCCGATTCGAAGATCAGTCGCAACTGTGGCTGGAGTGTCGGATCTTCCCCGTGCTTGAGCAACAACCGATCAGCATAGCCCTGAATAATGCCAAGTATGTTATTGAGTTCATGCACCATCGCCGGCGGCATCTGTTGGGCGGAGTCGAATTTGCAGGCGGTTTCATGAAGCCTGCCCACCCCGCTCTGTTCCAGCGATGCCATTTTCTTGTAGATGAACTCGGATGACGACATCGGCACAACGTGAGCAATTCGCAGGCCACCTTGTTTCATGGAAGGAACATTAGAATCTTTGAACCATTGTTTCCTCCCTGTATTCTCAAATTGTCATCGAATAAGCCGACCTGCTCCGAGGCGGGACAACCGCGATCAACAGAAGCTGGCTTCTTTTTTTCGATCCGTTATGCTATGGGGCGCGGAACTGTTCGTATGAATGTCACACTCGAATCGCTCGGTCTCATTGCCGGCAACCGCTCGCTGCCGCTGGAGTTCGCGCGGCAGGCACGCGCCGCCGGCGTCAAACGGCTCGTCGCCGTCGCGTTTGAAAATGAAACCGAGCCTGCGCTGGTGCCGCTCGTGGACGAAGTCGTCTGGCTCAAGGTCGGCCAGCTTTCCAAAATGATTTCGGCGTTCACTGACCGTGGCATCAGGCAATGCGTCATGGTTGGCCAGATTGCGCCGGAAAATCTTTTTGACCTCCGGCCGGATTTGCGGGCGATGGGGCTATGGCTCCGGCTCCCGAAAAGAAACGCCCACACGATTTTCGGCGCGATTGCCGAAGAATTGAAAAAGGACGGTGTGGAATTGATTGATGCCACGCTGTGGCTCAAGCCGCTCATGCCCGCTGCGGGATTTCATCTCGGCCCCCCATTGTCCGACGCGCAACGCGCGGACGTGGAGTTTGGTTTTCGCATCGCGAAGGCAGTTTCGCGATTAGAGATCGGCCAGACCGTCGTCGTGAAAAACGGCACAGTGCTGGCGGTGGAAGGATTTGAGGGGACGGACAAATGCCTCGCGCGCGGCGGCGAACTCGCCGGCAAGGATGGCGGCGCGGTCGCCGTCAAGGTGGCGAAATTGAACCACGACATGCGGTTCGACATTCCATGCATCGGCGCCAGCACGATAGAGGTTTGCGCCGCCGCCAAAATTTCCGTCCTCGCGCTGGAGGCTGGCAGAACCCTGTTGCTCGAACGGAAAGCTTGCGAAGCACTGGTTCAAAAAAATAAACTTGCACTCGTGACCGTTGAATGAAGTCTAACTTCTGATTTAAATGCTGAAGTCGTACGAACTTTTTGGTTTTATGTCGCCGGCCCTAGCGAATGACATTCTCACCTTCGCCCACGAATCGGACAAGCCGGCTTACAAAGCCACGCTCGCCGCCGTGGCCCAGGCGCGCCACGTCCGTCCGGTCTTTCTGGAACGCCAGCCGCGTCCACAACGCCATACCGCGATGGTGGCAACGCTCGCGCGGCCTGCGTTGGATGCGGCTGCGGGCGGACTCATCCGTGCCTGGCTCTTGAAAAAACAGAAGGCGATGCTCGTGGATTTTCTGGATGCGCTCGGCATCAAACACGAGGACGGTGTCGTTGAGAATTTGCCCGCGAAGATGGACGACGCGAAGTTGAAATCGGCGGTGGACACGCTGCTGGCGAAACACCCTCCGGAAATGGTCGCCGTTTATCTCAACGCCTTCAATGAGATGAATGAGGCGAACTGGGCGAATTTGAAGACAATGCTCGAAAGCGACCCCCGGCTGCAGTTGGGAACAAGCAAGGCATAGAAACCATTTCGGCTGTCAGCCCCTCTGCTGCGGCTTGACCGGGGCAATCGTTCCGCAGTGTCCAAAAAGCGTTCAGAACCTGAGGTCAACCCGGTATTATCTGTCCATTTCTTTAGGTTGTTCAATTGGCCTTGTTTATGCTTTGAAGAAGTCCCACTCGGGGAAAAGGGCGTGTATGAAGTGGTGAATATGAACGGAACCGAAAAGAAAATTCTTTTTGTGGAAGACGATCCTGTCGTACTGACGCTGTACCGGAACCGGTTGCAGCGCGAGGGATTTGAAGTTTTGTTCGCTGAAGACGGGGAGGTTGCGCTCAGCGTTCTCTCACGGGTGCGCCCCGATCTGGTGGTGCTGGATTTGATGTTGCCCAAGGTCAACGGCGTGGACGTGCTCAAGCATATCCGTGCCGATGAGCGCTTGAAAGCAACGCCGGTACTGATTCTTTCCAATGCCTACATGACCGAGTTGGCGCAAAAAGCCATGCAGTCAGGCGCCAACAAAGGCATGTTGAAAACCGAATGCACGCCCGCCAAGCTCGTTGAAGCCATACGGGACATGCTCGGATACGATCCTGCGTTTGGCCTTGTCGCCGGCAAATCAAGCAAGAGCCAGGCTGAAGCGTTCGTCGCCGCTGCTACCGCTGCGCACGCTGATGAAATGACGCTTAAAGCAACGCGCGAGGAATTTATCAAAGATGCGCCGGCCGAAATTGCCAAGATCCGTGATCATAGCCTGGCGTACATCAAGTCGGCCACCACACCCACGGGTCTGCAACAGCTCAACAATCTGTATCAGCGGGTGCATTTTTTGAGCGCCCGCGCCGGGCTGGCCGGCTGCGCAAAGAGCGCCCTTCTGGCCAGCGCCTTTGAGGCCTTGCTCTTTGAAATTGTGTTCAAACCGGCGAACGTCACGTCTTCCGTGTTGCAGACCATTGCCCAGGCCGTGGACTGTCTGGGACGTCTGTTCCAGAATGGCGACACCGGAACTGCCGGATTGAGTCTCAAGGCCAAGATATTGATCGTGGACGACGATGCCGTTTGCAATTACACCATGGTGGCGGCCCTAAAACGCGCGCAGTTCGAACCGGTCAGCGTCGAAGACCCCACTGTGGCGGTGCAAATGGTGCAGGCAACCCACTACGACATCGTGTTGCTGGATATCAACATGCCGGTCATGAACGGCTTCGAATTGTGCGAGACGCTGCGCCGCATGCCTCAATACAAAGAGACACCGGTCATATTCATCACGGGCAACGGCGATTTCCAAAACCGCGCGCAAGGTATCCTTAGCGGTGGCAACGACCTCATCACCAAACCAACTTCTCCCTTGGAACTGGTTCTTAAGACGACCATGCATTTGCTGCAGCCGCAAGGCCGACGGCCGGAAACGGCGGTCGGAGCGACGGCGCAACGTCCGGACGTGCTCCCGCCTGTGCTGCAATCCGCGCCGCCGGTGCAAAACGGCCAGCCTCAGAATGGCCCGCCTCCGATCGCGGCGACAAAACCGGCACCCCCGAAGATTTCAACCGACCCCAACGGTGCCAAAGACACACTGCCTGCTCCTGCAGAAGCAATTAAATTGTCCCAGCCCGAGAGTCACATCGAACCGCCCAAACCCGAGGAGCAAAGTGAATTGGTCCGGGCGGAGGTTAACAACGTATCGGCCCACCCTGTGCCGCCTGAGATTAAGAATGGATTGGCCGGGCCCGAGATTCGCAATGATACGCCGCCGTCCAGCCAGCCTATACCATTGGCAAAACAAATGGTCATGCAACGCAATTCCCCACCGAACGACAAAAACCTGAACTTGAATATGGAAACGAAAAACAAACCAGCCTTCGACGAGGTCGCCCAGGAAGTGACGCGAATCATCTTCGGAGATGAGAACCTCACGGAAATGAACGTGCGGCTGACGCGCATTGCCTTGGAACGTTACAACGTTCCGGAGATGCAAGCCTTCGACGAGATCGCCCAAGGAGTGGCGCGAGTCATCTTCGGAGACCAGAACCTCACGGAAATGAACGTGCGGCTGACGCGCATTGCCTTGGAACGTTTCAACGTTCCTGAGATTCTCAGCCGCCCTGCGGATGCGAATAACTCACCCGGCGGTGTTTCTCGTCTGGCCTCGGTCTCCCTGTAAGGAAAGGTCCGCAGGGTGATCGGAGACCCGGTTGCACGGGCAGACATTCTTGTCTGCCCGATGACTATTTGCCAAGCCGGCCTCTTCGACCATGTGGCCTGCTCCTTTCATGCCATGCGCGGGATGAATGGCAATACGCCGCATTGTTTGTGCATCCCACCCATGGCACGATACTCCTCTGTAAACGGCAAATGTGAGTCAGTAATCGCCAAAAAACTGCTGGCACAAGGGGACAAACTTTTGTATCCTGTTTTTTTCAATTTTTAACGAACACAACAAATGCAACCTCAAGCTGATATTGCGCTCATTGGTCTGGCCGTGATGGGCCAGAATTTGATTTTGAACATGAACGACCACGGTTTTACCGTGGTGGCCTTCAACCGCACTGTTTCCAAGGTGGATGATTTCATCAACAACGAGGCCAAGGGCACGAAAGTCATCGGCGCCCACTCGCTTCAGGAAATGGCCGCGCTCCTCAAAAAGCCCCGCCGCGTCATGCTCATGGTCAAGGCCGGCGGCGCCGTGGACGAATTCATCGAACACCTGCTGCCGGTGCTCGAACAGGGTGACATCATCATTGACGGCGGCAACTCGCTCTTTGAGGACACGGTGCGCCGCACGAAATATGTCGAGAGCAAGGGTCTGCTCTACATCGGTACCGGCGTGAGCGGCGGCGAGGAGGGCGCGCGCCACGGTCCGAGCATCATGCCTGGCGGTTCGCCCGCCGCGTGGCCGCACGTCAAACCCATTTTTCAGGCCATCGCTGCAAAGGTTGCCGATGGCTCGCCGTGCTGCGATTGGGTCGGCGAAAATGGCGCCGGCCATTTCGTAAAAATGGTTCACAACGGCATCGAATACGGCGACATGCAGCTCATCTGCGAAGCCTATCATTTGATGAAAGACGGTTTGGGGATGACCGCTGACGAGATGCACCAGGTTTTTGCCGAGTGGAACAAGAGCGAGTTGGATTCCTATCTCATCGAAATCACCCGTGACATTCTGGCTTACAAAGACACCGACGGTCAGCCGTTGGTGGACAAGATTCTGGACACCGCCGGGCAAAAGGGCACCGGTAAATGGACGGTCATCTCGTCACAGGAACTCGGCATCCCGATCACACTGATTGCCGAGGCGGTTTATTCCCGTTGCGTTTCGGCGCTGAAAGACCAGCGCGTCGAAGCCGCCAAAGTCTTCAAGCCCGTCAACTCGAAAATTTCCGGCGACCGCGTCCAATTCATCAGCGACCTTCGCAAGGCGCTCTACGCCTCGAAAATCATCAGCTACACGCAGGGTTACATGCTCATGCGCGCCGCGGCGGAACAATACAAATGGAACCTCAATTACGGCGGCATCGCCCTCCTGTGGCGCGGCGGCTGCATCATCCGCAGCGCGTTCCTCGGCGACATCAAGCAGGCCTTCGACAAGAACCCGAACCTGACCAACCTCCTGCTCGCGCCGTTTTTCAAGAAGGCGATCAAGGGTTGCCAGCGCAGTTGGCGCAAAGTGGTGAGTACGGCGGTCAAGAAAGGCATTCCGATGCCGGCCTTCAGCACGGCACTGGCGTTCTTCGACGGTTTTCGCAGCGAACGCCTGCCCGCGAACCTGCTCCAGGCGCAGCGCGATTATTTCGGCGCGCACACCTACGAACGGCTTGATCAGCCGCGCGGCCAGTTTTTCCACACCAACTGGACCGGTCACGGCGGCCGGGTCGCCAGCGGCACATACACAGTGTAAACCTGTAGTGGCGGTCTGTGACTGTCGCACGAACCGTCGCTCATCGAGCGCGACGCTAAAACGATTCAAGGGCGCGGCCTAAAACTGCGCCTTTTTTGTTTTTCTGCTCGCAAAAATGGCAAGCCGTGTTCAACTTGGAAGTGAGCAGAGGCTTTATATGAAAAAACATCGCGCTAAATCGATCGGCACGCCTTTTCTTGCTCTATTCGCAGGCGCACAATTGGTTTTGGGTGATTCAACCGGCATCGGAATTTTTTCCGGCGACACGGACATCGGCAATGTCGCCAAGCCCGGCTCGGCCAGTTTTGATTCGACGAATGGCGAATACCTCATCGCGGGCGGCGGCGCAAACATCTGGTCGGCCAGCGACGCATTTCATTTTGTCTGGGTGAAAATGTCCGGCGACCTGACGCTCGCCGCCAACATCAAATTTGTCGGCACAGGCGGGGTGGCACATCGCAAATCGTGCCTGATGATCCGCCAGTCACTCGCCGCCAATTCAGCTTACGCGGACGTTGCCTTTCACGGCAACGGGATGACGGCGCTTCAATGCCGCGAAACCGATGGCGAGGCGACCCATGAAATTATTTTGGACGTCTCCGGGCCGGAACGTGTGCAGGTCGAAAAGCACGGCGATTACGTCACAATGTCCATTGCGATGGCGGGTGGGGAACTGCATACGGCGGGCACCATGTATCGGATTCAACTCCAGGAACCGTTTTATGTCGGCCTCGGCGTTTGCGCCCATGATAACAGCCGGATCGAGCAGGCGGTTTTTTCAAACGTCGAACTCAAAATGATTCCCGCCGCTACCAACAGACCGGCCATTGCAAGCACGCTGGAAACGATGGTAATTCCCGGGATGGACCGCACCGTGGTTTATCACACGCGCGATCATATCGAAGCGCCCAACTGGTCGCGTGACGGAAAGTATTTTCTCTTCAACAGCAAAGGACGGATTTACAAATTGCCGGTCAAAGGCGGTACGCCGGAACTGCTCGACACCGGCAGTCAAACCCGTTGCAACAATGACCATGGCCTTTCACCGGATGGAACGCAGCTCGCCATCAGCAGCCAGGGCAAAGACGGGAAATCCCACGTTTATGTGCTGCCGGTTACCGGCGGCAAGCCACGCCAAGTCACATCGCTGGCGCCGTCGTATTGGCACGGCTGGTCGCCCGATGGCAAAACCCTTGCGTATGCCGTCGGCAAAAACGATGAATTCGACATCTACACGGTCCCGGCCAAGGGCGGCAAAGAAAGGCAAATGACGACCGCGCCCGGCATAAACGACGGCCCGGATTATTCGCCGGACGGGGAATATATTTACTTCAACTCTGAACGCACCGGCTCAATGCAAATCTGGCGGATGAAACCCGACGGCTCGGAGCAGGAACAAATCACTTCTGACGATTACAACAATTGGTTCGCGCACCCGTCACCGAATGGCAAGTGGATTGTTTTTCTGACGTATGAAAAAGGAATAAAAGGGCATCCGGCAAACCAGAACGTGATGATACGGCTCATGTCGCTTCCGGATAAAAAAATCCGTGTGCTGGCGAAATTGTTTGGCGGGCAGGGCACCATCAACGTTCCGTCCTGGTCGCCGGACAGCCGGAACATTGCGTTCGTCAGTTATCAAATGGTTTATCCGTGAGTTCCAATCCAAAGTTATGAAAAAATATCTCGTCGAATTCATCGGCACATTCGTCCGGCGGTGACGCTGACCGTTTGGTTGCGCAGTCGTTGCTCAACGTCGGATATGCCCGGCTACTGGATTTCGCAAATCATCGGCGCGTTCGCCGCCGCATCATTGGCGTCTGTCATCGAACTGGGGCGCAGCCCATTTAGAAATGTCAGACTTGGATTTGCCGAATCGTGCTAAAATCATCTTCAGGAACTCGTTGGCGGCACGACCGGGCGGACGTTGTTTCGGCCAGACGGCGACGATCTTTCGCTCCGGCCTCGGTGATTGGAGCGAGCGATACTCCGGCAAATCCTCACGCTCACTCCGCGCCGCCATCGCCGGAATCAGCGAAATGCCCAACCCCGAAGATACGAGCGCCTGAATCGTCTCGAGTTGGGCGCTGCGAAAGCTGATTTTGGGCTTCACGTCACGGCGGTCGCAGAAGCCCAGCACTTGGTCGCCGAGACAATGACCCTCTTTCATCACGATCAACTGTTCCCCTTCCAGATCGGCGAACGTCACGGTGCGTTTGCGCGTGAGGGGATGGCCCGGCGGCAGTGCCAGCAGCAGCTCCTCGGAAAATAACTCCTTCACTTCCAGACGCTCATCCCGAATCGGCTGACTGGCTAGGGCGAAGTCAATTTCATACCCGTGTGCGAGCTTGAGCAGCCGCACCGTGGTGTCTTCCTGCACCACGGTCTCCACGCCGGGAAACTTTTCCGTGAACTGCGCCATCACATCCGGGAGCAAATACGGCGCGATGGTGGGCAGCACGCCGATCATCAATGTGCCGCGCAACAAGTCCTGCGCGTCGGTCGCCTCGCGTTTGGCCGCGTCCACTTCTTCGAGGATGCGAACCGCGCGGCGCAGGAACGCCTCGCCGTGCGGCGTCAACCTCGTCTCGCGTTTCATCCGGTCGAACAGCCGCTCGCCCAATTCGTCTTCAAGCTTCTGAATCTGCTGGCTGAGCGAGGGCTGGGCAACGTGGCATTGCTCGGCGGCGCGGGAGAAGTTTCCGGTCCGCGCCACGGCGACCACGTAACGAAGCTGATGCATTTCCATAGGCAGTGCCTATGCTAACGAGAGGAAAAAAGTATTTCAACAATAGTTCCGAAAGTGCTTTAATCTGGGAAAACCAAACTACATTTATGGCCAAGAAACCTGAAACCATGACAACGACGGGTGGCAATCCCGTCGCCGACAACCAGAATTCCATCACCGCCGGTCCGCGCGGGCCGCTGCTGATGCAGGATTATCAACTGCTCGAAAAGCTCGCGCACCAGAACCGCGAGCGCATTCCCGAACGCACCGTCCACGCCAAAGGCACGGCGGCTTACGGCACACTGACCATCACGCATGACATCACGAAATACTCCAAGGCTGCCGTGTTCAAGAAAGGCGTCAAGACCGAGGCACTGCTGCGCTTCTCCACCGTGGCCGGCGAACGCGGTGCGGCGGACGCCGAGCGCGACGTGCGCGGTTTCGCGCTGAAGTTTTACACCAGCGAAGGCAACTGGGACATGGTCGGCAACAACACGCCCGTCTTCTTCGTGCGCGACCCGCTCAAGTTTCCTGATTTTATTCACACGCAAAAACGGCATCCGAAGTCCAATCTCCGTAGCAACACGGCCATGTGGGATTTCTGGTCGCTCTCGCCCGAGTCACTGCATCAGGTGACGATTCTGATGTCCGACCGCGGCCTGCCGAAGAGCCTGCGCCACGTGAACGGTTATGGCAGCCACACCTACAGCTTCATCAACGCGAAGAACGAACGCTTCTGGGTGAAGTTTCATTTCAAAACGCTGCAAGGCATTCAGTTCATGACGAATGAAGAGGCGGAGGCGGTTGTCGCCAAGGACCGCGAGAGTTCGCAGCGCGACTTGTTCGAGGCCATCGAGCGCGGCGAGTTTCCCAAGTGGCGTTTCTGCGTGCAGATCATGCCGGAAAAGGACGCCGAAACCTATCGCTGGAATCCGTTCGACCTCACGAAAGTCTGGCCGCACAAGGATTACCCGCTGATTGACGTTGGCGTTCTCGAGTTGAACCGCAACCCGGAGAATTATTTCGCCGAGGTCGAGCAATCCGCCTTCAGCCCGTCGAACATTGTGCCGGGCATCAGCTTCTCGCCGGACAAGATGTTGCAGGCGCGCATCTTCTCCTACGCCGACGCGCATCGCTACCGCTTGGGCACGCACTACGAAATGTTGCCGGTCAACCGCCCGAAAGTTCCCGTGCGCAACTATCACGCCGACGGCCCGATGCGCTTTGACGCGCCGAAAATTGACAATGTCTTGTATGAACCCAATAGCTATGGCGGGCCGGTGCAGGACCCGCGTTTTGCCGAGCCGCCGCTGAAGATTTCCGGCGACGCCGACCGTTACAATCACCGCGACGGCAACGACGACTACACGCAACCGGGAAATTTGTTCCGCCTGATGAAGCCGGACCAGCAGCAACGGCTGTTCAAAAACGTCGCCGCCGCGATGGCTGGTGTGCCCGAAGAAATCGTCCAGCGCCAGTTGGTTCACTTCCACAAGGCCGATCCCGCCTACGCCGCCGGCGTGGCGAAGGCACTCGGCGTGAAGAACCGCGCGGCCGGGAAGTAATTGCAAACCCATAAGGTAGGGCCGCGCTGCCGCGCGGCTTGAGTTGTAGTATTTGACAAAATGACAAAGTTGGCGGCGCGGCAGCGCCGCCCTACCAGACAAGATGCAAGCCGCCATTACCGAAGCCGAAGAAAAGCGTTACGCCGAGTTGCAGCAAATGGCGCTCGACTTCGCCCGCAACGGCGAAACCGAATCGCTGGCCGCGATGCTCCAGCATGGCTTGCCCATCAATCTCGCCGACGCCAAAGGTAACACCCTGCTCATGCTCGCGAGCTACAGCGGCAACGTGGAAACGACGCGGATGCTGCTGGAGCTCGGCGCAGAGGTGGATCGCCGCAACGACCGTGGCCAGACCCCCCTGGGCGGAGTGGCGTTCAAGGGTTACGAAGACATTGTTTCCCTGCTGCTGGAACACGGCGCGGATATTGACGCCGACAACGGTGGCGGCATGACGCCGCTGATGTTCGCCGCGATGTTCGGCCGCAGCAAAGTAGTTGCACAGTTGCAGGCACACGGTGCATCGCTTCAGCGCCGCAATCGGCTGGGCATTTCCGCAAGTTTCATGGTTCGCGTGTCACAATGGATTACGCGCCTGTTTCAAAGACTCCAGTTCCAAGCCAACCACGTTCCCTGACCCGCAACGAATATGAAAAACGAACTCCCCTCACTCACAGCCACCGCAGGCAATTCCTACTACGGCCTTGCCATCGGGTTCACGGTGACGACCATGGCGTTTGCGCTGGGGGCATTCACCTTCCGGTTCATCCATTCCGACGACATTTGATTTCCATTGCTGAAATAGCACTGCCATGACGATTCCTGGGTTTCTACGCGCGCAAGCCGATGGAACGCTGCTCTCGGTGAAACTGCAACCGCGCGCCTCAGCCAATGAAATCAGCGAGCCGCTCGGCGGTGAATTGCGCATCAAGGTCACTGCGCCGCCGGTGGACGCCGCCGCCAACGAAGCGCTGATTAAATTGCTGGCCGGGAAATTGGATTGCGCCCGTGGCCGCGTGGAATTAGTGCGCGGCCACAAATCACGGCACAAGATCGTCAAGCTTTATGGCTTCGCGCCGGAAGAAGTGCTCAAGAAATTGTAATTTGCCCGGCCAATTCCTCTGCCGGATACGTCCAGATTTCCGCCAGCGTCGGATGATAATGCGGCATCGCGGCCAGTTCGTGAATGGTCATGTGCTTGGCCATGGCCGCGACGACCTCGTGAATCAATTCGCCGCCCACCGGACCGATGCACGCGCCGCCAAGAATTTCACCGGACTTCGGGTCGGCCAGCAATTTCACGAAACCGTCCTTCGCTTCCATGATGAGCGATTTGCCGTGGTCGTTGAATGGATAACTGGCGGCCAGATAAGGAAGGTTGCGCACTTTCGCGTCTTTTTCAGTCAAACCAACAACCGCCACCTGCGGTTCGGTGAACACGACTGAAATGAGCAGCCGGTAGTCCATCCGTCGTGGCACGTTCGGATTAGCAATGTTGTGCGCCGCTGTCTCGCCTTGTTGGACCGCGATATGCACAATCTCGTGTGGCCCGGTGCAGTCGCCGGCGGTGTAAATGTGCGGCGCGCTCGTTTGCATGAAGTCGTTTGCAAGGACGCGGCCACCGTTGGTGGCGACACTGACGTGGTCGAGGCCGAGCGATGACGTGTTCGGCACGCGGCCCAGCGCGAATAAAATTTCCTCGGCGGAGACGGAAACCATTTTGCTGTCGTGCTGAAATGAAACGGTTTTCAGTTTTCCCTTTCGCTTCGCGTCCGCGAGCTTCGTGCCGGTGAAAACCTTGACACCTTCGCGTCGGAAGACTTTTTCGATTTCAATTGCGGTGTCGAGGTCGAATTCCTTCAGAATGTGTTCGCTGCGCTGGATGAGCATGACCTCGACACCGAAACGCGCGAAAAACTGCGCAAACTCGCACGCAATCGGCCCGCCGCCAAGCACGATGAGTGAGTTCGGCAATCGTTTGAGCGCCAATGCGTCGTCGCTGGTGATGTAGCCGAGCTCGCGAAGTTGGGGCAAGGGCGGTGGTGCCACGACCGAGCCAGTGGCAATGATGAAATTTTTCGCTGTGATTTTGGCAGGGACGCGGTCGGCCCCGACATTCGATGTCGGGGTGCCCCGCGCGTTCGGGCCGACCGGCCCGCCTTCACTGCGTTTCGGCGCGGTCACGCCAAAGCTTTTAGCGGAGGCGGACAGGTCGGCCCTACCAAGTCCAACGGTATGTGAATCCAAAAATTTTGCATTGGCCCGGATGAATTTGAATTTGCCGCCAACCAGTTGTTTCACGCGGTAATCGGCGAAATCCTTGATGAGCGCGTTCTTGCGCGCCATGACCTTCGCGAAATCGAAACTGACGTTGCGGGTACAAATGCCCCACGGCCTGGTGTGGCTGGTGAGATGCATGACTTCGGCGGCGTAGAGCAGCGCTTTCGTGGGCATGCAACCGCGCAGGATGCACAGTCCGCCGACTTCCTCGCCGCCTTCGATGACCACGGTTTTCAGACCGGCACTTGAGGCAATTCGCGCCGCCGCGTAACCGGCGCTGCCGCTGCCGATGATGGCCACGTCGAAATCAAACTGACTCATGCCGGAGAAGATGGAAGCGCGCTGCAGAAATGCAAATTGCAAATTTTACCCCGCCGGGCTTTCGGGGTTGAATTTTTTTGCGCGCTTTTGGATGATTGGACCATGAATAACATTATTTATCCGCGCAGCCCGCGCGAAACGATAGACGGCTGGATGTATCTGCCGCGTTACATTGACAAAATCCGCCTGCACCTCGCCGGCAAGCTGCATTCCGATTATCAGGAAAATTTTGGCAAAGGCTTTGACGGCGCGTGGCTCAAAGCCGCCGGCGTTACCCACGAGCAGATGATTGCCGTCGTGAAAAATTCCATCACCGACGGCGAAGTGTGCGATTGGGTGCGCAAGAATGTGAAAAAATCCCCCGCCGACAAAGCCGCTCATGCCAAAGATATGTTGAACCGTCCCCAACCCGGTGACGAAGCGGCCGCGGCGCGGCTCAAAATGCGCAAGGAACAATGCGGCGGCGCGCATCGCGATGACGTCAAGACGTTCGTGGACGTGATTGACCTGGACGAAAAGCGGATTTAGGGACGGAACGGGCAGGCGCCGGGAGTGCGCGCATCTTGTTTTGACCAATCCAGCAACTGCCGGATCTCAGCCGGCAGGGAGTCTTCCGCCGTCCGCACCGGCAACGCCTGGCTCAACTCAAAATTGCCCAGTTCCGGACTTTTGAAGACGGAACCATAGTAATTGTCCCAATACCGGCTGTGCGCTTCGAATTCCGGGTGCAATTGTCGCAGTCCGTCGAGCGACTTGAACTCGGTCAGGCAATTGTCGCTGTCCGCCGGACTCCACAGAATCAAGGTCTTCGCGCTGGCGTCGCCACCACGCACATAGACGTTGTCATCAAGCTGTTTGACCTGCGGCCGAGTGAGCCGCCCGCACAAAACCATCGTTTGCGTGAATCGGAGAAGGGGTTGGTTAAAATCCGTGCTGGCCGCCAGCAGATTGCCGGCAAAGACATGCCCCTCGCGCTTGTCCACGTCCGGGCCGGTGCTGGGATGCCAGCCGAAGTGATCGTTGGTCGCGCTCCGTTCCGTGCGCTCAAAGGAGGCGATGCTGTTGTAGAGGGTGTTGTGATAGACCCGGACGTTTGAGCTGTTGAGGACGCGAACACCGTGTTGGCAATTGACGAACACGTTGCCGGCGCAGATCGCGCCCTTCGAAATCTCAAAGAAGAATCCATCAATGGCGTTCTCGACCTGGTTGTTGACGAACACGCCGTCCACGTTGCCGACGTCATACCAGATGCCGTTCGAATACGGTTGGTCAATCACGAGGTTGTCCCGGCAGGTGGTGCGGTAACATTGATTGAAAATCTTCACCGCCGCAGGGAAATACCCGGTCATTTGCTGGATGTTATTCCGTCGGAAAATGTTTTTCTCCAGCAGGCAATCGGCTGAGCCGATGACGTAAATGCCTTCCGTCCTCGTATCGCTGATGAGACAGTGCCGGACGGTCAATCGGTCGCCCCGGAAATAACCGGCCACGCGGGAACAGTAGGAAATCGTCACATTCTCCAGCGTCGTGCCGGTGACATCCTTACCGTAGGTGGCGGGATCGGAGAGACCCACGGGTTCCTTGCCCTCTACTTCGAGCGCGCGGTAGGCATATTGGGTGAACGTGAGGCCGCGAATCACCGGTCCCTTGCCGTCCGAATTTTTTCCGTGACAGGGGCCGGTCGTCCGGGTGAGCGCACCGTCGTAAGCGGTGATCTCGACCAGGCGGTTCGTCGGACTGACGCCGATGTAAACCTGGCCGGCATCGTAATCAATGTAATACGAGTGCGCATCAATCTCCCCCTCCCAGCCAACCGCTTTCAACAGCTCGCCATCAACGAAAACCATATCGTTGTTGAAACGCCAAGGTGGCGTTTTCGTGCCTTCCCGGGGACGCCGCCACCAGTCGGCGGCTTTGGCCGGGAACAAACGGGACCAGGAAGTCCGCCACAAGCCGTTGGTCTGGGCGTCCCAATTGGTGGCCACCATGGTTCCTTTAAGAACCGGATGTTCGTCGGCATAAGGTTGCACGGTGATCCCCTGGTTGAACATCAGGCCGCCAGTGCGATAGATTCCCCCGCGCAGTATGATCGCGTCGCCGGTCACCACCCGCTCAATGGCTGATTCCAGGGTGGTGGGTTGGTCCAGTGTCGTTCCCGGGGCATTGGTCTGTCCATCGGGCGCCACATAATAAATGTGAGCGGCGTCCTTGGGCAGATGATAGCTCTGCTGGATTGGGCCATAAGGACCGCCGGAAGGTTGGGCATGCCCGAGCAGTGGCCCAAACAGAAGGAAAAGAAGAGCAAAACCCACCAGGGATGGCTGACACCATTTTCTTGATGAACCATTCGGCCAAGAGCGATGGGGGCAGTTCTGCGAGAATTTTTGTATGGGGTGCGAATTCATTGTATTTCCTTTTACCGACGATTTGATGGGGTTAAATGCGAATGGCCAAGCTTGAGACGGTTGTCGTGATGCAGGCGGCCACCACCCCGATGTTGTTCATCGAAGTTCGCTCGGCCGATTTTGTCAGGCCACATTGTTGAACAGTGGAAATTTTCACTGCCCGGCGTAAAATGCATCCACCTTGGCCGCGACGTCCTTGTAGCTGATGTCCATTTCGTAGATGATTTTGAACTGTTCGACGGCTTCCTCTTTTTTGCCCATGCTTTCTAGCACACAGCCGAGGTTGTAAACGAGGTCCTTCTTTTCGTCATCAAACGCCGGTTTTTCCTTGATGGCGTTCTGCAGCGTGCGCGCGGCGAGGTCGAACATTTTGCGTTTGGCAAAACACTGGGCAAGGTAGCTCATGGCGGCGATGCGCTTGTGCGGATTGCCCTGCGCCTTCTGAAATTCCGCAATCGCCTCGCCGAATTTGCCCGCCTGAAAATAAAACACGCCCATCTCAAACCGGATCGCCAGGTCCGTCGGATATTTTTCAACGCGTTTCTGGCATTCGGTGACCTGGAAATCCAGTTTTTCCGCCTGAACTTTCGCCGACTGTTCGGCGTAATCAGGCGCGGAGGGGTCGAGTTGCTCCGCCTGATAATCAAACCGCCGCACGACGGTTTCGGCAATGGCGCGTTCGAGCGACGGGTCGTTGCCCATCTCGGAATTTCTGATGCGATCGTAAAGCGCCAGGGCGCGGTCGAACTGTTTTTTCTGCGTGTAAAGCTCCGCGAGCGAGCGGACGAGCTTGAGATTGTTCGGCTCGGTTTGCAGGCGTGCTTCGTATTCGCCGATGAGCCGCTCGGCCACGTCCACGGCCTTCACCACGCGTTTTTCCTGTTCGAGGGAAACGGCCTCCTCTTTGTTCTTCAAAATGTCGCGATACGAACCTTGTCCGCCCTCCAGCCCGCTGTAACCGCCCTTGTCCATCGTCTTTTGCGCCGACAGGTTTTTCAACGCCTTCGCCAGCTCGCCGTCGCCGGGCCGCGCGCGCAAAAGTTCGTTCAGGATTTGTTCCCCGCGGCTGGCATCTCCACCGCTGGCGGAGAGCGCGTCGGCAAATTTAATCGCCAGACCTTTGTCCTTGGGCGAATTTTTCAACAGGGTTTCAAGCGATAACACGCCCGTGTGCGGCAGGTCCAACGCCTGGGCCGCCTCGATAATGATGCGGTGCGCCGCGGAGTTGTTCGGGTCGCCGTTCAAAATCTGTTCGGCGATGGCGAGCGCCTCGGCGGGATTTTTGTTCATCGCCATCTTGGCCTTGGCCACCTGCGGCGAGGAGCCGGCGCCGCTCAGCATCCTTTTGAAAAATCCGCTGCTGCCGTCGCCGGCCTTCCGAAACTGCGCTTCGCGCAACGCCTTGCGGCATTCGAAAAGGGCCGGTTCCTTTTCCAACACCTGATTGAACAGCGCGATGGCGTAGTCAAAATTTTCCCGCTGCGCGGCTTCATTGGCCTTGTTGTAGATTCTCCGCAGGTCGGCGGAAATTTCGTTGATGGTCTTTTCAGGCATAAAATATAAGTCGCCCGCCCGGCGAAAAAAATCAACCGCATTGCGCCTGGTGCCGCAGCGCGTGGTCCACGAGGACGAGCGCGGTCATCGCCTCGACCATGGGCACGGCGCGCGGCAACACGCACGGGTCGTGCCGGCCGCGCGCTTTGAGCGTGGTGTTATGAAATTGCACGTCCACCGTGTCCTGTTCGTGCATGACGGTGGCGACGGGCTTGAACGCGACACGAAAGAAAATGGTCTGGCCGTTGGAAATGCCGCCTTGAACGCCGCCGGAGAAATTTGTCGTCGTAAAAACCTTTCCGCCACGCGCGCGGAAGGGGTCGTTGTGCTCGCGTCCGGTGAGCGTGATGCCGCCAAAGCCGGAGCCGATTTCAAACGCTTTTGACGCGGGCAGACTCAACATGGCTTTCGCCAGATCCGCCTCCAGCTTGTCAAACACCGGTTCACCCCAGCCGGCGGGCACGCCGCGGGCGATGCCTTCGACGATGCCGCCAACGGTGTCGCCTGCACGCCGCATTTTTTCGATGAGCCGGATCATTTTCTCCGCGGCCTTTTTGTCGGGACAGCGGACAATGTTCGACTCGACGTCCTTGAACTTTACCTTGTCCGGGTTCACGTCCGCGACGATTCGCTGGACTTGTTTGACGTAGGCCAGGGTTTCAGCGCCAAACCGTTCGCGCAAAATTTTCTTCGCAATCGCGCCGGCAGCGACGCGGCCGACGGTTTCGCGCGCGCTCGCGCGGCCGCCGCCCTGCCAGTTGCGGATGCCGTATTTGGCGAAATATGTGAAGTCCGCGTGCGACGGGCGGAACTTGGTTTTCATTTCCGCGTAGGCTTCGGGCCGGGCATCCTCGTTTTTGACCCACAGGCAAATCGGCGTGCCGAGTGTCCTGCCGCCAGACGTGCCGGAAAGGATTTGCACCGTGTCGGATTCCTTGCGCGCCGTGACGATTTTGGACTGGCCGGGCCGGCGGCGGTCCAAATCGGGCTGGATATCGGCCTCGGAGAGCTTGAGACGCGGCGGACAGCCGTCCACGACCACACCCACGCCCCCGCCGTGGGATTCGCCCCACGTCGTGATGCGAAACAGATGCCCAAAGGTGCTCGCCATGTTGGAATGATGCTAAAAAGTCGCCGTGTGGTCAAATCCCGCTTGAAACTTGAATCTTCAAACCGGAAACTCAGGCGAGCATGAATCGCATCGTCGAAAAGTTTGCCCGACTCAAAAAAGCCGGACGGAAAGGCTTCATCGTCTATGTCGGCGCAGGCGACCCGAACCTCGCTGCCACGCGCGAACTCGCCCTGGCTTTCGACCAGGCGGGCGTGGACATTTTAGAACTCGGCGTGCCGTTCAGCGATCCGCTGGCCGACGGTTTGGTGAATCAACTCGCCGCGCAGCGCGGTCTCGAATCCGGTACCACGCCGCCCAAGGTTTTGGAAACCGTGGCTGCCATCCGCCAGCGCTCGCAAATTCCGATTATTCTCTACATTTACTTCAACCTGATTCATCGGCGCGGGCTGGAGCAATTCATTACGGACGCGGCGAAGGCAGGCGTGGACGGTTTGCTCGTGCTCGATTTGCCGCCGGAAGAGTCGGGCAATTACGAGGCGCTCATGCGCAAGGCCGGTCTCTGCCACATTTATCTCGTTGCGCCGACGACGCCGGAGGACCGCATCGAACTGATTGTCAAACGCGGCAGCGGATTCATTTATTATGTTTCCCGCGAAGGCGTGACCGGGATGCAAGAACAGGTTGCGGCCAATCTCGCACAGCAGGTCGCCAGAATTCGCGCGCGCACGAAACTGCCCATCGCCGTCGGTTTCGGCATCTCGACGCCGGAACAGGCGAAGACAGTGGCGTCCGTCGCGGACGCCGCGGTCGTCGGCAGCGCGGTGGTGAATCAGATTGCCAGGCATGGAAAATCAAAGCACCTGGTAGAGCGGGTGAGTGCGTTTGTGGAATCGCTGGCGGCTGAGGTAAAATCAATTTGAGCCACAGATGAAACACGCATTGTTAAACCTAACAATTTTAATTTTTTGTCTGCTTGTAATTTCCACAGCGGTTATGAAATTTCTTGATGTATGGTTACGAGATGAAGAAAAACGACGCCTCCGCGAAAAATTCGAATCGTGGTGGCTCGCCGTATCCGATTATGACCGTTTGAAATTCGCGTTGGTTTGCACGCAGGCTTTCAATCGTTTTACTGACCTGTTCTTTGGCGAAAAACTATTTTCCCAAAAAGCATTTTTCAGATGTTCAGTAATTGCAACTGGCCTATTAGTCGGGTCACTTGCGTTTACGGGGCTGTTGAACCATCAGTTATTGGCTATTGTTCCATGGGATAATTATCACCAAAGCTGCAAGGCGGTGGATGACCTTGCTGATACGATCGCCAGTAGCGGATTGTCTTCCGCCGGCACAATTACTAATCGTCCCAATGGAACAATTACCAACGATTTTACTGGTTCACCAACCACATTTCTATTCGTCACGACAAATGGGAATGGGGACAGAGGTATGTTATCCGTTGGGTATTTTTTCAGTAAAAAAATGTCAGACTTAAATACAAACCTGACTCAGGCGCAACAATGGTCGAACGACTTGGTAACCATACGAAAGGGCGTTGAAAAATATGATACTGTGAAAAACGCCACCATTTACAGCGTCGCATATTATATCGTGTTGTTTATCGCGAATATCGTCTTGTGTTTTTTTTCATTAGTTTTCTGTCGAATTGTTTTGCGGGAAATCTGCGCCGCCGCTCGTATCGTTTCCGCTATTTCATTGTTGGTTTCAAATTTCTTTGTCGTCTTGATCATTTCAACTATTTCATTGCTAGCGTTGCTTATATTTTCTGTCCCATTACTGTGGCTCTTGCTTCCATTATCTCCAGTTGTTGCAAAACAGTCATTTCTTACATTTGTGTTGTTGGTTTTCGGTGCGTCGCTTGGTGTTTGGGCAATGAATTGCGTTCCTTTAAACGTAATAGTTGTGAATGCGTTTCTTCCGAGTTTTTTCGCCGTATTTGCAACCTTCTTTTCGGTAATGCTTATTATCGGACGGAATCCGTTACACTCCTTTATCAGCGCCGTGCTATTAAGATGTGCTGACAAGAGTCCATTCGCGGTGATTGGTGCCTGTTTTGCGTTAATTATTACGATTGTAACCGCTCTGGCGCAGTTGATGCGCGGAACTTTTTAACGCTTCTACACCATGGATAAAAATTTATGAGCGCAAAAGTTAAACCTGACATCAAAAACCGCTTTGTCATCATCATGGCGGGCGGGCGTGGCGAACGCTTCTGGCCGGTCAGCCGCGAGAAAATGCCCAAGCAATTGCTGACCCTGTTGGGCAAACGGTCGTTCCTGCAACAGGCCGTTGACCGCGTGCTGCCGCTCGTGCCGGCCAAAAACATTTTTGTCATCACCAATGAGACGCAACTGCCGGAAGTTCGCAAACAACTCCCGAAAATCCCCAAAGCCAATCTCATCGCCGAGCCGGTTGGCCGCGATACCTGCGCAGCCGTCACGCTTGGAGCGGCACTCGTCGGCGCACGCTCGACCACCGGCGTCATGGCCGTGTTGCCCGCCGATCACGTGATTCCCGAGGAGAAAAAGTTCCAGCAGGTCTTGAGCGACGCGTTCGATTTGGCCAGTCGCGGCCAGGCGATTGTGACCATTGGCATCAAGCCGACCGACTCGGTTACGGGTTACGGTTACATTCGTGTGGGCGAGGCGTTGCCGCCGCCGCAAGGCGTGAGGGCTTACAAGACAGTTTTCCATCGGGCCGAACAATTCGTGGAAAAGCCGCATTTCGACAAAGCCCTCGAATACGTCAACAGCGGCCAGTATCGCTGGAATGCGGGGATGTTCGTGTGGTCGTTCGTGACCATCACGGAAGGTCTGCAGAAGCATCAGCCGGAAATGTACGCGGCGTGCCAGCGCTGGTTCAAAGTGGCCAATAATCCGGCGAAACTTGCCAAGGTACTGGCGAAGGAATATCCGGACATCAAAAGAATCTCGATTGATTACGCGCTGATGGAACATGCGCAGAACGTGATTGTGGCCGACGGCGCGTTTGAATGGGATGACCTCGGTTCGTGGACGGCGCTGGCGCGGCATCTCAAGGCCGATCCGGAAGGGAACTGCGCGGTCGCGGATTTCATCCACGTGGACGCCGCGCGGAACATCATCTACGACGCGCGCACAAAAAACAAAACACCGATTGCCGTGGTCGGCTTGCGCGATTCGATTCTGGTGCAGACGGACGATGCGGTGTTGCTCGCCCACAAAAGCCAGGCGCAGAAGGTCAAGGAACTGGTCAGAAAACTCGGCGAGGATGCGAAGTTGAAGAAACTGGTTTAATCACAGTTGGACTCAAATTACTGCTTCAGCCGGAAGAACAAATATCCCGCCGCTGGTGAAATCGTAATGCTTTTGTTTGTGCCGTCGTCGGAAATGGTGAAACCGCTGGTCGTCCAATTCGTTGCTTCCACGTTTGTATTCTGCTGCAATACAAAACCGGTGGAGGGCGACGGCCACGAAATGACAACGGCGTTGCCGCTGGAGAAGGCAACGCTCAACGACAGCGCGGATGCCTGAGCGCCTGGCAGGCCTAACGCGAACACGCTGCCATTGCCAGTAAAACCCTCTGTCGTTCCATACAAGGTGTTGCCGGATAAAATCAAGTCGGCTTGCGGATAGTTTCCATCACTGCCGCCGGTGAAACTGTAAAGGTTCGTAAGACCGCTGCCATTGGTATTGACGGCAAAAACGGTGCCACTGCCCGAACTGCCGCCATTCGCCGTCGTTCCATACCAGGTGTTGCCGGATAAAATCAAGCCGGCTTGCGGATTGGCTCCGTCGTTGCCGCCGGAGAAACTGTAAAGGTTCGTAAAACCGCTGCCATTGGTATTGATGGCGAAAACGGTGCCATAGCCCGAACTGCCACCATTCGCCGTCGTCCCGTACAAGGTGTTGCCCGACAAAATCAAAGCGACCTGCGGATTGGCTCCGTCGTTGCCGCCGGAGAAACTGTAAAGGTTTGTAAAACCGCTGCCATTGGTATTAACGGCGAAAACGGCACCCCCGCCCGCACTGCCGCCACGGAAAGTTGTTCCATACAAGGTGTTGCCGGATAAAATCAAACCGGCCTGCGGATTGTCTCCGTCGTTGCCGCCGGTGAAACTGTAAAGGTTCGTAAAACCGCTGCCATTGGTATTGACGGCGAAAACGGCGCCCTCGCCCGAACTGCCGCCACGGAACGTTGTTCCATACAATGTGTTGCCGGATAAAATCAAACCGGCAAATGGATGGGCTCCGTCGTTGCCGCCGGTGAAACTATAAAGGATTGTAAAACCGCTGCCGTTGGTTTCGACGGCGAAAACGGCGCCCTCGTCCGCACTGCCGCCACGCTCCACCGTCCCATACAATATGTTACCGGATAAAATCAAAGCGGCCTGCGGATTGGCTCCGCCGTTGCCGCCGGAGAAACTGTAAAGGTTCGTAAAACCGCTGCCATTGGTATTGACGGCGAACACGGTGCCATTGCCCGAACTGCCGCCACCCGCTGTCGTCCCATACAATGTGTTGCCCGATATGATCAGACCGGCAGACGGATTGGCTCCGTCGTTGCCGCCGGTGAAACTATGAAGACTGGTGAAGGTTTGCGCTGCCGCCGGCACTGCCAAGAGTCCCACGCAGGCCAGCATGGGGAACAGATTTTGAACGCGGGTTTTCATGGGGTTGTTTTATTGTTTCCTCGCGCGATAAAACGGTTTTGATCGGCTGTGTGTGTTTGTGCGAGGGAGCAGGCTGAACCATTTTTCATAAGGATTGTCCTGATTTCCACTGGACGGATAATAGGCTGAGCTTAATCACAAAGCAAACAAATTATTGGAACATGAAATGTCATTAACGTTTTGTCTGGCGATGATGCGGTAACACCAGCGCCGGTTTCTTCGAGCACAAGATGAACAAGCAAAAATACCCGCGCATCCAGCTCCGTACCGTAAAAAAATTGATGATCGACAAAGGCATCAAACGCCCATCGAGCGTAGCTGCCGTGGACGAAACCCTCAAAAAGGCGCCGGAGTCGAAGAAGAAGCACGGCGAACAAAAAGAATTGATTTGACGCAGCATCGGGCGAGGTACAAACGCCGACTCGAATGAAAAACGGGTAAGTCAGACAAGGAAACGCAGGTTTCTCTGGCAGCCCGCATCCGGCCTCCAGCCACCTTCTCCCATCGGATGGGAGAAGGAATTTATTTTGTGGGACATTTTCCCGGGGTTGCGTCCGCTATTGCGTCCTTACCCCGGGCGATTTTCTTTCACCCCGATGGGGGCTTAAAATTTGTGTCAATCCGTGAAATTCGCGTCTATTTTCCCCCAGACACGGCTTGACCTTTTCCCCATAAAAGGCAGACTATCCAGCTCGGTTTTAAATTATGCAGCATATTCGGAACATCGCCATCATCGCGCACGTGGACCACGGCAAGACGACGCTCGTGGACTGTCTGCTCAAGCAGTCCGGGACGTTTCGCGCCAACGAGGCCAAGGCCAGCGAGGAGCGCATCATGGATTCGATGGACCTCGAACGCGAAAAGGGCATCACCATCCGCGCCAAAAACGCCGCGTTCAAATACAAGGAGTACCACATCAACATCGTGGACACGCCGGGCCATGCCGATTTCGGCGGCGAAGTCGAGCGCATCATGAACATGATTGATGGCGTCCTGCTAGTGGTGGACGCCGCCGATGGCCCGCAGGCACAGACGCGATTTGTTTTGCGAAAAGCGCTCGAAGCCGGAGCCAAGCCGATTGTGGTCATCAACAAGATTGACCGCGAGAATGCGAATCCAAAGAAAGTTCTCGACCAGGTTTTTGAACTGTTCATCTCGCTCAACGCCACGGACGAGCAGCTCGATTTTCCGTTTGTTTTTTGCTCGGCCAAGGCCGGTTACGCCAAACTGGATCTCAAAAACGCCAGTGACTCGATGGTCCCCCTGTTTGACGCCATTGTGAAATACATCCCGCCGCCGCGCGCGAAGGCCGGCGACGGCTTCCAGGTCTTGGTAGCGAACCTCGATTACTCGGATTACCTCGGCCGTATCGCGTTCGGCAAGATCATGGCCGGCAAAGTAAAGGTTGCTGACGCCGCCTGTTGCTTGCACGGTCACGGCAGAATCACGCAGGGCAAAATCACGATGATTTATCACTTCGTTGGCTTGAAACGCATCGAAGTGGAGCAGGCGCACGCAGGTGACATTGTGGGCATTACGGGATTTGAAGATGTGTTCATCGGCGAGACCATCGCGGACAAGCCGGAACGCGGCGCGCTGCCTTACATCCCGATTGACCCGCCGACGATCCAGATGGAATTTGCCGTGAACGACGGCCCGCTTGGCGGCCAGGACGGCAAACTCGTCACCGCGCGCCACATTTGGGAACGGCTGCAAAAGGAAACCCGCACGAACGTCGCGTTGCGCATCAAGCAGACCGCGGATCCAAAAATTTTCGAGGTCGAGGGCCGCGGTGAAATGCAAATCGCGATTCTCGTCGAGCAAATGCGGCGCGAAGGCTACGAGGTTTTGGTGAGCCGGCCCGAGGTGCTTTACCGAAAAGACGTCAGTGGCAACCTGCTGGAGCCGATTGAAAAATTATTTCTCGAAATCCCGCAGGAATTCATGGGCGCCATCATGGAAAACCTTTCCGGCCGCAAGGCCGAGATCATCAGCATGAACCATCACGGCGACCAGGTGACCATCGAGGTGCTGATTCCGATGCGCGGCCTGATCGGGTTCGAGACCGACCTCGTGAACCAGACGCGCGGCCTGGGTGTGATGAGCCACCTGTTTCACGAGTACGGCCCCGACCGCGGAGAAATCGCCGCGCGCAAGAACGGTTCCCTTGTGAGTATGGAAGATGGTGACGCCATGGCTTATGCATTGAACATGATTCAGGAGCGGGGGCGATTGATGGTCGAGCCGGGCGAAAAAATTTACAAAGGCATGATTGTCGGCGAGAACGCGCGCGACAACGACATCCCGGTAAATCCCTGCAAGGCTAAACGACTGACCAACATGCGTTCTCAAGGCGACGGCAAGGGCATTCAACTCAGCCCGCCGCTCAAACTCTCGCTCGAACGTGCCCTGGAATACATCGGTTCGGACGAATACGTGGAAGCCACGCCAAAAAATCTGCGGCTCCGCAAAAAAATCCTCGACGAGACGAGGCGCAAACGCTCCGAAAGGACACGCGTGATAAAAATCCTGGCGGAATAGTAATTCGCGAAAACCGCATCAACTTTTCAAGGCGGGTTTTTTCGTGAATTCCAAGCCGACCAGGCAGACGTCGTCGGCGAATTCGTGGTCCACGGAGAACGCGCGGATGGCTTCCAGCAGCGCGTCGAACAGTTCCCCGGTGGGTTTGGCCAGCCGGTTTTCCACGTCCAGCATCATCCGCTCCTGGGAATACAATTCTTCATGGAGTCCCTGCACTTCGTAGAGGCCGTCGGTGAACAGCATCAGGAGGTCGCCGGGCTGGATGGCGAATTCGGTGGTTTGATACGGCGAATCCTCAAACAGGCCGAGCGCGGGTTCGCTGCGGCCGGAGGCGTTGGTAAGCGGTTCGACCTGGCTCATGGAACGGCGCACCAGCAGCGGCTTCGGATGGCCGGCGTTGGCGAAGCGCGTGACGCCGGTCTGCCAATTGGCCACCAGATAAAACGCGGTGGTGAGCATCGGCGAGCCGGTGCTCTTGAGGATGCTGCACAAATCGGAGTTGAGCTTGCGCAAAAACATTCCGGGCTCGAGCGCCAGCGGTTTCAATTCCTCCGCCAGCGCGCGGATCATGGCGGTGACGAGCGCGGCGCGGATGCCATGGCCGGTCACGTCACAAATAAAGACGGCAGCTTCCGTGTCCGAGAGCGCGGAGACGCTGAAAAAATCGCCACTAACCGTTTCGGCGGCCTGATACCGATGGACGAATTGAAACGCGCTTTGTTCCGGCGGGACGTTGCTTGGGAAAGCCGGGTATTGTTGCGGCAATATGGCGAGCTGAATTTCGTGCGCCATGCGCAGGTTTTCCTCCATGAGCAGGTTTTTCGCGCGCAATTCCTCACGGCTGCGGGCCAGTTCAGCGTTGGCCTGGCGAATCCGTTCTTCCGCGAGTTGTTGTTGCGTCACGTCCCAGAAGATGCCCTGCAGTCCGATGATCTTTCCGTCCGCCCCGTACAGGGGTGTTTTAACGACCCGGGTGATGCGCTTGTCTTGTCCCAAAGGATGATGTTCCTCGGTGATTTCGTAGGTCTGGCCGGTTTGCATGACCCGCTGGTCGTCCTTGGTATATTGTTCCGCCAGCTCCTTCGGGAAAAAATCGAAATCCGTTTTGCCGAGGATGTCCTCCAGCTTGCAGTGATAATGCCGGCAGTATTGTTGATTGGCGAAGGTGAACCGCCCTTGCCGGTCCTTCCGAAAAACGTTTTGCGGCATCGTTTCCACCAGTGAATGATACAGGGACTCCGAATTCCGCAGGTCCTGCTCCATTTGCCGGCGGTGCGTGATGTCCACGACCGTGCCTTCGTAGTAGAGCAGCTTGCCCTGCTGGTCGCGCACGGCACGGCAGCTTTCCGAAATCCAGATGACGATCCCGTCCTTGCGGTAGATGAGGGACTCGAACCCTTTCAACGTGTCGTGTTCCTCCATGAGCCGGACAAACTCCTCGCGCCGCTTCGAGTCAACATACAACCGTTTCCCGATGTCCTGGATGCTGGCCATCAATTCCACCGGCGAGTCGTAACCGTAAATGTGCGCCAGCGCCGCGTTGGCCAGCAAATAACGCCCCTCGGGCGTCGTGCGAAAGATGCCTTCGACGAGATGGTCAAAAATGCCGTAGTAATTATTCTTTTCCTCGATCAACGCGAGCCGTTCGTGCTGGCGTTCAATCGCGCAGCGGATGGCGCGCCGCAAGGCGTCGTCGTCGAGATGTTCCTTGGCGAGATAATCCTGTGCGCCGTTGCGGATGACTTCGGCAGAGAAGGTTTCATCGTTCGCCGTGCCGAACACCAGGACCGGCAGGCGCGGTGCCTTGGCGGTGAGCGAAGTGACTTGGGACAAACCGGTCGCGTCGGCGGCGGGCAATTCGAACAAAGCCGCATCAAAGGAATTGGCCGCCAGCAGGGCCAAACCGGCATCAACCGTGGGCGCAATCGTGACCTCGGTCGCCCCGCCAGTGTGCAGGAGTTCAGCGACGGTGCGCGCAAAACGCCCGTCGTTCCCGATAAACAAAATTTTCAACGGTTCGGATCCCATAACGCGATTTGGCCCCGCACCGCTGGCGGAGACCTGAATCACCTCGCGGTCGCCCCATGAACATACAAGGTTGGCGCGCGCCCGCAAGTGGGTTGCGTTCACCGCGGATTTTTGGTTATCATCCGGGCGGGTGAAATGGCGTGCCAACAGTCGCGGGATTCATTTCCTCAATTTTTCTGTTCTCCGACTTGAAATGCCCGCAGTCATAACCGGCGCCTTTTGCCAGATTTTATTATGAAAACCTATCAGCCAGCGGAAATTCGGAACTTTGCCATCGTCGGCCACGCCTCGTCGGGCAAAACCATGTTGAGCGAGGCGATGCTCATGTGCGGCGGCGTCATCTCGCGCATGGGGCGCATCGCCGACGGCTCCACGGTGTCAGATTATCATGTCAGCGAAAAGAACCGGCAGATTTCGGTCTCGGCGTCGCTTTTGCACACGGAGTGGATGGGAAAGAAATTCAACATCATTGACACGCCGGGTTATCTCGACTTTATCAGCGAAGGCCTGGGCGCGTTGCGGGTCGGCGATTTCGCGCTGGTGGTGGTTCACGCCCAGCACGGCCTCGGCGTCGGCACCGAACGGGTATGGAATTATGCGACCGGCTACGGCATTCCCAAAATGATCGTCGTCAACGCGGTGGACAAGGAGAATGTGGATTTCGACGCCGTGGTCAAGCAGTTGCAGGAACGGTTTGGCCGGCACGTTTTTCCGTTGAGCGTGCCGGTGAATCCCGGTCCCGGCTTCAACCGCGTGCTGGATGTGTTGCGCAACGAAATCGTGACCTACGCGACCGATTACAGCGGCAAATACAAGGAGGAACCGGCCTCCGGCGAGTGGGAGGCGAAGATCAAGGTATTGCACGGCCAGCTCATCGAGCACATCGCCGAGTCGGACGACGAACTGATGAACAAGTTTTTCGAGCAGGGCAGTCTCGCGGAAGAGGAATTCCGCGCCGGCATCCACGCCGCGGTGCAGAAACAATTGTTCATCCCGCTTTTCTGCGCGTCGGCGGAAAACAACATCGGCGTGGCACGCCTGATGGATTTCATCGCCAAGTATGGTTCGTCGCCGGTGGATCGCAAGAAGGTCAAGGCCGTCAATGTCAACGACGCGGAAGTGGAAGTGGGTTTGGACGACCCCGAACCGGTGCTCTACATTTTCAAGACGATGTCCGAGGCGCATTTCGGCGAGTTGTCATTCTTCCGCACCTACGCGGGCTCGGTGTCCACGGGCATGGATTTATACAACAGCGACCGCAAGGTGAACGAGCGCATTGGACAGATTTATCTGCTCAACGGCCAGACCCGCGAAGCAGCCAACACGCTCGGCCCCGGCGACATTGGTGCGGTGGTCAAACTCAAGGTGACCCACACCGGCAACACGCTTTGCAACACGAAGAAACCTGTGACCCTGCCGAAGGTGGCTTATCCCAGGCCCAACATCCACGCGTCGCTGGTCGCCAAGCTGAAGGGTGAGGAGGACAAAATCGCCTCCGGCCTCGCTGCGTTGCATCAGGAAGACCCGACGTTTCTTTACGTGGTGGACGCGGAACTGCATCAGACGATCATTTCCGCGCAGGGCGAGTTGCATCTGGAAGTTGTGGCCGACCGGTTGCGCCGCCGGCACAACGTTCACGTCGAATTGGGCGAGCCGCGCGTGCGCTATCGTGAGACCATCAAGGGCAAAGGCGATTCAAAGTATCGCCACAAAAAACAGACCGGCGGCGCCGGGCAATTCGCCGAAGTCTGGATGCGCATCGAGCCGAAGCCGCGCGACAGCGGTGTCGAGTTCACCAACTCGCTCGTCGGCCAGAACGTGGATCGCGTGTACGTGCCTTCTGTCGAGAAGGGCGTCCACCAGGCCTGCACCGAAGGCATCCTCGCCGGGTGCCGCGTGACGGACGTGAAGATTGATTTTTACGACGGCAAGATGCATCCGGTGGACTCGAAGGACATTGCGTTCCAGATTGCCGGTTACTTCGCGTTCAAGGAGGCGTTCATGGTCGCCAAGCCATGCCTGCTGGAGCCGATTGAGACGGTCGAGATTCGCATTCCGGAAGATTGCATGGGCAAGGTGATGGGCGACTTGTCGTCCCGGCGCGGAAAAATCATTGGCATGGACACCGACGGCGCGTTTCAAGTCATCAAGGCCAGCGTGCCGACAAAGGAACTTTACCATTACTCCAGCACGCTGCGTTCGCTGACCGGCGGGCGCGGCGTCCACACGGAGGAATTCAGCCATTACGAGGAAATGCCGCGCGACGCGGCGGAAAAGGTGATTGAAGAGGCGAAGAAACGCAAAGCCAACCCCGAGCCGCATTGAAGCGGCCGGAGCAGATTGGAAACGCAGCGCTCAGTGAACGAGCGCGGCTTCGTTTTTGACAACGGCGGAATAGAGCGCGTCCTTCAGTTTGGCACGCTTGAATTTGAGTTCGTCAATTTCCTGATCGGTGGCGAACTCGATTTCTTCTTCTATCCGGCAGATGCTGTCGTCCAACTGATGGTATTCCTCGAACATCTGGCGGAACTGATTGTCGGCGAGCCGGAGCCGGCGGATGGTTTCGCGATGTTCGGGGAATTCACTCAGGAAGGGATGATGTATGTCCATTGGAAGTCCTCCAGGTTGAGGTTTTGCGGTCGCTGCACTGCATGCTTCGTTACCATGACCTGCGTCTAATAAAACCCAAATCGCCCCGATTGGCCAGCCAAATTTTGGAAAAAATTAAGATTAATTTGCCCGCGTGCTGGATGGCCGCCACCTTTCGGCCTTTTCAAGACCACGCCGATGGCTTAATTTGCCGCTATTCTCGTCCCATGCCGAGTGTTTACATCAAAACCTACGGTTGCCAGATGAACGAGCGCGACAGCGAGGCCGTCGCCGCGCAGCTCGTGGCCAAGGGCTACACCCTCGCACCGGCCGAAGCCGTGGCGGACGTGGTTCTGCTCAACACGTGCAGCGTGCGCGATTTTGCGGAACAAAAAGCCTTGAACAAAATGGTGAACGTCATCGCGGAGACGCGCCGCAACCGTCCGGATGTTGTGTTGGGTTTCATGGGTTGCATGGCGCAGAGCCGCGGACAGGAACTGATTGACCGTTTGCCGGACGTGGACCTGGTGCTCGGCACGCAGAAATTTCATCGCGCGGCGGATTACCTCGACGAAATTCTCGCCGGTGACCGTGACAAAATCGTGGACGTGGCAGCGGAGCAGGGCAGCGAGGCGACCATCCGCGAGCATCTGCTTTACGGAAATGCCGCGAAAAATGGCGGCGGTCACAGACCGCCGCTACAGGTGACCGCGTTTGTCAGCATCATGCAGGGGTGCAATCAGTATTGCACCTTTTGCATCGTGCCTTACACGCGCGGTGAGGAACGCAGCCGCGGCATTCCCGATATCGTGGCCGAATGCCGCCAGCTTGTGTCGCAAGGAGTGAAGTAAATCACCCTGCTCGGCCAGATTGTGACGAGTTATGGGAAACGGGGATTTGGTAGGGCCGAGCTGCCGCTCGGCCAGGACGCGCAGCAGCGCGTCCCTACCTCTGTTGTTGGTAGGGCGGGCAGTCCCTTGCCCGCCGCTGGTGGGGCGAGCGTCCCCGCGAGCCGGCTCGTCGGTAGCCTCGCCCCACCAAATGACGCCGGCGCGCACGGAGTGACGCGCCCTACCTTGCAAAAATCCCCCTTCGTCCAATTGCTCGACGCGGTCCACGAAATCGAGGGACTCGAACGCATCCGGTTCACCTCGCCGCATCCGAAGGGTTACGGCGACGATTTGATTGAGGCTTACGCGCGATTGCCCAAGCTCGTTGAGAGTGCGCATCTGCCCGTCCAAAGCGGCAGCGACCGGGTGCTGAAATTGATGCACCGCGGCTACACGCGCGCCCGTTACCTCGGCATCATTGAAAAATTGCGCCGCGCCCGGCCGGAAATCGGCATCAGCACCGACCTCATTGTCGGTTTTCCCGGAGAGACGGAGGACGACTTCGAGCAGACCCTTTCGCTCGCGCGCGAGGTGGAATTCGATCAGGCGTACATCTTCAAATACTCGCAGCGCCGCGACACGCCCGCCGCTGAAATGCCGGATCAAGTGCCGCAAAAAATCCGAGAGGAACGCAACCAGCGTCTGCTCGAAATCATCAACGAAATCGCCAAACGTAAATACAATGCGTTTGTCGGGCGGCGGACGCAGATTCTCGTTGAAGGGCCGAGCAAAAAAAATCCGGCGCGGATGACCGGACGGACGCGCTGCAACAAGATTGTGGTGTTTGATCCCGCAGGGCGGGAGCATCGCGGCCAGCTCATGGACGTGAAAATCACCCGCGCCGGTTCCTTTACGCTTTACGGCGACCCGGCCATTATGGGCGAGGATTGAAGATGGAAGATTGAAGATGGCGCAAAACAATGCTCGCTTTTTCCATCCTCCATTCTCCATCCTCTATCTTCGTTTAGAACGATGACATTGAAACTTTCAACACTCGCCATCCTGCTCGGCGCCGGGATGAGCGTGCCGCAGATTTACGGGCTGACCAAACCGGCGCAATTCGCCGCTGCGGCGCGCAAGTTTCCGCGCAATCTGCCTCTCGGCGTCCTGCTGATGCTGCTGGGCACGGCGTGGTTTTTGTGGAACGTCAACAACGAACCGATTGCGGATTTCTCGGCCTACAAACAGCCGATGATGGCCGGGTTTGCGGCGGTGGGGATTTTGTCGTGCTTTTTCGTCCAGGACTTTCTCGCCGTGCGCGGTCTGGCGGTTTTGATGTTGCTGCTGGCGAAATTGATGGTGGATACCGGGCGTCCGCATCTGGGCCAGACACCGTGGGCGTATGTGATTCAAATCTGGGCTTACCTGCTCGTCATCGCGGGCATCTGGTTCACGGTGACGCCGTGGAGGCTGCGCGACCTGGTGAACTTCGCCACGGCGAATGAAACCCGCGTCCGCGTCGGCAGCGCCATCCGGCTGGCGTTCGCGGTGTTTGTGATGCTCCTTGGCCTGACTGCCTTTCGCGCGATGTGAGCGCCGCCAAACCCAGGATTCTGGTCATTCGCGGCGGGGCCATCGGCGATTTCATTCTCACCTTGCCGGCCATCGCCGCCCTGCGCAAACAGTTTCCCCGGGCGCATCTGGAGTTGCTCGGCTATTCGCACATCGCCCAGCTCGCCGTGAGGGGCGGCCTGGCGGACCGCATCCAGCCCATCGAAGCGCGCGGGCTGGCGGGCTTTTTCGCGCGCGACGGCACACTGGAACCGGACCTGATGGATTACTTCTCCGAGTTCGACCTGGTGGTCTCGTATCTTTATGACCCGGACGAAATTTTCAAAACCAACGTATGCCGCTGCCTGTTCGGGCAATTTATCGCCGGACCGCACCGCCCGAACGAAGCGGAACCAATCCACGCCGCGCAGGTCTATCTCAAACCACTGGAACGGCTCGCCATCTTCGATGCCGACCCTGTGCCGCGTTTGGCTCTCGACCGAATTTCCAATGCCGCTATTGCTCATTCCGGTAGGGCCGACCTGCCGGTCGGCTTGGACGCGCGGCAGCGCGTCCCTACCATCGCCCTTCACCCCGGCAGCGGCAGCGAAAAGAAAAATTGGCCGGAGGCCAAATGGACGGAATTTATCGCGTGGTTGACGGGTTCAACGAAGCTGGATCTGCTGCTCGTGGGCGGCGAGGCCGAAGGCGGGCGGCTCCAGCGGCTGGCGGCGGCAGTGCCGCCGGAGCGGCGTCAGGTCGCGCAAAGCCTGCCGCTCCCGGAATTGGCGCGGCGGCTCCAGTCGTGCGCGGCCTTTGTCGGACACGATTCGGGCATTTCACATCTGGCCGCCGCGCTCGGCCTGCCCAGCCTGGTTTTATGGGGGGATGCGCTCGAAGTGGTCTGGCGGCCACAGGGCGAGCGAGTGGTTGTTCTGCGGGAAATGACCGGGGTGAAGGCAATCAGCATGGAAAAAGTGGTTAACGAATTGCACAAGCTGGTCGGCGGATGATCGGCTGCGCCTTGGGGTTGACGAACACGGCTTTGGGGTTGACCTTTTTGGCACAGCTTGTGCATCGTTGATGGATAAACTTTCATAATTTGGCCAAACCATGAGCAACAATCCATCCAGCAAGCCGGGAAAAAAGAAAATTGCCGGGAAACGGGACGTGAACCATCCGCAAGCCGCCGCAAGCAAGGCGGTCAAAATATTCAACTCAAAAAGTCCGAAAGCCGACCTCGAGGCCTTTTTCCATTCGCCATCCTGCCACGCTCTCAAGTTGCAAATCTGCGACATCGGCTGGCGTTTGTGGCAACGCGCCTACGTGGATGGCAACGGCGGCAACATCGCCATCCGTGTTGGCGAGGACATCGCGCTTTGCACGCCCACACTCGTCAGCAAGGGTTTCATGAAACCGGAGGACTTGTGCCTGGTGGATTTCGAGGGCAACCAGCTGTTTGGCGCAAAAAAATGCACAAGCGAAATTCTCATGCACCTGCAAATCATGCAGCGCCAGCCGCGGGCCGTGGCCACGGTGCATTGTCATCCGCCGTATGCGACGGGTTTCGCGGTGGCGGGGATATTGCCGCCCTCGGGCTTGTTGCCGGAGTACGAACTTTTCACGTCGGTGGCCATCGCGCCGTATCGCACGCCCGGCACGCCGGAAATGGGCCGGCTCGTCGCCGATTTGGTGGACAACCACAACGTCGTTCTCATGGCCAATCACGGGGTCGTTTCGTGGAGCCACAACAACGTGGAGGACGCCTGCTTCAAGATTGAAGTACTCGAAACCTATTGCCGCGCCATTCTCGTCGCCTCGCGACTGGTCCGGACGCCGAACACCATTTCGCGCGCGCAGTTGCAGGAACTGCTCAGGATCAAGCAAAGCCTCGGCATCCCCGACCCGCGCTTTGGCCTCAAGGAATTTGATCTCCCCGACAAAAACGAATGGCGCCGGGTATCGCTGATGGCACGCCGCCCAAGGATGAGGCGCGCGGGAAAGGACCCCAAAGCCCAAGCCGTCATCCAAGCCATCAGGCAACAAATCCTGAACAAATTACAGGGTTGAAATGGCGGTGTAGTGAGCCGTCGCGGTATGTTTTGTCTGAACGCTCGCCCTCACCCCGGCCCTCTCCCCCGAGGAGAGGGAGAATCATCGTCCGTCCATCCGAAAATCGAAGATCGGAGTTTGCAGACGCTCGTTGGCAAAACCAAAAGCCGCCGTTTGCTGTTCCTTCTCCTGTCCGCCTCCGCCTTTGGCTTCGGCGCGATCGCGTCGAAGCGCAGCGAAGACGGAGGGGAGAAGGTCAGGGTGAGGGCGATCAAATCCCCCGTTGGTTGCCAATCCAACCGTGTTTATTGAATCCAACCGGCGGCGTGGGCCAGCTTGACCAGCAGATAAGCGATGGCGCCGCTCGCGGGCAGTGTCATTATCCACGCCCAGATGATGCGCTCGACCACTTCCAGCTTGAGATGATTCAAGCCCTTCGCGCAGCCGACGCCCATTATTGAGGTCGTGACGGCGTGCGTGGTGGATACGGGCATTCCAAAATGCGCGGCGGTTACCAGCACGGTGGCGGCGGTGGTTTCGGCGGCGAAACCGTGCACGGGATGGAGCCGGACCATTTTGTGGCCGAGGGTCTTGATGATGCGCCAGCCGCCCACGGCGGTGCCGGCGCACATCGTCAACGCGCAGAGGACTTTTATCCACGCGGCGATGGCCAGCGGCTGGTTTCCCGCCGGTGGCGCGGTGCGCAAAAACGACAACCAGCCGGGGAGATGGTCAAACAGGCCGCTGCTGGTGCCAGTCAGCAGCGCCAGTGCAATGATGCCCATGGTTTTTTGCGCGTCGTTGGTGCCGTGGCTGATGCCCATGTAACTTGCACTGCCAAGCTGGAGGATGCCGAAGGTTTTATTAACCGTGGCTGGCCGCCAGTTGCGCAACAGGAAATAAAGCGTCCCCATGACCAGGAACCCAAAGACCAAACCGAAAATGGGAGACAAAATCATCGGCACAATGACTTTCCAAATCAGTCCTGTGCCCAACCACCAATGTTTTGAACTGGGAACGGACCAGATCAGAACGTTCCAATTGTTGTGGGCGGCGGCCAGACACGCACCGCACAAGCCACCAACCAGAGCGTGAGAGGAACTTGATGGCATCCCGAACCACCACGTCAGGAGATTCCAGGCAATGCCGGCGACCAAGGCGCAAATCAAAACTTCGGATGTAGCAACTTTTGCATCCACGAGACCGGAAGCAATCGTATTCGCAACGGCACTGCCCAGGAAGGCGCCGACCAGATTGGTGACGGCCGCCAGCATGACAGCCTGACGCGGCGTCAACACCTTGGTGGCTACAACGGTCGCGATGGAATTGGCCGTGTCGTGAAAGCCGTTGATGTAGGTGAACACCAACGCCGCGAGGATGACGAGAAGGATGAGGGTCATCGCGCCGGTCAGGAATTTTTGAGCACGATGTGCATGACCACGTTACCGGCGTCGCGGCAGCGATCAATGACCTTCTCCATCAATTCATAAAGATCGCGGATGACCATGGCGCGCAGCGCGTCGTAGCGGCCGCTGTAAAGGTCTTTCAACAGGTCCATCATCAGCCGGTCCGCCTCGTTTTCGAGATACTGAAGCTTGGTATTCAACTCGTGGATTTTTTCCAGATGCTTCATGTCCCGAAGCTGTTTCACCATGGCCAGCACCACGTCGGTGGCCTGTTCCATGATTTCAATCTGCCGGTTGAAATCCACATCTTGGATGTGCTGATAACCGAGGTTGATGCGTTCCGCGAGTTTCTCGACCGTTTTGGGAATTTTGCGAAGCGCCAGCGCCAGCGCCTCGATGTCCTCGCGTTCCAGCCCCGTCACGAACGTTTTCACCAACTCGGCGGTGATTTGCTCGGCGATTTTTTTCTCCTTGCGCCGCGTGAGCATCAGATCGTCGAGACTCTTGGCGGAAGTCGGTGTTTTCATCAATTCGATGACCAGCCGGACGCTTTCGTGGGCTTCGCTGGCGGCGTCTTCCAACAACTGATAAAAGCGGTCGGCCTTTCCGAAGAGCATTTGGAGCGAAAACATGGTGGGAACAGGGTCTTGGAAATGCAGCAAAAGTCCATTCAATTTTATGAGGGGGACTGATTGCTGACGCATTCGAGTATTGGCCGTTTAGAGTTCCGCCTTCAGGCGGTCCGGGCCTATCGCCACACCTTGCCGAGTAAACGCAGAACGCCCTCAGTTTTTCAATTGATTATGGGTTTCATTGTTGGTTCCCTGGTTGGTGTGAGTCGCAGCCGTTTTCCCACGGCAATGGCTCACGCAGAACGTCGAACTGAAACCCGGCACAACTATGACATCCAAGCCAGGCAAGGTGATTCTCGCGATCTGTGTTGGTTACGGAGCAGCGGTTTGGTTCTCGATAATGGCGCTGAGAAAGCGATCGGCGTTGGATCGCGCAAAGGGTTGGTTGAGCGCACGCGGTCGCATTTTGGAGTCCACGCTCTACCGGGATCCGGACAGAAAAGCCACGCACTTTCGGATCCGTTACGAGTTTCACGTCGGCGAAAGGATTGAAGGTTCGACTCCCAGGATATCAGGGGATTGGTTTTGGAATAATAAACAGCAGGCAGCTTTTGTTTCGCGCTATATGCCCGGACAAGAGGTGGAGGTGTTTTACGATCCGCGTGATCCGAAGCAGAACTGTCTGGATCGGACCGACAGTAGCGGCATCTTCGTTATGTGGCTGATCGCATTTGGAGGGCTATTGCTGGCATCGCTATTGATTTGGCTGCAATTTTACTAAAGTAGTCCAACAGCCGAGCCGGGGCTCGCGCCGACGTGTTGTTGTTAAACGCCTCACCGTAATCGTGGACAGGATGGCGCGGGCGTTGTAAGGTGCGCGCAATTATGGCACTGGCGGATATCAGACGGGAATACTCGCTCGGCGGCCTGAATCGCGCGGACTTGGGCGCGCATCCGGTCGCGCAGTTCAACCAGTGGTTTGCGCAGGCGTCGGTGGGCAGCCGCTGGCGGAAAATCGGCATCGCCCTCTACAAACTCTGGCATGCCGTCCTCGGCCATGTGCCGATAGACGTGAACGCGATGGTGCTGGCGACGGTGGACAAAGCCGGCCGGCCTTCGACCCGTGCCGTGCTGCTCAAGGGTGTGGACGAACGCGGCTTCGTTTTTTACACGAATTACGACAGCCGCAAGGGGCTTGAGCTGGCCGAAAATCCCAACGCGGCGCTGACATTTTACTGGCCGGATTTGGAGCGGCAGGTCTGCGTGACAGGCACGGTCACGAAATTGCCGCAGGCGGAATCGGAGGCGTATTTCGGGAGCCGTCCACGTGGTAGCCGCCTGGCGGCGTGGGCATCGAACCAGCGCGACGTGGTCGCCGACCGCGCGGCGCTCGACGCGAAGTGGAACGAAATGGCGAAGCGATTTCCGAACGACGTGCCGCTGCCGCCGAATTGGGGTGGCTACGTGTTGAAGCCGGAGCGTATCGAGTTCTGGCAGGGGCGGCCCAACCGGTTGCACGACCGTTTTTGCTACTCGCGGCAGCCGGACAATTCGTGGAGGCTGGAGCGGCTCGCGCCGTGAACCAAAAGTGGGCGGCCGGTTATTTCTTTGGACCGTCGGACGGTTGCCCTTTGCTGTCCCGGTCGGAAAACAAGGTGGTATCGGCCTCCACCATTTCTTCCAACGTGATGAAATTCATGCCTGACATAGTCCGTCGGGCTTTGGGTTGAGGCGGTTCGACCGGGATTGGTTTGGGCGGCGGTGGGGCGGCCGCCGGGGATGAAGGTGGCGAGGTGGGGGTTGATTTCTTCGCCGCCATCTTTTTTGTGATCAGGATGGTTTCATCGTCGTCGGCTGAATAATTTTCCTGCTCCTGCACGCGGGCGGCTTCCGCGAGCAGCGATTCCCACTGGCGTTGGACGGTGCGTTTGGGGGGTGCCCGGAATGGTAGCAGGCGGAATTCGCCATCGGTCAAGGACAGCAATTGATGAAACGCCTTTTCTCCGATCAGCTTTCCAGCCGAGGCGTGAACAATGGCGCCACCTTCAATGTAAATCTCGCCGGCAGTTTGCTGATTCCGGACTTCCAGGACCAAGGAGTTGCCACCCAGGCATTCCAGTTGGATGACATCGAAGAAACCAGTCTCGCTCAAGGTGCTGATAAAATCGTTGCTGTCAGACCACCGCAGGAGGCTGGTCAGCGTGTTGAAAATGAGCCTCCACCCGTCCGCGTCGCCCGGTTTTAAGAGGAAAAGTTCCGCACCGTTGGCCAGGCAGGCAGCCCGACGGCTTTCGTCGCTTTGTGCGGTCAGGATGACTTTTTTGATGTTGGGGTATCGCTGATGAATAATGCCCAGCAACTGGACGCCGTCCAGCAGCGGCATGCCGATGTCGAGCACGACCAGATGAATCAGCTTTTGTTCCAAGACGGCCAGCGCCTTGTCGGCGGACGGGGCCGTATGGATTTCCCAGTTTTTATCCGCTTGGGCGCCAAACAGATCGTTGATCATTTCGAGGAAGGCCAGGCTGTCATCCACGAAGAGCACGCGATAGGTTTTCAGGCTGCCCGTGGATTCAGGTTTTTTTGCCGGGGCGGGGGAAGAAACACCAGCCGATGCCGATGCGGTTGCAGGGGGCGCCGCCGCCGGGGCGGGTTCGGATATTTCAAGGCGCAACTCCACCAGGCCCAGGCGCAGGATTTGCCCGGGTTGCAGGACGGCCTCGGAAATTGTCTTGCCGCCGATGAACGTGCCATTGGTTGAGCGCAGGTCGCGAACGACCAGTTCGTTGCCGCGCAGCAACACTTCGCAATGCTGGCTGGAGACCGACGTTTCAACGATTTGAAACGCATTCTTATCACCGCGCCCAATCGTGACCCAGCGCCTGCCTAGTTCATGCGACAAGCCAGCCAATCCCTCACTAATGACCACAAGCCTCGACATGCAAACGCCCGAAATTTTCTGTCAGAGTTGTTATTGTTAAACGCTGCGCATTAAATCAAAAGTTGGTCTCACCCAAACCTTTGTCAAATCAATTCCTGATAATGCAGGCTGATGTTGCGAAACCGGCGCTGGGACTTATGCCCCAGCCGCAGTGATACGTAAGCAGTGTCCATGCCGCCGGGGGTTGGGATACGCGGCTGGGATCGGCTTGCCGGTCAGGTACGTTTGAAAATTATTTCGCCGGTTCGTCTTCACCAGCGGCGTCTTCCTTGTCCTCGCCGATGACGGAGGCGATGGCTTGAAGTTTGTCGCCGGATTCCAACTCGATGAGCTTCACGCCCTGTGTGTTGCGGCCGGCTTCACGGATGTCGCTGACGCGCGTCCGCACCATCTGGCCCTTGACGGTGATGAGCATGATTTCGTCCGCGTCGCGCACGGTCAACGCCCCCACGACGCCGCCGGTTTTTTCGGTGACCTTCATGGTGATCCGTCCCTTTCCTCCGCGGGACTGCTTGCGAACCCCACTCTCGGCGTGAACCAGATATTCATCGAATGGAGTGCGTTTCCCGATGCCATTTTCCCCGGCGACCAGGAGTGTCGCATCAGGAACGACCACGGCCAGCGCAACAACCGCATCGCCTTTCGACAATTTAATGCCGCGCACGCCGGCGGCGGGTCGGCCCATCGGGCGCGCGTCTTCCTCGTTGAAGCGGATGCTCATGCCGTCATGGGTAATGAGAATGACGTCATCCTTGCCGGTCGTCAGCTTCACGTCAATCAACGTGTCGCCCGGGTCAATGCCAATGGCGATGATGCCGCCTTTGCGGACATTGGCGAAATCGGCCAGCGCGGTCTTCTTGACCGTACCCTGTTTGGTGGAGAAAAACACAAAACCCGGCTGTTCCCACGTCACGTCTTCCTTGCTTGTGTTGGTCTTGGAAAGGACGCGAATCAACGCGGCGATGGTTTCGCCGGTTTTCAGTTCGAGCAGATTGGCGATGCTTCGGCCCTTGGCGGCACGGCCCATGTCAGGAATTTCATGAACGCGCTCGACATAAACGCGGCCGGTGTTCGTGAAAAACATCAGGTAATCGTGCGTGCTGGCGGTGAACAAATGCTCGATGAAATCGTGTTCCTCGTCGGTTGCGCCTTCCCTGGTCGTCATGCCGATGACGCCCTTGCCGCCGCGGCGTTGTGCGCGATAGCTCGAAATGTTCGTGCGTTTGATGAGGCCGTTGTGCGTGAGCGTGATGATGACGCCTTCATTCGCGATCAAATCTTCAATGTTAATTTCGCCTTCATCGGGCATGAGGTTGGTCAGGCGCGGCGTGGCGTATTTTTCCTTGATGGCTTTCAGTTCGGCTTTGATGATGGCCAGTACACGCGCTTCCTTCGCCAGAATGTCCATCAAATCCTCGATGCGCTTGAGAAGTTCCTTGTATTCGCTTTCGACCTTGTCAATTTCCAGGCCGGTCAATTGATACAGACGCAATTCGAGAATCGCGTCCACCTGCCGTTCGGTCAGCGCGTAACGGCCTTTGGTCAAACGCATTTCGCTGCGAATCAAAATGCCCCAACGCTCCACCTGCTTCTGTGTCCACTCAAACGCGAGCAATTTGACCTTGGCCTCCTCGCGTGTCTTGCTGCCGCGAATGATTTTGATGAAATCGTCGAGATTCGCCAGCGCGATGAGATAGCCTTCCAGGATTTCCGCGCGTTCCTCGGCCTTTTTCAACTGGAAGCGGGTGCGGCGCAGCACGACTTCGCGCCGGTGCTCGATGTAGCAATTGATGAACTCCTTGAGCCCGAGGTTCTTGGGCATGCCATGATCAATGGCCAGCATGTTGACGGCAAAACTGCTTTCCAGCGCCGTCTGCTTGTAAAGATTGTTGATGACGACCTTGGCGATGGCGTCGCGCTTGAGTTCGATGACGACGCGCGTGTTCTCGTCCGATTCGTCGCGAATGGCCATGATGTCGGTGAAACCCTGGACCTTTTCGTTGACGAGTTCGGCGACGCGCTCGACCAGCACCGCGCGATTGACGTTGTAGGGGATTTCCGTGACGACGATGTGTTCCTTGCCGCCCTTGAGCTGTTCGACCCCGACCTTGCCGCGGACCTTGATGCTGCCGCGGCCGGTGGTGAAATATTCCTTGATGACTTCCAGCCCGCACACCGTGCAGCCGGTCGGGAAATCCGGGCCTTTGATGAATTTTATCAGGCTCTTGACTGTAATGTTCGGGTCGTCAATCTGCGCGCAGATGCCGTCAATGATTTCACCGAGATTGTGCGGCGGAATGTTCGTGGCCATGCCGACGGCGATGCCCGTGCCGCCGTTGACGAGCAGATTCGGAAACGCGGCGGGGAAAACGGTCGGCTCGGTGCGGGTTTCGTCGTAGTTGGGGACGAAATCCACGGTGTCCTGGTCCATGTCCTCCATCAGCGCGGCGCCGAGGTGCGTCATGCGCGCTTCGGTGTAACGCATGGCGGCAGGTGGATCGCCTTCAACGGAACCAAAGTTGCCCTGGCCATCCACAAGCCGTTCGCGCATGGCCCACGGCTGCGCCATGTGCACGAGCGTTGGATAAATCACCGCTTCCCCGTGCGGATGGTAGTTGCCGCTGGTGTCGCCGCAAATTTTGGCGCACTTGCGATGCTGGCGGTTCGGAAACAACGAGAGATCGTGCATCGCCAGCAGAATGCGCCGTTGCGAAGGCTTGAGGCCATCGCGCGCATCGGGCAGGGCGCGCGCGATGATCACGGACATGGAGTAATCCAGAAAGGAGTTCTTGATTTCCTCAGCCACATTGACCTTGGCAATTTTTTCACCCGAAGCGAACAGCGGCGTGTTGCTCACCGGCAAATCATTCGATGGTTTGGATTCAGCCATAAAAATTCCCGCAAACGAAAATTAAATATCCAGATTCCGCACGTTGAGCGCGTTGTCCTCGATGAACTGGCGACGCGGCTCGACTTCCTCGCCCATGAGCTTGGTGAACATTTCCTCGGCGTCCACGGCGTTGGTTAGATCAACGCGCAACAATTTGCGCCGCACCGGGTCCATCGTCGTTTCAAACAACTCCTTTGCATTCATTTCGCCGAGGCCTTTGAAGCGTTTGATTTGCAGACCGCGCCGGCCGACATCCTTCACCGCCGCGAGAATTTCCGGGATGGAGAACAGCGGCTTGACGGTTTCCCGGTCGCCTTCACCCTCGCGCATTTCAAACAACGGTTCGTCCTGCCCGGCGTAGTGCTCAACGCTGAAACCTTTCTTCGCCAGTTTGCCGAGCAGTTCGACGATGGCCTTGCTTTCGTGCAGCTCGACGTGATGCGCGCGCCGGGTCGAACCGTTTTTCTTCTCGGTGGTTGCGGCGTCGCCTTCTTCCTCACCGCCGAACAATTTCAAATCAGCGTTCATCGCGCCGAACTGCGCCAGTTCCTCCTCGGTGTGGAAGTAATGAACCGTTTCGTCGTTGCCGGCGCGCACCTTGACCAGATGCTTCGGCAAATCGCCGCTCCTTTTCTGGCGATGCTCGACGTACTCGGCAAAGTCGCCGCCGTGACGTTTCAACGCATTGGCATATTTGTCCAGCGATTCGAGCAGCTCCAGGATTTCCGCGAGCTGTTTCTGGGACAATTCCTTTTTGTCCGAAAGGTTCTTCAAACGCACCTCTTCCGTGCCGAGTTCGATCAGGATTTTGTTCAGCCGCGCGTCATCGTCCACGTATTCCACGCGCTTCTTGCGCGCGATTTGATAAAGTGGCGGCTGCGCGATATAGACAAAACCATTTTTGATCAACGTCGGCATCTGCCGGTAGAAAAACGTCAACAACAGCGTGCGGATGTGCGAACCGTCCACGTCCGCGTCGGTCATGATGATGACCTTGTGGTAGCGGAGTTTTTCGAGGTTGAACGCACCTTCACCCTCGCCGTCGCCGATGCCCGTGCCGACGGCGGTGATCATCGTCCGGATTTCGTTGTTCTGGAGGACCTTGTCGAGGCGCGCCTTTTCGACGTTGATCAATTTGCCGCGGATCGGCAGGATTGCCTGGAACTTCCGGTCGCGTCCCTGCTTGGCGGAGCCGCCGGCGGAATCACCCTCGACGATGAACAATTCCGTGTTCGCCGGGTCGCGGTCGGAGCAATCCGCGAGTTTTCCCGGCAGACCGCCGCCGGTGAGCGCTCCCTTGCGAACGGTTTCGCGCGCCTTGCGGGCCGCTTCGCGGGCACGGGCGGCGAGCAGTCCTTTCTCAACAATTTTTTTGGCGACACCCGGATTGGCGTCGAAGTGCGTCATCAGGCCGTCATACACGATGGACGACACGATGCCGTCAATTTCCGTGTTCACGAGCTTGACCTTGGTTTGGGATTCAAAGCGCGGGTTCGGCAGTTTCACGCTCAGCACGCAGACCAGCCCTTCACGCACGTCGTCGCCGGAAATCGCCGGGTCCTTTTCCTTCAGCAGGTTGTTCTGCTTGGCGTATTGGTTGATGGCTCGGGTGAGCGCGGAGCGGAAACCGGTGAGATGCGTGCCGCCATCCGTGTTCGGGATGGAATTGGCGAAACAAAGAATCTGGTCGCTGTAGCTGTCGGTATATTGCAGCACGCAATCCACGAACACGTCCTCTTCCTCGCCGCCTTCCATCTTGGTCTGGCGTTTGCCCGTCAGTACGATGGGTTTGGGGTGCAACGGTTGCTTGCTCCGGCCAAGCTGCCGCACAAATTGTTCGATGCCGTCGCGATAGAAAAACGTCTCGGTTTTCTCGTCGCGCTCGTCCTTGAGCACGATCTCAATGCCCGGATTCAGAAACGCGAGTTCGCGCAGGCGGTTGGCAAGGATATCGAACTTGAATTCCGTCGTGATGGTGAAGATATCCGGGTCGGGCTTGAAGGTGATCAGCGTGCCGGTGTTTTTCGATTTACCGATGACTTCCAGTTTTTGCGTCGTCTTGCCGCGCGCAAATTCCATCGAATAGACCTTGCCGTCGCGCGAGACCTCGACGCGGAACCATTCGGCGAGCGCGTTAACGCACTTGGCGCCGACACCGTGCAGACCGCCGGAATATTTGTAGGCGCCCTGGCCGAATTTTCCACCCGCATGCAGGTTCGTCAGCACGAGTTCAACGGCGGGCATTTTCCACTTCGGATGCATGTCCACCGGGATGCCGCGTCCGTTGTCGCGGATGGACACCGAGCCATCTACATGAATCGTCACCTCAATCTTGTCGCAATGGCCTGCCAGATGTTCGTCAATTGAGTTATCGAGCACCTCGAACACGCTGTGATGCAGGCCGCGTTCATCCGGGTCGCCGATATACATGCCGGGCCGCTTGCGCACAGCCTCCAGACCTTCGAGCTTGTCTATCTTGGAAGCGTCGTATTTCTCCGCCGTCATGGTGGCTGCCGTTTGATTTTTTGCCTCAGCCGGCGCGTTTTTTTTCGACATAAATTCTTTAAAAAGCTCGTTTGCGAGCGCCAAATTTCAGGTGCAGAAATTATAAGAAAATGGCTATTTTCGCACAACGATAATTTACGCAATTTTCGACCCAAAAACACCATTAGTTGTGGCAAAACCTCCCACCTGGCCAAATATATGGTGTTCGCTCAGAAAGCATCTAAACTTCGATTTGATACTCAAATCCGTCCTTGATTTGGTCCCGCAAAACCCTCCGCTGCCATCGCTGTAGCCCATGTCAACATCGCAAGTTGCCGGCAAAAAATCGCAAGCTGCTGGCAGCGCGTCCTGTTTCAATCGTTTAGTCGTTAGTAGAGAGAGGAGTTCCGCTTTAACCGATAAATGAGCGAACCGGGCCACGCTCGACAGCCCGGCCCCCCTTTGAGGGCCGGGCTATGGCCTCTTACAGAGGCCCAAATTAAAAGCCCCGCCCTTTGGGCGGGGATAATTTACTGGATGCGCCGCTGCTGTGCCGCACAGTGGTGCGGCAGCACCGCCACCACCGAATTAAGACACCACGCCATGGGGAACCCTTTGCGCCGGGCCGGAGGCCGATACGCCGGGACCTCAAACCTTCTCGGTGCTCTGCGCGGCCTCGATCATTTCCCAAAACTTCGGGTTTTCCTGGAGCGCCTCGTCCTCGCCGGTTTTCAATCCCGACCGGAACAGGAAATCCTTGAGCGTGTGCCGGCTCATGATGCGATGCACCAGCACGCCGAGTTCGTGCCGCTCAAAATAGACCCGGTAATCGCCCACGCGGAAGCGGTGCAGCACATGGCCGGCACGCTCCAGC
>JBEKMU010000004.1:0-58990 GCA_049523555.1 Verrucomicrobiota bacterium | reverse complement strand
CCGTGCCCCGCCGGTCTTCGTTGCCAACCTTTAGGGGGAACTTTGGGTAACACCACTTTTGAGTCAACCGGAGCCCTCTCCGGCCTCATCCACGGTAACACCTACTTTTGAGTCAAGTCGCCCGGCGAAAATGGTTTTGTCTGCTCCGTTGCATCCCGAAACGCGCCATTGAATTCGAGCAAAGCGCCCGCGACCAGCGCCGCCTCAAGTTTTCAAGCCGAGTGAGTTGATTGGCGTCGGCAATCAAGCCGGGGCGCAGATCGTCGCCGATGTTGAAGTTCACATCGTGATGATTCAACCCGCGCTTCCGAATTGCCCGGCTTTGGCCTAGTAATGATGAAACATTCCGGCCAGCAGCAACAGTTCGGGATGTGCCGCTGACAACCTGGGCAGAACCACCCGAATGCGTGAGCGGTACGCCACCAGTTTTTCGCGCAGCGGACGCAAGTCGTCCACTTTGTCCCAATGAAGCTTGTTCAGGTCCAGTACGAGGCGGCTCTTGCTTCGCGCCAGGGAATCGCGGATGCGCTGGCCCAATCCTTCCGCGTCCGCGGTCGAAAGCGCGCCTTCCAACCGCATCCAAACTTGTTTCTTCGCGTGCTGCAATTCGACCTGGATGGAAAAGTTCGGGATGGGATGTTTTTTCTGGAATTCGTCCCACAGATCAAATGCGCTCCAACTCTTTTCCGGCACGCGATACGCCGTTCGCTGCAATTTCGGATGCTGGAAAAGGTCGAGCCTCAAAGCCATTCCCGTCCATAGCGCCGCGCCCACGGCCATCACCGATTTGAATCGCTGCGCGAACGCCGGTTGCCCGAGTTCCGCGTGAATGCGTCGCTCCAGATCGCCAATCCATCTTCGCACAGCGGCGTTTGGGCCGAGTAATTTGCCCGGCAGAAAAACCGGATACGCATGGCGCAATTCCCTGGCGAAATAATCCGCTTTCCCCCGCAAAATCGGATTCGGCGAATCCTTGAGTTTCAGGTAGCCGAGAAATCGCCCTTCCAGCACGCGGTAAATGCTCGGGCCGAGCCGTTGGAAATCCTGCTCGAAGCACCAGCGCTGGATTTCCTCGATCTGCGCGGGTGAGAGTGTCGGATGTTTGATCATCGTGCGGAATCCGTCCGCGCGCCGGTAAAACAAATCCTTGTCACTCGTGTAAACGTCCTGCAACAGGTTTTCCTTGATGATGCGCTCGTAAAACGGCGTGCCCGGCACCGGCCCGTAAATCAAAAACTGCGCGAGCGCGGGCTTGAGCTTCATCAACCCGTCCAGTTCCTGCGCCACGATTTCCTGATTCTGATAATCGAAGCCGACGATCATCGAAGTCAGCACGGTGATGCCGTGCTCGCGGAACTCGGCGATGATTTCTTCAATCGGCCGGCCTTGTTGCTTGGCGTAATTCGAGCGCGTGCCCTCGTAGCCGATCCAGAAACCATCAATGCCCATTTCCAATATTTCTTCCACCGTGTACTGGCTGATGGCCTTGACGCTGGAGAAGGCGAAGATGGAAAGCCTTTTTCCGCCCTTGATCACGCAATCGCGGAATTCCATCGCGCGCTTCTTGTTGAGCAGAAAATCTTCGTCGAGGATCAGGAAGACCAGGCTCGGATCGAGGCTCAAATATCTTTCTGCAACCGCGTAAATGTCCTTTCCGGCCGGCAATAGCTTGATGTGTTTGCGGGAAAAGAAATGCGACGTACAACAGAAGTCACAGCCGTTCGGGCAGCCGAGGCCGGCGAAAATTTTTCCCGTGCCGGAAACTTTCCAGCCGAAAACCTTAAGCCAGCTCACGATCAACGGGTGCTTGTACGGCATCGGAATTTCCGGTTCGCCCAGCAGCCGGCGGAAATACGCCACGCCTTCTTCGCGGCAGATGAAGTCCGCATACGGCTTCAGCACTTCGTCCTTCAACACCGTGCCGTAGCCGCCGAGCACAATCTTGCTGTTCGGCGCGTATTGGCGGATCAACGCCACCGCCTCCTTCATCTTGTGCATCAACGCCATGATGAACGAGACGCCCACGTAGTCGTAGCCCTTTTTGAGTTCCTTGATCAATTCGCGCTTCGACGGGTATTGCAGCACCACCGTGGGTGCGTCGAGATTTTCGGCGATGTAATCGAGCGAGAAATGCACGTTTACCGTGCGCGGGCTGAAGATGCCCTGTGCGCGCGTGACCTGACGGTAAAGGAGTTCATAACCGACGGACGGCGCATCGCCGAATTGCGGACCCATTGGACGACAGACACTGGTCAATAAAACTGTTTTGCTCATGGGCTTCGTTAAATTACTTTTCCGGGCAAGATGAAATTGCGGCTCTGCGGGTCGAAATGACGCGCAATTCGGCGGTAGCAACCCGGCCACAACCACTAACCGCGCAAAGAGTCGGGTTCCTATCTCAATCGCCAGGTGATGCGCGCTTTGTTCAAGTCGTACGGTGACATGTCCATTTTCACGCGGTCGCCGACGGTCAGGCGCACCCAGCGTTTGCGCATCTTGCCGCAGATGGTGGCCAGCACGAGGTGCTTGTTGTCCAGTTCCACCCGGAACATCGTTCCGGGCAGCACGGTCGTGACGCGGCCTTCGACTTCAATGTGTTCTTCTTTCATGGACTGTTTCAGTTTACCGGTTCGGCTGGCAACCGCAACCTCCGACCGACTGGCGAACGGGACGCTGCCGAATAAAAAGGCGGGGCCCGGTTCACCCGAACCCCGCCGTGAAATCTCAAACGCGATTAGTAGCGATTGCGACTGCCGCCGTATTCACGACGGCCACCGCCAGCCGGACGCTCTTCGCGCGGCTTGGCGACGTTCACCGTGAGGGCGCGTCCGCCCAGTTGCGAGCCGTTCAGCGCCGCAATGGCCTTCTGCGCCTCTTCGGGCGTGCCCATGGTGATAAAGCCAAAACCGCGGGGACGGCCGGTGACCCGATCCGTCATCAGGTTGGCTTCAACGACGGTGCCGTGCGCCGCAAAGGCGTCCTGCAGGTCGTTTTCAGTGGTTTCGAAGGAAAGATTTCCTACAAACAATTTATTGCTCATGTGATGTTTAACTGTGAGATTAACCGTTGCTCTAGCCAGACTGTTCCCGGTAATCGGATTTCAAATCATCACTGAACCAAGTTCACCTGAAGATTCACCATGCCGTGGAAGCGATAAGCTATCTAACAGACCTCTGCAATATCGCTGGTTCGGCCGCAATAGCAACAACAATCGGCAACTATTTTTTGGGGCAAAAAAACGCGTCGCCAGCCCCGCACCGGTTTGTATTTCATCGCCATTCGGCTCGTGTCCGTGAATCCTGGGATTGCCAGCAGCCGGTATGTGTTCGTCGCCTTTCTGTGGCTCGTTCCCGACCGCCGCATCAAGCGTGTGCTGATGAAACGGGAGAAGGAATGGGCTTCGACGCAACCACGCCCGCCGACTTTGGTGTTTGAATGATGATTGAAATATCACCGGTCCGGTTCAACATTGCGGCATGAAAATCGCCACCATCATCGCCCGCGTCCTGCTCGGACTGGTATTCGTCGTCTTCGGTTCAAATGCCTTTCTGCACTTCATCCCGACGCCGCCCATGTCCGGACCGGGCGGTGCGTTCATCACTGCGCTGATGGACACGGGCTACATGAAGGTCGTCGGGTTCTGCCAGGTTGCCGGCGGATTGATTCTCCTGATCGGACGCTTCATCCCGCTCGGCCTCACATTGCTCGGCCCGGTGATTGTGAACATCCTCTGCTACCACATCTTCATGAATCACGAAGGATGGCAAGTTGCGGCTGTGGTCGCGGCCCTCGCGCTGTTCCTGCTCTGGCGTTACCGGGCAAATTTTGCAGGACTGTTGAAGCAGTAATTACGAAATCTCAGGTAAAATCCTACTCGCGATCAAGCTTGGTATTGTTCATCGCTGACCTTTTCCATCCAGTCAACCGCTTTGCCGTCGAGCTGTTCCTGAATGGCGATGTGCGTCATGGCCGTTGTTAGCGTAGCGCCATGCCAATGCTTCTCGCCTGGCGGAAACCAAATTACGTCACCCGGACGAATTTCTTCAATCGGGCCGCCCCAGCGCTGCACGCGTCCGCAGCCAGCCGTCACGATCAGTGTCTGCCCCAGCGGATGGGTGTGCCACGCTGTTCGAGCACCGGGCTCGAAGGTGACGCTGGCGCCGAGCGCGCGTGCCGGTTCCTTTGCCTGAAACAGAGGGTCAATGCGCACCGTGCCGGTAAACCAGTCGGCCGGTCCTTTGTTGGAAGGCTGTGAGCCACTTCGTTTGATTTCCATATTTTGAATTCCTTTATTTGATGGCTGCAGTTGTTTGTCCGTTCAGCGTCCGACCAGTTTTTGCAGCTGTTCCGGGTAGCGCGCTCCTTGAACCGTGATTTTGGATGCAGCGCTTTCGATTTCACGCAGATCTTCCGGCGTAAGCTGAACTGAAGCGGCTCCGCTATTTTCGCGCAAACGATGCAGCTTCGTGGTGCCGGGAATCGGAACAATCCACGGTTTCCGGGCCAGCAGCCAGGCCAACGCGACCTGGGCGGAGGTCACCTTCTTCTGTTCCGCAAATCTGCCCAGCAGATCGACCAGGGCCTGATTTGCTTTTCGGTTCTCCGGGCTAAAGCGAGGGACCTTGTTGCGGAAATCGGTGCTATCGAACTTCGTGTCCTCGTTGATCTTTCCCGTGAGGAAACCCTTACCCAAAGGACTGAACGGAACGAATCCAATTCCGAGTTCTTCCAAGGTCGGCAACACTTCCGCTTCAGGCTCTCTCCACCATAGCGAGTATTCGCTTTGGAGCGCAGTCACCGGCAGGACGGCATGGGCGCGGCGGATGGTCTGCACCCCGGCTTCAGACAGCCCGAAGTGCTTCACCTTGCCGGCACGAATCAAATCTTTCACCGTCCCGGCCACGTCTTCGACGGGCACGGTTGGATCAACCCGATGCTGGTAGAGCAATTCAATCGTTTCGACTTTGAGCCGCTTGAGCGAGGCCTCGACGACCTGTTTGATGTGCTCGGGCCGGCTATTCAAGCCGCCCTGCTTGCCACCGTCACAATCGAATCCGAACTTGGTGGCGATGACCACTTGCCTGCGGAACGGGGCAAGGGCTTCGCCCACGAGTTCCTCGTTTGTGAACGGGCCATAGACCTCGGCGGTGTCGAAGAAAGTGACACCCTGTTCGACGGCCGACCGAATCAGGGAGATCATCTCCTGCCTGTCTCCAGCCGGGCCGTAGCCGAAGCTCATGCTCATACAGCCCAGCCCGATGGCTGAGACTTCCAGATTACTTTTTCCTAGTCTGCGCTTTTGCATATTTGAATCCTTTCTTTGTGTCAAAGTTCTGCGCAAATCTACTCCTCTTATTTCACGCCTTCGCGTAAAGTTCCGCACCTTTTTCCACAAATCAACTTTTGGGCGGCCACGCCACGCCGGCCAGCTCCTTCGGCAGTTGCTGCGGGTCAACGGGGTAAATGAGCGACATGTCGGGTTTGGTCTTCGCGCCGGGCAGGAATTCCACTTCTTCCGGCGCGCCCACGATGAGCCAGAGCACCTCGGCGTCGGTGTCGTTGAACACCTGGCGCAACTGGTCCGGTCCGACCAGCACGCCGCCGTACTTGGGCACGGTCAACGTCTCGTCGCCCACGCGCAGGCGGCCCACGCCTTCCAGCACGAAATAAAACTCCTCCGCGCGAATGTGCTTGTGTAGCGTGTTCGCGCTCTTGGGCGGCAACCGCCAGAGCCGCGCGCCGAGATTCTCGCTCCCGGTGCGCTCCAGATAATCCACGTTGGGGATTTTCATCCTGTTCGAGGGCCGCCAGAAGAGGTCTTCCGGCTTGATGAGATGGTAACCTTGAACGGCCTTCATGGACTTGCTGGCGAACATTTCGTCGCCGCCAAAGTAAACCAACTCACGCAACACCTCGCAAGCCGGGGCAATTATCGCCGATCAGGATCAAGCCCCTCGGCCCTTGCTTGGAATTGCGCGATGCTGTGCGTTGCCAACTCCTGCATCCCAATTCCGGTTTCGTCACAGAGGCGGGCAACGTACCAGAGAACATCGGCCAGCCTGTCTTTAACTTCCTTGCTTTGCTCTGGCGTCAGGCGAAATTTGCCGGATGTAAACGCAACCGCAAGTAGCGATCCAATTTTACCCGCTTCCTCCTGCAATCCCAAGACCGGAAGCTCTACCCGATCGCGATTATTTCGCAAGGAGACGGGTACTTTAGCGGCAGCCCTTTGGTATTCCTCAAACGCGTTCATAATCAAGCAATGACCCGTTCGGGAGCTTTTACACCTGAAGTAGCGGCCTTGGAAAGAAGCGCGTCCAGATGCTCAAGGCAAAAACGGGACCATGATTCGTAAGCGGTCGGATTTTTCACAGCTTCAATCATTGGAACAAACTCAGGGCCGACAATGCCACTGCGACGGCCGGCGACAGTTTCATCGGCCACGTGCACAACATGCACCACTCCCAAATGTACACACCCGACTTCCGTGCTGTCATCATTGATGACCGCAACGGCCGCTTCTTTCACAACATCAATGGCCACCTCCTCCATCAATTCGCGCCGCATAGCCTCCTGGTATCCGAAACCATTTGAAAAGAGTCCGTGATCTTCCTCCGAAATGTGGCCTCCGACGCCAACGGAATACAATCCATGCAAGCGGGTCTCCTGACCACCGCGGCCCCGGCGATATCGCAGTATCTTGTCGTGGGAAATAATCAGAACGTAGGGGATTAGCTGCTTGTAACGTTTGTCCTGTTCGGCTTCAGTCCTGTTCAGGTATAGAACATTTGAGTGGGCGGTCATGACGGGCAGATATTTTTCAACTTCCAGACTGATGCCCTGAAACACGCCCAGCTCTTCAAGCAGTTTCCGTTCAAAACAAAGTACTCGTTCTTCTGTTGCCATGCGTTCGTTCGCCTTTCTATTTGTTTCTCAATGTTGATTGCGCTCCAACGCTCTACGAGAAAAATGTATTATTTGTTGTTGGCAGATTATTCGACGCTTATTCACATCCCTGCCTGGTTCGATTGACCGCGTGCTGCTGGAGGAGCTTGGCAAGCTCTTTAATGAGTGCCAAGCCGTCGGTTGGACTCATTTTGTCTGGGTCAATGGAACTGAAAATCTTCTTGGCTTCCTCTGGACTGCGTTTAGACAGTTTTCCACCAGCAGTCAAATAGCGCTTGGTATCAACAAGTACAAATTGTGCTAAGGCAATTGTTCGTTCGGACTTTTTTCGAGTAATTATTTCTGAGGGAGTCTTAAAACTTCCATCAACTATCGAAATATAGAGACTATCGTTTTTCCATTGGTTCCGAGTCTTTGCACCTCCCAGCATTTTTTCCAAGGGAAGTGTGTCAGCCGCACCGGGAGTGGAAATAAACGACAAAAGCGCATCACTAGTTAGTTTTGAATTGTGGTCCCGTAACCGCTTATGAAGCTTGTTCCAGTCAACTGCCTTGCCGGCAAGGATTCTCAAGCCAGCTGCATAGAACATGGTCACTTTTGCAATTTCCTCACGAGCGATGTGCGCCAAAGTATACGCTCGGGCGTAGAAGTTAGATCGGTACAGCAATTCAGCCTCGTCTATCAGAGACGTAGCATTTGCCACGGCGGCCTCGACCCCAATATCGAGTTGTTTAAGAGTCAGCTTGCTCATCCAGCAGTTATGCCTTCGCGTAAAGTTCCGCACCTTTTTCCGTGAATTCCTTCGATTTGGCTTCCATGCCTTTCTTCAGCGCCTCTTCTTCGGCGATGCCTTGTTCGGCAGCGTATTTGCGGACGTCCTCGGTGATTTTCATGGAGCAGAAATGCGGGCCGCACATGGAGCAGAAGTGCGCGGTCTTGGCACCGTCCTGCGGGAGGGTTTCGTCGTGGAACTCGCGCGCGGTCACGGGGTCGAGGCTCAAGTTGAATTGGTCTTCCCAGCGGAATTCGAAGCGCGCCTTGCTCAACGCATTGTCGCGGTATTGCGCGCCGGGATGGCCTTTGGCCAGGTCGGCGGCGTGGGCGGCGATTTTGTAGGCGATGACGCCGTCTTTCACGTCCTTCTTGTTCGGCAGGCCGAGGTGTTCCTTGGGCGTGACGTAGCAGAGCAGCGCGCAGCCGTACCAACCAATCATCGCCGCGCCAATGCCGCTGGTGAAATGGTCGTAACCGGGCGCGATGTCGGTCGTGAGCGGCCCAAGCGTGTAAAACGGCGCTTCGTGGCACCACTCGAGCTGCTTGTGCATGTTTTCCTCGATCAGATGCATGGGCACGTGGCCGGGGCCTTCGTTCATCACCTGCACGCCTTTGGCCCAGGCGCGCTCGGTAAGTTCGCCCTGGACCTTGAGTTCGGCGAATTGCGCCTCGTCGTTGGCATCGGCAATCGAGCCGGGACGCAAGCCGTCGCCGATGCTGAAGCTCACGTCGTAGGCGGCCATGATGTCGCAGATTTCGTCCCAGTGGGTGTAGAGAAAACTTTCCTGGTGATGCGCGAGGCACCACTTGGCCATGATGCTGCCGCCGCGGCTGACAATGCCCGTCATGCGATTGGCCGTGAGCGGAATGAAACGCAGCAACACACCGGCGTGGACGGTGAAGTAATCCACACCTTGCTCGGCCTGTTCGATGAGGGTGTCGCGGTAAATTTCCCAGGTCAGTTCCTCAGCCTTGCCGCCAACTTTTTCGAGCGCCTGGTAGATCGGCACGGTGCCGATGGGCACGGGCGAATTGCGGAGAATCCATTCGCGCGTGGCATGGATGTTCCTGCCGGTGGAAAGGTCCATGACGGTGTCCGCGCCCCACTTGGTGGCCCAGCGCATTTTTTCGACTTCCTCCTCGATGCTGGACGCGACAGCGGAGTTGCCGATGTTGGCGTTGATTTTCACGAGAAAGTTGCGACCGATGATCATCGGCTCGAGTTCGGGATGATTGACGTTGGCCGGGATGATGGCGCGCCCCGCCGCCACCTCTGCTCTCACGAATTCCGGTGTGATTTCACGCGGGATGCGTTGAGGGAAGCGGGAAAACACTGATGGAGTGGTGGAGTGATGGAGTGATGCAGAACCGGCGTGTTGCTTGTCCAAATCGTTGCGGACGTTGTCGCGGGAAAGATCGCCAAGGCGAGGCAGGGAAGATGGAGACAGGCTGGAAGCCTGTCCGACACACAGGTTCTCGCGGATGGCGATGAATTCCATTTCGGGCGTGATGATGCCGGCGCGGGCGTAGGCGAGCTGGGTGACGACCTTGCCGGGTTTGGCGCGCAACGAAGTGCGAGGTACGAAATGCGAGGTGCGAAGTGCCGAATGATCGCGGGTACCCGGTTTGTAGGAAGGCTCAATTTCTTCAATGTCGCCGCGTTCCAAAATCCATTCACGTCGCAACGGCGGCAGGCCGTGTTCGACATCGCCGTGAAAATCCGGATCGCCCCAAGGACCGGAGCAATCATAGACGCGCACCGGCTCGTTTTGCTCGATGGCGCCGGTGTAGGACTTGGTGGGCGTGAGTTTGATTTCGCGCATGGGCACGCGGACGTCGGGGTGGATTTGGCCCTCGACGTAAACGCGTTTGCTGCCGGGTCCCGCTGTGCGGGATTCGCGGCTGTGCCCGTCCTCCGTAGCCGTACTGTGGAGGGTGGACGGTTCGAACGAATCTTTGGTCGCGATCATAAAATTTGACAGGTGTCGAGTGTTATGTGTCGAGATCAGACAAGACGGGGAAGGAATTCACATCATCCCTTCGCCGGCATTATCCGGATCAGGTTCAACGGGTCGGCGGCGCTCCCGCGTCGCCCTCTCAGCCTTTGGCCTCCCGCATGGCGGGCCGGGCCGGATTGGCTCCCCGAATAACTTGAAAATAGGCTGCCGCGCCGGAAGCGTCAAGCCAACGAAAATGGCCCGTTTTTTGCTATGAACCTTTTCGTGAAGGAAAAGGGAAATTTTGAGCTAGTGGAGCCATTTGACATGGACGATGCCACGTTAATGGACCTTTCGCCGCAATTGGCCTTTATTCTTGGCGTTGAGTATCAGGTGTTCCGACAGCGGCTAAAATCAGGACAACCCTTTACGACCCTCTGTTTGCCGCAAAATACCGCCCGCCTGGTGAAAATGGCCGAACATCACCGGCGATTTGTTGAAGACCGGCCGAATGTATTCGCCGGTTGGACGGAAATTTTTATCGGTGACACCATTGCCTGAGCAGTTCCTGCCCAAAATCCGTCGGTTCCTGCCCGCGGTTCCCTTCGTTCGATTTTTCCCGCAATAGCTTTCGCCCCTGGTTTCAAAAAGTCACGCAGCAAAGCTGGCCAAACCAATCCGGCTTGTAGTATTTCTTCCGTGGTCCGGAGTAATTGTGAGCGGTTCATTTATGCCGAATCAAAAAAATTCGACCGATCAGAAAGGAACCAACGCCGTCCGCGACGCGGCGATGGAGGAAGCGCTCGTGGTTTTGGAAAAGCTCCGCACATCGTCAGCGGGCCTGAGCGAAGCGGAAGCCGCCGCGCGGCTGGAGCAATACGGTCCCAATGAAGTCGCCCATGAGAAAAAGCACGAGTGGCTGCGGCGGCTTTGGGTCGCCGTCCGCAATCCGCTGGTCATCCTGCTGACGATTTTGGCCGTCTTGACTTTTGTCACGGCAGAAAGTTCCAGCGATTACGCCGGTGGCGTGGTGATAATGGTCATGGTTTTTCTGGGCGTGTCGCTGCGTTTCGTGCAGGAAACGCGCGCAGGAAACACGGCGGCCAAACTCAAGGCGATGATCAAAGTCACGGCCACGGTCGTTCGCGATGGCCAGCCGAAGGAAATCCCGTTGCAACAACTGGTGCCCGGCGACGTGGTAAAGTTGTCCGCCGGCGACATGATTCCCGGTGACGTGCGGCTGCTGACGGCAAAGGACCTGTTCATAATCCAAGCCACATTGACCGGCGAATCGCTGCCGGTCGAAAAAACCGACACGCCCGATCCGCGCACCAATGTCCAGCCGATTGAGCACACGAACATCTGCTTTCTCGGCACGAGCGTGGAAAGCGGCGCGGCCACGGGTGTCATCGTGGCCACCGGCGCACAGACTTATTTTGGCAAAATGGCCAGCAGCCTGACCGGGGTCCAGGTCGAAACCGCATTTGACCGGGGCGTGAAAAAATTCGTCTGGTTGATGCTCTCGTTCATGCTGGTGATGGTGCCGATGGTTTTCCTCATCAACGGCCTCTTCAAGCACAATTGGAAGGAAGCGTTCTTTTTCGCGCTGGCGGTGGCCGTCGGTCTCACGCCGGAAATGCTGCCGATGATTGTTTCGGTCTGTCTGTCCAAGGGCGCGCTCGCCATGTCGAAGAAGAAGGTCATCGTCAAACGCCTGAATTCGATCCAGAACTTCGGCGCGATGGACGTGCTCTGCACCGACAAGACCGGCACGCTGACCATTGACCACGTCATCCTCGAATTGCACTGCGACGTGTTTAAAAACGAAAGCGAGGCCGTGCTGCGCGACGCCTACCTCATCAGCCATTTCCAGACCGGCCTGAAAAACCTCCTCGACCGGGCCGTGCTGCGTTACAAGGAACTGCACAAGGAACTTGGCATTGACCGATACAAAATGGTGGATGAAATCCCATTCGATTTTTCACGCCGCATGATGTCGGTGGCCGTCGAAGATCCGGATGGCGAGCGGCAACTGCTGACCAAGGGCGCGCCCGAAGCGGTGTTTGCCAAATGCACGCACTTTGAGAGTGAGGGCGAGATTTTTCCCATGGAACCAATCCTCGCGGGCGACCTTGTCCAACAGGTTGACGAATTGAGCGAGGATGGTTTTCGCGTGCTGGCCGTGGCCACAAAAAAGTTGGGACGGCAAACCACCTTCACCAAGGCCGATGAATGCGATTTGGTCCTGACCGGCTATCTCGCCTTTCTTGACCCGCCGAAGGATACCGCTTCCAAAGCCATTGAAGTTTTGCGTCAGCATGGCGTCACGGTCAAGGTGTTGACCGGCGACAACGACCTCGTCACGCGCAAGGTGTGCAGCGAAGTCGGCATCAACGCGGAAAAAATCCTGCTCGGCAGCCAGGTCGAGACGATGTCCGATCCGCAACTCGACGAAGCCGTCGAAACCATGGATGTCTTCGCGCGCCTTTCGCCCGCGCACAAAAAGCGGGTCGTGCAGACCCTCCAGCGCCGGAAACACGTGGTCGGCTTCCTGGGCGATGGCATCAACGACGCCCCCGCGCTCCGTGCCGCCGACGTGGGCATTTCTGTGGACAACGCCGTGGACATTGCCAAGGAATCCGCCGACATGATCCTTTTGGAAAAAAACCTGATGGTGCTGGAGGAAGGCGTGCTCGAAGGCCGCAAGGTGTTCGTGAACATCCTGAAATACATTCGCATGGGTGCCAGCTCGAACTTCGGCAACATGTTCAGCGTGCTCGGCGCCAGCGCGTGGCTTCCGTATCTGCCGATGCAACCCATTCAGGTGCTCACCAACAACCTGCTCTACGATTTCTCCCAGGTGCCGATTCCCACCGATAACGTCGGCCCGCAGCAAATCGCCAAGCCGCGCCCGTGGGCGATGGGCGAAATCGCCAAATTCATCATTTTCATCGGCCCCATCAGTTCGGTCTTTGACTACACAACCTATGGCTTGATGTGGTTTTTCTTCAAATGCAGCAGTTTGGGTTTGTTGCCGCCGCCGGAACTGGCCGCGCGTTTCGCCAATGCTGCCGATGCGGATCATACTTATGCCGCCGCGTTGTTCAGTACCGGCTGGTTTGTTGAATCCATCATGACCCAGACGCTCATCGTCCACGTCATCCGCACGAACCTGATTCCGTTCATTCAATCGCGGGCCAGTTGGCAGCTTACGATGACCACGCTGCTCATCATGGGCATCGGCGCGTATCTGCCGTTTTCGCCGTTGGCGCGGTTTATAGGATTTGTGCCGCTGCCGTGGCAGTTCTGGCCGTTTCTGTTGCTGACGCTGCTCTGTTATGTTGCCCTGACGCAGGTCATCAAAACCTGGTTGATCCGCAAAGCGTGGGTGTGAACGAGTGCCGGGTGACGCGTGACGAGTGACAAGAACAGGCGCGCGCCTACAGTAATAAATCTTGTCACGTGTCACCTGTCACCATAAAAAAGCCGTCCCGCATCCCACGGGACGGCGTTGTCAGGCTCGCGCGGGTTGATCGTGTCCGCTCAAGCCTCAAAGGATTTTCCGCAACCGCAACTTTGTTTCGCGTTCGGATTGGAAATTTTGAAACCGCCGCCGGTCAGGGTGCCGCTGAAATCCACCACGGGGCCGCGAAGAGATTGCGCGCTGATCGAGTCAACCAAAACTTCCAAACCGTGTTGTTCGGAGGCAAGGTCGCCATCGCGTTTTTCGTCGAAGACCATGCCGTATTGCATACCGGAGCAGCCGCCTTGCTCCACAAAAATCCGCAGCGTCTTGCCCGTGTTCTCCGGCTGTGCGCGCAGCGATTTGACCTTCGCCGCGGCATTTTCGGTAACACTGACAACCGGTTCAGTTGCAAGCCTCTCTGTCATTTCCATTCCTGGTTGAAGCTGACTGTGGCGGGCATGCGTGTCAAACGACCGGCTCAACTTTTTGCCGCCGGCAAGGCATTTCTGGCTTTTTCGAGCGAATCCTTCAACTGCGGCAGCCAGTTTTCCATCCGATTGAAAAAGTCTTCCGGCGGCGATTCACCAAGTCCCTCAATCAGCGGCAGCGCCTGCAGACCGGCCTTTTTGGTCCAGAACGCGTCTGCCTCCTCGTCATTGCGCAAATTGTCCTCGTAGAACACATCCAGATAATTCTTCAACGCCAGTTCGCGCAGCACTTTCTGGTTGCTGCCGGCCGCCGCGTCGGCCTTTTTTTCGAGCACCTGTCCCAAACCGATTTGCGCCTGGCTGCGCGCCGCGATGTTGGCGAACGGGGAATTGACGACTTGCGCGTAGGCATTCGTTGCCGCGTCGTAATTGGCGAGTTGCAGATCGCAATCACCGATTTCGCCCCACGCCAACGCGCCGAGTTCATTTGTGGGGTACAACTGGCAAATCTGGCCGAAGACGTTGGTGGCCAGTTGAAAATTGGCCAGCGGATTGTTCGTATCGGTTGAGTCCATGCGCATCAACGCCGTGCCGTGGGTGAACGTGGCCTGCACCCTCAATTCCATGGGGCAATTGGTGTCCTCCTCCAGTTTGGAGAAATAATCGCGGATGGCGCCCGAATAATCCTGCCGCGCCACGGCGGCGCGACCGGCCATCATTCGCGCCGGGTAAGCGAGGTCGTTGGTCGCAAAGTTTTGATAGATGAATTTGTAATTTTTCTCCGCGTCCGGGTAATCGCCCGCGCGGAAAAAATGATCGGCCACCCACCACTGCGCCAGCGGCATGAAGTCATTCGTCGGGAATTGCGCGACAAAATTGGTGAACAGGATGAATGCGTTCGTTTCATTTCCCGCCTGGTAATTCGCACGGGCCAGTGCGTAATCCGCCTGCGGCTGCAGCGCGTTGGTCGGGAAATCCGTCAGCCATTTTTTGTATTTTTCGATGGCCGCCGGCCAGTTTTGCTCCTGTTCGCAGATGTGCGCAATGGCCAGTTCCACCTGCGGTCGCTGCGGCGAATGGGGAAAGACGGCCTCAAATCTTTGAAACACGGCCAGCGCGTTCGTCGGCTGGCTCAGGTCCGCGAGATATTCGCCCATGAGCAGCAAGCTGTTGCCGGTTTCCTCGCTGAACGGATACAGCTTCAAAATCCGCCCCATTGTGTCTTCCGCTTCAGCCGTGTTCGTCAATTCCAGGCACGCACGCAGGCTCTGGTAAAGCGCGCGGTTGCCGAGTGATTGCATGACGGCGGGAAAATGGGTGAAATCATCAGCCACGGCGCGGTAATTTTCCAAAGCGTTCGTGAAATCCCTTTGCGCGAACAGCGCGTCGCCCATTTTGAACCGCGCCACCGCCAGGTCTTCCGACGGCGGCAATCGCTGCGCCGCGTCACGGAAGGCTGCGAGACTCGCGTTGGTCTGGCCGTCCTGCCACAGGCACCAGCCGCGATCCAGCCAGACCTTGCCCGCGAGCGAATTGTTCGCGAACGCGGCCAGAAACTGGTCGAACGCCGCGGAGGCCGCCCGGAGGTGATTCGTCGCCGCTGCCGCAGTGGGGGACGCGGCGTAATCTTTCAAATGCAATTCGCCGAGCGACAACAGCGCGATGTCCGCCGCCGGGAAATCCGGGAATTGCGCCATGAATTTTTCGAGCGCGTCCTCGGCGGTGGAAAACTGGCTCAGCGCGCCGGCCAGTTCGGCGATTTTTAAAATCGCCTGCCGCTGCCGTTCCGCCGGGGCGTTCGTCAGGTTCTCCTGATACGCGGCCAGGGCTTCCGGCAGGCGGTTTAATTTTTCCAGCAACGTTCCGCGCATCGCCCAGGCGTCGGCGGACCAGTCCGCGCTTTTTTGCGACAGTGCGATTTGAATCAGGTTGGTTGTGACCGTCAGCGCCGCGTCGAGGTCGCCCGCCGCAAGCTTGTTCCGGTAAAGCTGGCACAAGCGCTGCCAGTCCTGCTCCGGCCTGAGCGTTTGCGGATTCATGGACGCCAAAACCGAATCCGAGCCGGCAATGTCATTTTGGGCGGACATCGCCCGCGCCAGCAGCAAACGCCCGTCTGAAACGTGTTCGTTCCCCGGGTCCAGCTGCTCCGCGCGCTGAAACACGCCGTTGGTTTCTTCCAGCAACGACACAACCTGTAGCCACTCGTTGGTCTGCGCGAGCGCCGCCGCCGCCTCCACCACCGCCCGGAGCCGCAGGGATGATTCAGGAAAATCGCGCGCCAGCGAAATAAACGTTTCTGCCGCGGCCACCAGGTCCACGTTTTGAAATTGCGCTTCGCCAATCCAATAAACGTATTGGTCGGCGAGATGACCGGCCCCGGCTTTGCGCGTATCAAGCAGTGCGATGGCGTTGGTCAGCTTTCCCTGCTTGAATTCCGCCTGTGCCTGCAAGAGCACGGCCTCCGGCGCGTTGATGGATTTGGGATATTTTTGAACGAACTGCGCGAGCTCCGTCTCCGCCCGGCCCCACATTTCGTCCTGAAATGCGATCACCGCGACGGCATAGGCGCGATGCTCCTTCGTGCCGGCGGCAGAAAGTTGTCCACCGCCCAGAACGAGCGCGGACAAAACCAAAAGCCATCGCCAACGAAACGCCATGCGCCCGAATTTAAACGACGCTGCGCAGTGAAAAAAGCGGGAAATGAAGACGCCGCGGCGTTTATTTGTTGAACCGGAAGTTCGTCAGATCGTAGTCCTGCATGACGTATTACTTCGTTTCCAGCCGCATTTTGTTGGCGCGCTTGGCCTGGGTTTCGCCACCCGCCGCGATGAAATCCACCGGACCACCCGGTTTGTGAGAGAGCCATTTACGGCGTTTGGTCTTCCTTGTTTTTGATTTCGTCCTGCGTTTTTTTGGGGTGGACCACAGGCACCGTCAGGATAAAAGTGGAACCCTCACCCGGTTTGCTCTTCGCGGTGACGTCCCCGCCGTGATACAACGCAATCTTCTTCACTATGGCCAGCCCCATCCCCGTCCCTTCGTATTCATTCCGGGTGTGCAACCGCTGGAAGACATTGAAAATGCGGTCCACATATTTCTCGTCAAAGCCAATGCAGTTGTCGCTCACCGTCAACCGGCATAGCTTCTTGTCGGGCGTGTCGGGGTCGGGGATGATCTGCGCTTCGACTTTCACCACGGGCGGCTCTTCGGGACGGCGGAACTTGAGCGCGTTGCCGACCAGGTTTTGCAGCAACTGGCGCATCTGCAATGGTTCCGCGTCGATGACCGGCAGCGTTCCCACTTCGACACGTCCCTTGACCAGTTCGATCCGGCCTTCCAAATCGTCCACCACTCCGCTGGCCACTTCCGCCAGATTAACTGGCGTAAATGGCTGGGCCTTGGTGGTGACGCGGGAGAACGTCAGCAGGCCATTGATCAAGGTCTGCATCCGCCCCGCCGCCTTCTGCATCCGGTCCAGATAATCCAGCGATGGGGTGCCAAACTTGTCGGCGTTCTTTTCCTTGAGCCGTTCGCCGAAGACGACGATTTTGCGGAGGGGTTCCTGGAGGTCGTGCGAGGCGACGTAGGCAAAATCCTGCAACTCGCGGTTGCTGCGTTCGAGCTGGATGGCGGATTGCCGTAACTTTTCGTCGCTCTGGCGCAGCGCCTCCTCCGCCCGTTTCTGCTGGGTGATGTCCCGGTTGATGCCCACCAGGCCGATGATCTTTCCCTCCGGGTCCCGCATCGGCACCTTGGTGGTGGACGTCCAGGCGGTTTCACCGCCGGGCATGACCTGCTTCTCGGTCTTGCTGATCAAAGCCTCGCCGGTCTCCATGATCCGCTGCTCATCCGCATAGAATTCCTTGGCCCGCTCCCGGAGTTGAAAATCAAAATCCGTTTTGCCGATGGCCTGTTCCGGGTTCGCCACGCCCAGTCGCTTGGCGAGCGCCTGGTTGAGCTTGAGGAAGCGGGATTGGGTGTCTTTGAAGTAAATCCGGTCCGGAATGTTGTCCAGCAGGGTCTGCAACTGTCTGCGGGCGTCGGCCAGCTCTTCGTTGACCCGAACCAGTTCGGCATTCTTGGCCGAAAGTTTGGCGACCTGTTGTTCCAATTCGTCAACGCGTTGTTCCAGTCCGTCGTGTGATTGGCGCCGACCCGTTTCGGCTTGTTTCCCGTTGGAAGTGTCCGGGCCAAAACCGGTCAGACCGACAACTGCCTGACCGTGATGACTGGTTGTTTTCATGGGTAAATCATCAGACCACGAGCAGTTGAAGTGCCAAGTCCGAAACCGGCTGGCGTGGAATTGCTGGAGAAACCCTTCAAATCAGAGCGGCAATCAAAGGCGCGACCGGCGTCACCGGCGGCGGCTTTTCCCCGCCGGCGCGGCGCTTATTTGTTGAACCGGAAGTTGGTCAGGTCGTAGTCCTGCATGACGTATTGCTTCGTCTCCAGCCGCATCTTGCCGGCGCGTTTGGCCTGGGTTTCGCCGCCCGCCGCGATGAAATCCGCGAAGCTGATGATTTCCGCGCGGATGAAACCCTTCTGGATGTCCGTGTGAATCGTGCCGCCGGCATCCCAGGCCGTGATGCCGTTGCGGATCGGCCAGGCGCGGTTCTCCTTGCCGCCAACGGTCAGAAAGCAGATGTAGCCGGCCTCGCGAAACGCGCGCAGCAGCAGGGCGTCGGGATTTTCCAAATCCGGCGGTTCGGCCACCACAATCGGGTTGGCGGTGAAAAAGCTGTGGGCGGCGACGGCTTGAAGATCCTGTGGCCCCAATCCCGAATTAAAAACGAATTTTTCCTGTTCGAGGAGGGTCTTGATTTTTTCCAGTGCCTGGCGCTCGGCGGGTTGTGGGTCGCGGCCCAGGCGCGTCTCCACAAACTCCAGGTCTTTCAAAATCATGTCCGCCCGGCCTACCTGCGACACGAGGATTGCGTCGGCATCCAAAAGCTGGTCGTCGCCCACCACGTCCACCTGCGCATGGGTTTTCTTCTGGGCCTCGACCAGTTTGTCGGCCTCGTCAAAGCGCGGGTCTTTGAGATTGTGTTTGCCCAATTTTATTCCCGTGAGGCCGAACAACGCTATTTTCATAAATACTGATTCACGACGACTGCAGAACGCGGGTCAAATACTGACCGGTAAAACTTTCGGCGCAACGGGCCACTGCTTCCGGCGGGCCCTGCGCGACAATGCGGCCGCCGGCATCCCCGCCCTCCGGGCCAAGGTCAATAATCCAATCCGCCGTTTTGATGACGTCGAGGTTGTGTTCGATGACGACAAGCGTGTTGCCGGCGTTGCGCAGTTTGAACAGGACTTCGAGCAGCTTAGCCACGTCATGGAAATGCAGGCCGGTCGTCGGTTCGTCCAGAATATAAAACGTGCGCCCGGTCGCCTTGCGGCTCAACTCGGCCGCCAATTTCACGCGCTGTGCCTCGCCGCCGCTCAACGTCGTCGCCGCCTGCCCCAACCCGATGTAGCCGAGGCCGACCTCGGCCAGCGTCAGCAGCGGCTCGTAAATCTGCGGCACGGCGCGGAAAAAGGTCACCGCCTCGTCCACCGTCATGGCCAGCACGTCGGCGATGTTTTTGCCCTTGTAAGTGATTTCGAGCGTTTCGCGGTTGTAACGTTTGCCGCCGCACGCCTCGCACGTCACATAAACCGGCGGCAGAAAATTCATTTCAATTTTAATCAAGCCATCACCTTCGCACTTTTCGCAGCGGCCGCCCTTGACATTGAAGCTGAACCGTCCCGGAGCATAACCGCGGATTTTCGCTGCCGGCAGTTTCGCGAACAAATCGCGGATGTGATTGAACATGCCGGTGTAGGTGGCCGGGTTGCTGCGGGGCGTGCGGCCAATCGGCGTCTGGTCAATCACGATGACCTTGTCCAGGTTCTCATAGCCCCTGAGCGCGCGATGCGCGCCCGGCGTTTCCTTGGAGCCGTAAAATTTGCGGAACAGCGCGCGGCACAAGATGTCAGCCACCAGCGTGCTCTTGCCCGAACCGCTTACGCCGGTGACACAGGTGAACGTGCCCAGCGGGATCCGCGCGTCAATGTTGTGCAGATTGTTTTCCTTCGCGCCGAGCACCTCCAGCCAGCCGCGGTCTTGGGACGGCGCCAGGCGCTTTTTCGGAATGGGAATCGTCAGTTCACCGGTGAGATATTTCGCGGTGAGCGAATTCGGATTTTTCAAAATTTCCGGCAACGCGCCTGCCGCCACCAGTTCGCCGCCATGAACGCCCGCGCCGGGGCCGAGGTCAACGATGTAATCCGCCTGCCGGATCGTTTCGGCGTCATGCTCAACCACGAGCACGGTGTTGCCGAGGTCGCGCAGTCCTTTGAGCGTGGCCAGCAGGCGGTTATTGTCGCGCTGGTGCAGGCCGATGCTCGGTTCGTCCAGGATGTAGAGCACACCGACGAGGCCCGCGCCGATTTGCGTGGCGAGCCGGATGCGTTGGGCCTCGCCGCCGGAGAGCGTGCTGCTCTCGCGGTCGAGAGTGAGATAGCCGAGGCCGACGTTTTTCAGGAATCCCAGCCGCGCGCGGATTTCCTTGATGACCTCATGCGCGATTTTCTCCTCGAATTCCGTGAGCCTGAGATTGGCGAAAAATTCGTCGGCCTTTTCCACCGGTAGCGCGCAGACGTCCATGATCGAGAAACCCGGGATGGCAACTTGTCTGGTTTTTCGCGAAGCGTGTTGCGTATTACGTGTTGAGTCGAGTATCTCTGCCCGTTCCCCCCGCTGCTTGACGGAACACGTAACCCGCAATACGTCCTCCTCTGTTCCCAGCGTCACGGCCAGGATTTCCGGTTTGAGCCGTTTGCCTTTGCACACATCGCAGAACTGCGGGCTCATATAGGGTTTGATGCGATTGCGGACGAATTCGCTTTCACTTTCGGTGAACAGCCGTTCCAGGTTCGGCAGCACGCCCTCGAACGGGCGGCTGATGGTGTGCTGGCTGCCCGCGCGCCAGAAATGAAAATCAACGTCGTCCTCGCCCGAACCATGCAGCAAAACCTTTTTGAAATCGTCCGGCAGATTTTTCCAGGGCGTTTCCAGGTTGACGTTGAAATGGGCTGCGACCGAGCGCAGCATGGCCTTGTAATAAATATTCATCCGTTTGCCCGCCCGCCGCCACGGCTGGATGGCGCCGTCGAGCGGCTGCTCCGGGTCGGGCACGACGAGGCTCTCGTCAAAAATCATTTTCTGGCCGAGGCCGTGGCAGACCGGACAGGCCCCCGCCGGGGCGTTGAACGAAAAATGTTTCGGCGTGGGCGGATCAAAACTTTTGCCCGTCGCGGGCGAACACATTTTGTTGGAATGCAGGGTTTCGACCCATGATGCCGAGTCAGTAGTTCGTAGTCTGTGGTCAGTAGTCTTTGCTGCGGACGACTGACTGCTGACCGCTGACTTCTCCGGCAACTGGTGCAGCGTAAACATCACACCTTCGCCCCAGCGCAGCGCGGTTTCCACCGAATCGGTCAGCCGCACGCGGATTTTCCCGTCAATCACCAGCCGGTCCACGACCGCCTCGATGGTGTGGAACTTTTTCTTGTCGAGTTTGACGCGGGTATTGGCTTCCAGTTCGACGAATTCGCCGTCCACCCGGGCGCGGACGAAGCCCTCGCGCGCCAGGCGTTCGATGACGTCGCGGAACTCGCCCTTTTGCCGGCGGACGACCGGCGCGAGGAGCATTACTTTGGTTTTGGGCGGCAGCGCGAGGATTTTGTCCACGATATCGCTGGTGGTCTGCGAGACGATGGGCACGCCGGTGTCCGGGCAATGGGGTTTGCCGATGTGCGCGTAGAGCAGGCGGAGGTAATCGTAAATCTCGGTGGTGGTGGCGATGATGGAGCGCGGGCTGGAGCCGGAACTGCGCTGTTCGATGGCGATGGCCGGCGACAGGCCTTCGATGAAGTCCACCTCCGGCTTCTGCATCTGGTCGAGAAACTGCCGGGCGTAGGCGGAGAGGCTCTCGACGTATTTACGCTGGCCCTCGGCGTAAATCGTGTCGAACGCGAGCGACGATTTGCCACTCCCGCTCAGGCCGGTGATGACCACCAGCCGGTCGCGCGGGATGTTCAGCGTGAGGTTTTTGAGATTATGCTCACGCGCGCCGCCGATGCGGATGAATTCCTTGCTCATGACCGCGAATTTTCAATTCAAATCAACCGGCAAGCGTATTCAAAACCGCGGCGAAAGCAAAGCAAGAGTTGTGAGCGGCAGTGTCCTGATTTGCTGTAGCGTCGAGCCTGTGGCTCGAATGAATCGGCGCATTCACCCCGACATCCGATGTCGGGGCAGGTCGCCGACACTACAACACAAATCAGGACACCACCTTTGCGCCCGAAAAGCGCCCCGCTAGGGCAATACAATGAGCTGGTAGAAACGGATCGGTCCCAGCCCGCCGGTCAGCGAACCGTCGTCCAGGAATGTGAACAGGCCGGTGTTCGAGGTGATGACACCCGGCACTGTGGTCCAAACAATCGGCGGCCCGAGCGAAGAGGTCCACTGCACCTGATAACCGAAGGTGGCCGGTCCCCGCCATTGCAACAGGAAATCGCCATTGGTCTGCGTCGTGACGGAAACGACCGGCGGCGGCGCGTAATTGTTCACGACAATGCCCTCCACGACCTGGAAGAAATTGTACGGTGATGGCAGGGTGACGCAATAAGTGGTGACATTGGTCGTGGCCAGAATCGTCGGCGAAACCGTGACCCAGTTCGTGGTCGTCAAGTCGGTTATCCCCTGGACGTAGTAATAAACGCCGGGCAACGAATCCCAGGTGATGCAGAAATCGCCGCTGTTGGTGCCGACCGGCGGCGTGTACTGGACGCCGGTGATGTTGATTGGCCGGCCGGTGGCGGGCCACTCGGTCGCCATGACGGAGTAGGTGACCGGCGCGCCGGAAATATTGACGACGGACAGATACCAATTGCCCGGCGCCAGCGCCACCGGCGTGGAATTGGTCAGCACCACGATCAACTCGCCGTTCGTGTACGGATTTTCACTGAGGTAATCGAAAGTGGCGAGACTGGGCGGAGGCAGCCCGAACCGCGCGACCAGGGTGACATCGCCGCTGGGGTTGTCCACTTCGAATTGCACGCGCGCCGCGGCGGGTGTGACCCGGTAAAGGTAATAATCCGTGGCACTGCCGGCGCCGGAATTGGAGGTGAGGTAAGGAATGCGGTTGGTGAGCGTGATGATGGTGGGCAAACCGGACAGCAAGTCAAAATCCACCTCGATGGCGTTGGTGACGGCGAAGCTGTTCGTGTTTTGCACGCCGAGCCAGTAAAGCCCGCCGGGCACGATGTTCGTCGGCGCGCTGGTGTCGCTCAAAATGGAAAGGCCATTTGTCGCGCCCGCCAGCAGCGTGTAGTCGCCCGTGCCCGTCACCGTTGGCGGCGAGGCCTCGTTGAACAGCAGGTTCACCGGCCCGGTGGCGAAGAGCAGCAGGTTGGTCGCAAAAACCGCGTTGGTCGGCACGTTGACCAAAAAGAAGTTGACGCTGCCGGGCGCAACGATGTTCGTTTGCGCCACCCCGTTGCCGAGACTGGTCACCAGCAACAACCGGTAAAAGCGCGTGGGGCCGAACGGGAACTGCGAACCGTCGTCGAAGAATCTGAACTGTCCGATGCCATTGGTCGGTGGCGGCGGCGGGCCGGGGTAAGTGATGATGTTGCTGAAGGTGTTCCATATGATGGGCTGATTGAGGTCGCCCGTCCATTGCACCAGGAAAATGTCATTGGTCGGCGCATACCAGATGAGCAGGAAACCGAACTTCCCCCCGATGTTGGTGGCGATAATGCCGGAGATGACAATCGGATTGGTGGCCGGATTGCCCGGATTCAACAAATGAAAATCCACTTCGAAGGCATTGGTGATGGGAAAGCTGTTCGTGTTTTGCTCGCCGATGTAATAAATCGAGCCGGGCACGAGGTTCGTCGGCGGGGTGCCGGTCGTTGACAAGGTGTACGACCCATTGGTGCCGCTGAATAAAAAGACGTTGGTCGTGGGCGGATTGTTCGTATCGAACCAGATATTCTTCGGGCCGGTGGAGAAAAGAAGGATGTTCGTGGCAAAATCCGCATTCGTCGGCACGGGGACGCCGAAATACGCGACACCGCCGGGGAGGATGGTGTTCGTTTGCGGCTGGCCGCCAACCAGGTTAGGCGGCCCCGGTATGAAATTGGTGTTCGCAAAGACGAACTCCAGTTGCCAGCTCTGGAGCATGGGCGGACCGTTCACAACGTATGCGCCGGCGCGGTCATCCTGAATTTCCAAGGTCCACGTGCCGAAGGCGCTCTGGTTGTTGATGCTGCTGATGTCCTCTTCCGGCTGGTAATAAAGATTATTGCCGCTGCCCGCCGCTGAAAGGACGAAGGAATCCAGCAAAATCCCCGGTTCAAGTCCGGTGATGACCAGCGATGTCTGGTTCGAAATGGCCGTGAAGGTCACGCCCCCAATCTGCCAGTTGGTATTGTCGCCATAAACCACGGTGGAGTTGACCCCGGGGATGGTGACGCTGGCCTCGGCGAGGTTTTGCGGAGCCGGAATCTCGGGGTTGCGATCGAATTTGCCGGTGCTGCCAAGGTCGTGAATGGCCTTGATTTCACTCGCCGACAAGGCGCGATTATAGACGCTGGGTTCGTCCAGCATGCCACCCAAAAAGCTGGGGCCGCCGCCGACGGGTTGGCCGTCGGGTGAGTTGCCGGGACTCCACCCCAACCATAAGGTGTTGGTTGTTTGCGGGACAAAAACCCCCAAACCGGCGATGGCAGCAACGGCACCATTCGTATAGAGGACAGCCTGCCCGGTCGTACGGTTGTAAGTCAGCGCCACGTGTTGAAAAACATTCGCCGAAATCGCGTTTGGAAATGTTTGAATAGGGTGCGACCCGCCGGAAGGATCCGCGAGGTTGGCGTAAAGAATGCCGCCAGGTATTATCCACAGACGCACTCCGACGGGCGGCTTGAGGAATTGATTAGTGCTGTTGCTGTTCCACTCGAAGATGGGATGGGCACTGGTCACGTTGGTGGGATTAATCCACGCCTCCAAGGTCAGTCCCGGCCCCGCGCCGACGTTGAGTGACGGGCTGTTGGAGATTTTCACATAAGCGTTGGTGTTGTTGAATACGAAACCCTGATCCACCTCTGCAGCGCCATAGGTAAGACCCGGTCCCGCGATTCCATTATTAACCCCCAGTTCATCCAAGGTGTTGTTCTCGCCGCGCCACCAGCCGACGATGCCCGGCCCGCGATAGCCGTAAGTGAGGGTGTATTTGGTACCGATGGTGGTGGGTAGGTTGGTGGTGATGGTCCCATTCGCCAGCGCCAAAAACAGGGGCGGGACCTGGGCATTGGGCGGGTCAAAGACCACGCTCACCTGGTTGGAAATCACGTCCCAGCCGGCCACGTTCGTGGGAGCCACATAATCGCCCACCGCCGCGGATTCCCAACCGCCGAAGTTGAGATTGGTCGAGAAAATTGGGGGCACAAACGGCGGCGGCGCGAATTTGATGGGCGTGGTCGTCCGGTTCGTGTTCTCGGTGAACGCGAGGTAAAGGTAGTTGGTCTGGTATCCGCTGGCGGTGTAATTCCAGGCCGTGCCCGGGTTCGTATTGCCGAACTGGTTCATGATGATGGTCAGGAACCCCGAAGGCGAATTGTACGGAAGGCTGAATTGGCTGCTGAGATTGATGAAGCCGGTGTTCGTGATCAGAGTCGGGCTGCTGAGTGAAAAATCAGCGGGATTGGCTGAGGCATATATGGTCATCTGGTCGGGAACCGGGAAGAAATTGTAGTTGACGATGAACGAGCCGGAGGTCTGGCCGGTATTAAGAATGTTGGTGACGGCTTTCTGTCCGCCGGCCGACGACGCCGGCCCGAAGAAACTGTTGATGATGGTCGCGCCGCAGCCGTTGGTGCTGGTGCCGCCGCGATTTTCCATCAGCAGATACCGTGTGCCGTCCGGGCTGATCAAATGAAACACCAGGTCCGAAATGCGCGGATGGTCCACGCGCAGGCCGACGTTGAAATTCTGGATCAAATCCGCACGGCTATTGTTGGTAATGGTGGCATACGTCACCGCGTCATCCAAAATCGGCACCGGCCCGCTCGAACGGAAATCCACCGTTTCAACCGCCGCGGCCGAGAAACTCAGCGTGGCGATCAAATACGCATCATGCGCAATGTTGTCGGGATTGAAAATGCTGACGAAATAACGTCCCGGCGTGAGGGGTGGACCGATAGAAATCGAGTTACCCGGGCCCAACGGGCCGGGGTTGTTCAGCAACACCTCGAAATTCGTGTCCGCCAAAGTCGGTGGGGAACCTAGTTTGACAAACAGTTCGAGCGGCGGCACAGAGGAGGGCGGCAAATTCGTCGCAAACACGGTGAGATTGGTGTAGCCCACCGGCACATCAATGAATACGGGTGGGGAGAAACTGCGCGGCAGGGCGGTGACATTGACGCCGTGGGTGAGGTCTTTATGCGGCACAATCGTCAGATTGAAGTTCATTACGGAACCAGTTTGGGTCAGCGAATTATCCACTTCGGCCAGCATCCACGGGCCAATGCCCTGTGTGCCGGTGAAGTTCTGCAAGCTGCCCGGTCCGTCGGATTTGTGCGAGCCGGGGAAATTGCCCGAACCGCTGTCGTCGTACAAAAAAGCGTAAGGCCCCGGCGGATTGCCGAGCGAATCGTGGTTGTTCAGCACGGTCCGGACGCCGTTGTGGTTGAGCGTGCCGATGAGGTCGCCGAAGTTCTGGTGCACAATCTGGTTGGTCACGACGGTCTGACCCACGGTCATCGGATAAATGGCCAGCCCGAAAATGTAAGCGATGCCCGGATGCTTCGGAGTGCCGTCGGGAATGTTGACCGGGATGAGCTGCCCGTTAACGACTTGATTGCCGTTTTGCATCTGGCTGAACGGTATGGAGGTGAAGATGGGCAGAAAGTCATATTCCGACGCCATCTGGGTTTCCGATTTCACGCCGACGTAATAAACCTGGCCGGGGTGGGAACCGATATCCACGACGAACTCCGTGCCGCCACGGCTGAGGGATGCGCCGTTGAAGACGCCGCCCGCTGATAGTCCGACCTGTGTGCCGTGGACGCAGTTGGAAATCGCCGCCGGATTCAGATTCGTCAGCGTCGAATCCGTGGTCACGTAAAGGTCAATGTCCGCTTCGGGCCGCGTGGCATTGACATCTGAATAAACTCCCATGCGCGGGATGGAAAGCGTGTCCGGCAGGAAGGTGATGAACGCGGCGTTGGTCACATTGGCGGCTCCACTGACCGGATTGGTGATCACGTAAAAATGCCATTGGTTGGTCATGCCAACCGTGACGATGGCATTGGTCGCAAAGCCGGGAATGTTACCGACGGGAACGCCGTTCGTGTCCAGCACCGAAATGGTACCGATGGGAACGGTGTTCGTGCCCAGGAGCGGCGTGTTCGCCCCGACGAACTGGTTGAGCAGCGGCGAATTGGTCGCGCCCAGAAAACTGACTTGCTGGCCGGTCGTGGATGCGGAACGATCGACGCCGTTGTCGGTCACCGTCAGCGCGTTGGTCACCTCGCCCGCGCCGGAGGAAACGACCAAGGCGAAATCCTGCACGACGTTGGGCGCATAAACGCCGGCAGCGATGTTGGTCTGGGCGGTGACGGCATTGACGTTCACTTCGCGCCCGACGACGGTGATGTAATAAGTAGTGCCCAGCGTCGGCGAGATGAACACATTCTCGACGTTGTTGATGGCATCGAGTTTGGCCGGGGTGTTTGTGCCTTCTGGAAAGTTGTAGATGCTCGCTTCCGGGATGTCGTTGCCATAAAAGAGGGCCGGACCGGTCGAACTGTCTCCGTTGCTGACCACCAGGTCGAGGTTGTTGACGAGCTTGATGGCGGCGGCGGGGTCGCCGGGCGGGTCGGTCCATACCAGCGTCACGCGCAACGGCAGGTTGGCCGCATTGGTGTTGACGGTCACCGTGAACGTGTGGCTGTCGCCGGTGGCCAGCGCGTTGGTCGGGTTTTGGTCAATGAAAAAGCTGGAGCAATCCGCGCCGATCTGGTTGGTCACGCCCAACGGCAGAGAAGACGGCAGATTGATCAATCCCCAACCTTCGAAGTTGATGGTGGCGTTTTGGGCTTGGAAATTGTAGTAGGAAGCATCCGTCGAGCGCGCACCATTGATGAGCATGGCCTTGAGCAGCGCCGGGCTGGGGATGGTTTGCAGCGTGTTGGTGAAGTAATCCTGCATCAGCGCCAGCACGCCCGACACATCCGCCGCCGACATGCTCGTGCCGGTTTCATAACGGTAATACGGCCCCGGCCCGGTGCTGGACAGATTGTTCGAGCCGAGGGACTGGTCCAGATTGCTATACACCAAAAAATAATTTCCGGGGTTGTTCGTCGTGATGGTGTCGAGGAGGATGTCGAGATCGATGGGTTCGGGGGTGGTGTTGCTGATGGCATAATTGAAAGCGTAAGTTTTTTCCGTGCTGAGTATGTCCGGGATGCCCAGGCCGCCGTCCGGCGGTATCGAAAGCTGATTGATGACGGGGCCGGAGTAGGTCGTCACACCCGCCAATGCGAAATAAATCGGCAGATCGGTGGGGAAGGGAAATGGCGAACGCGCGTTGGGGGACAACTGGATGGTGACGCCCACCGTGTTGGTTGAGATTTTGGGGAATCTAAGAGGTCCCGCCAGCGTATTTGTCTGCACGGTCACGGAGATATCCCGCACGGCGATATTGGTCGGACTTTGAAAGAAATAGGTTCCGATGTCCCACTGGCTGGAGCGGGTGGAAATAATGGAGGTTCCCGGCGCGACCACGTCCGGTTTGTAACGCCCGAACGTGCCTTCGGTGCCAATGCCGACGTTGCCGCGGCTGGAAAGACCGGCGATGCGAAAAGTGGTGCTGGTGTTCGTTTTCCAGGGCTCGCTGATGGTGCCGTCCGCGTTGGTCACTGCATTGGTGATGTTGCGGAGCTCTTGGATGGCGCCCACGGTGATGACGTTTTTGGCCGTGGCGGGCGATTCAATGCTGTCCGGAGTGCCGCTGCCGGGAGAGTTTCCGTCGTCACCATTGCCCAGGTTGCCCGCCGCGAACACAAACAGCACCGGCTGCGAGCCGGTCACTTGCGGCAGCGCGTCGCGCACCGCCGCGTCGTAGCTCGCCGCCTCCAGATCGTAGACGGTGTCGCCGTCAAAGTTCCAACTGTTGTTGGAAATGAGCGCGTTCGTCCGCGCCGGGGTCTCCTGCAAATAACGGTCGGAAATGAAATTGGTGTCATCACCGCTTAAAAAACCGACGGAATACAATGTGGCCGCCGGCGCCATGCCGCGAAATTGGTTGGTCACGGCGGGCATGATGTAACCTGGTGGCCCTTGCGCGTTGGTAACGGTCGTGGATTCCGTGCCGTCACCGGCAATGATGCCCGCCACGTGCGTGCCGTGGCCGTCCGTGTCAACCAAACTCGTCGCCAGATCACCGATCACCCGGACCGGACCACCGCCGCCCGCATCGAAATCAGGATGCGTCGCGTCAATGCCCGAGTCGTTCACTTCCACGAGCACATGCTTGCCGGTTAGCCCGAAATAATTCGTCTGCGTTTGCGTATCAGCAGCCACCCCCACTCTTGCCCGCGACAAATCATTCGCCGGGGCGCGCTTGTAAGAAGGTTCAACAATGTGCACGCCGGGCAACGCAGCCAGCACAACCCAATCCGCCGGCGGCTGCACGCGCACCAACGGACCAAATGGCGAATCTTCCCGCGCGACAATCCGGCCGCCGAGCTTTTCGATCTGTGCGACCGTTGCCATCACGCCATCGTTGAACAAACCGAGCGTCAAATACATTCCCGCAGGCAGCGGCTTTTGGCCCACGGCCAAGTCAAGCAGTGAAGTCTGCGCCGCCGGGCGCGCTTCGATTGGCGTCCAGGCAGACGTTTTTCGTTCAATCGTTACGGGCATTGACGACGAAATTTTGTAATACGGCTCATAGGGAATCACCGCTTGCGTCATCGGATTTCCCGCCAGCGCATTGGCGCCGCTGCTGGAAACCGTCACGAGGTAGGCGTTGTTCGGGATGTAGGAAACAATTTGCGCGCCCGCCGCCGCCAGCAGCGCCCGGAAGGCGTTGTCAACCGGTCCGCTGGCCTGGACGATGTAAGCGCCCGGCTCACTCGGCGCCTGCAAGTTTTTCGGAATCGCAAGATTTAACTTTGCGCTGGTGTCAATCAGCGCGTTCGCCAGCAGAATCGCGTGCGGATCGCCCGTCAGTTCGCCGATGGTCTTGGTTGTGTTGGACAGACGCCAGTGGAATTGGTTTGCCCTGGCCGTGGCGGCGGTGGCGGCCTGAACGTTGTTGGTCGAAAGAATGGTGAAGGGCCGGGCTTGGGCGCCGGTCGGGGCCGTGGCCACCGCTTCGTGCGGACGGTTCGGCAAGCCGCCCCTGCCATTTCCGTGCAACCAGAGAAGCCACGCGCCCGTCGCAAGCAGCAGGCACAACAAAATCCAAATCCATGGGCGCGAACGCATAAAATTGGCTGGTTAATATGTCATACGACTGTCAACAAAGCGAGGATGCAAAATCGGAGATCGGAGATGGCAGTCAGGGAACGGGCAAATGTTCCACCAACTCCCAACTCCCCACTCCTGTTTCCTGCTTTCATATCGGTCCAGTGGCAACCGGTAGGGCCGATCCCGCATTGCGGGACCAGGACGCGCGGCAGCGCGTCCCTACCAGATTGTTTTCGCATCTCATCTTCATGTCTTTGTGTCTTGTCATTAATCCGGGGGCAAAGGGTTGTAGCTCTCCACCACCACGTGCGGCGTGGGCGTGCCCGCGCCTTCCACGCGCACGACCGCGCGCGCGGCGCTCTCCGCCACCACCTGGTAATTCGTGCACATGCCGAAATAGGCGCTGCTGGTCACCAGCGAATTCGGCGCCGGCTTCAACGCCTGGCCGTAGCAATAAATCACATACCGCGGCGAACCTTCACGCAGCAGCGACATCACCTGCTGTGGCAGCCATTCATACATCTCATCACTGATGCCCTTGTCCTTCTGGATTGCATCGCTCACCCACGCGTTATTCACGTAGTTGCTCAAATGAAGGAAGGGCGACTGCTCCGTCAGTTGCGGCACGAAGCAAATATCGCCGGCGTGCTCAAAGGCGCCGGTTATGCCGTCAATGTTGGAAACGGCGGCGCGCGACTGGGCGATGCCATTCCACAATTGCCACATCGCCGAGTTTGTGCCCAGTCCCGCCGGGGAAATCGGGAAGGCCGTGAAATTCGTCATCGAACTGGCGCCCTGGCTGGAGACGTTAATGACCGCATCGGGCGCATTATTGGAAAGCGCCATGACGCCGCTGAACAGGGCCGACCACGCTGCCAGATGCGGCTGGTTGACTGAAAGCTGGCCGCGCATGGCGTTGTCGTTGAACGCGGTGGTGAAAAGGTCGAACAACAGCCGGTCCTGCTTCGGCGCGGTGTTCGTGACTTCAAACGGGTTCAAGTTGCCCGTCCACACAACCCAGACGTTGGGGCCACTACTGCCGTAAGCGCCAAAATCGTTTGGATAAGACAAGATGTCCGAGGCCTTGAGATAGACCGTCTGCCAAGGCGTGCCGCGATGAATACGGCCCAGCCAGCCAACCGTCGGGAGCTTGTTCGTGGGGAAATTCCAATCATCCGAGCAATAAACCAGCGGATCTTTGACCGCCAACAGGTTGGTGCCCACGCCCGTCGAAGGATTCCCGCCCCACGGCTGGTAACGCTGGTTCAACTTGCCCAGATTCCACGGCCAATTCGTATAGATCTGCAACCCACTGCCGGCGGTGGCATTAATCAAATCGCCGGCCATGTAATGCACCAGCGGATCGTTCGCCTGCCAGGCGATGTCCTGGACGACGAGTGCCGAAGGCGTGTAAGGCGCCTGCATGTTATTGGTCGTTTCCGCGATGCCGAGTTGAGTCGGGTCAGGCTTATAGCCAGGAAGATCAGCCGGCGTAAGCAAAGGAGTAGTCGCGCCACTCAGGAAGACAAGAAAGGCATTCATCTGGTCATAAGCCATCTTTTCATCCTGGCTCCAATGGGCCGCGTCATAAGCTGGAATTCCCAACCCCTGTGAAACATTTAACTGGTTGGCGACCCCGGCAGGGACATTGTTAATTACATTCGTGTCCCATTGATTATTATATGCGGTATCGCTTCCTGAGCCTACCGTGTCATACCCCCTCAGGATTTCCGCAAGCAAATCGCGGATGCTGTTCGGCCCGCTCAACTGCACATAATCAATCAATCGCCCGGTGGCATCATCCACCATGACGACCTGCAGGTTGTTGGTCATCGTCAGGCCCCAATGCGGTTGTGGAAGCGTTCCAAAGCCGGTGTTGCCCGTTTCAAACGGCAAACTCACATTGGTGGTCAGGAAGGGGTTGCCGCTGTTGAAGCGATACGTGGAAACCGGCACGGCGGCAAAATTCGTCGCCAGCGGAATCTGGAACGAACCGGGGGACAAAACAGGATTAATGGAATTGGTATAACCCGGCCAGACGAGGTTGGTGGTGCTGGGACCGATTAGCAGCGAACTGCCGGCAGTCAGATTGGTGGTGTAGCTGAAATTCTCATCGTTGATCAGCGTCATGACCAGAAAGTTGGTCACGTAAATGTCAATCGGCCGGGTGTAATTGGAACGGTAGGAATTCCAGCACTCCACGCCGAATTGGTTGTTGAGACTCAGGTTGAACATCTCGTAATTATTAAAGGTCGTGCTCAATGTCACATTGGTGTCCGAGCGGGTGACCATCAGCTTGCGCGTGAGCTGGAAGGTGCTCTCCATGTAAAACTCGTTGAAGTTCGGAAACCCCTTCTTGGCGCCGATAATCATCGGCACGCCGAACACGTTGATGGCCGAAGCGCCGCTGTGAATTCCCGGATTGAGACTATCCAAAACAGCCCGATTTGCCAGATTATACGGCACCGACAAAGGCGCGTCGGGTTCGGTAACATCTACCCGCTCGGTTAATTCACTAAACCCGCAGATATAAACATCCTTCACGACCACTCCATTGAAATTTAACTCGTTCGTCACATTAAAGATGGGCCGGAACACACTGGGCAGATACGCGCTGGAGAAGCTTCCCGAAACCGGAAAGAAATGGTTGGTGTAGTAAACCGCGTCATAGATGTTGGCGGCAAGCTGGAGCAGGCGGTTGACGGCGGGTGTATAGACAAAGTTGCTGTTTATCACGACGGGAATGTTCGTGATGCCAAACGCGGGCACCTGGTTGGTCATGCCAAAAAAGGGAATGTTGGTCAGGCCCAATCCGGTTGGGTCGTTGGTGACAATGACAAGGAAGCCGGAGTTGTTAGTGTAGTAATGATAATAATTGGTGGCGACGCCGTAGTAGGTGATGAGATAATTCGACGGATTTGACCGGAACCAGTTCGTCGTGTAAAGCTGCAGCAGCCGGTCGGCGGCTACCAGGAAGAAATTAGTCGGGGTCCACGCCATGAAATTGGTTTCCGCGTTGGGCACGATGGCGATGTTGGTGGCAATCCCGCTGAAGTCGGTTTGAACGACGGCGTTGGAGTAATTGAGATTGATTTTGCCGGATTCCGGCGCGGAATCGGAACCGAGTTCATCGAGCATCCGGTAAAATGTGTAGCGGTCGTAGGTGGAATTGGTGGTCCCGCCGAAAAAGCTCGCGCCGGCGTTGAGCAAGTCACTGCCAAAAGTGGCGGTTTCGTTGGTGTTGAACAATTCCTCCACCGTGAAGAACTGGTTCGTATTGTCCGCACCGGCCCAAGGCAAAGACGGATAGTCATTCAAACGCGGACTCGTCACATCACCGGGCAATTGAAAGCCGGTCATCAACGGCCCGTCCGAGTAGCCGTCAATGTTGTCGTTTAAGAACGCGAAGTGTCCGGAACCAGCAGCACCACCATATAAACTGTCCACCGAGGCGAGCGAGTTGTAATTGTTTGCGTAACGATAAGCCAGCAGCGCGCGGGCGTCGTCAAAGGCCAGACCTTGGTTGGCATTTCCAAGAGGTTCATCGTATTGGTAATAGTTCGCTGAACCAGGTGGTGGCGGTGGTAGAGTTGGACCGCTTGAGCCGACACTTTGACCCCACTCGTTGGTATTCAAGTCCGCCAGAAACGCGGCCAGATTGATTTCCCAACTGCCGACGCCTTCGTTGCGGAAAAACCCATCTGTTCCCGGATAAACAGTAATAATTGTCCCCGGCGAAGGTGCGGTGCCTTCGTCAAAAACCTGATTATGAATGGCGTTGATGTCGAGGGTGTTGCCGACGGGCACGGCGATGAAAGCGTAGCGCGCCACGAACCGGTTGTTCGGCCCGTGCGGCGCGTCAGGGTGGTCCAGCACGCCAATCCATTCCGGGTCGCCGACTTGAAAACTGGCGGTCCCGAGACCGGCCCCGGTGTTGTCCAGATTCGTCACCCAGCCGTTGGGGTCGTCCACAGCATTGCGGTTGAGGTCGAGGTAAAAGCGGTTTTCATTTGTGTGCGTGACCAGGTTGATCAGATAAACCGGGGCGCGCGGGAGATAATACAGATTGGCGATGTTCTGGATCAGGTTGTTGCCAGTGATGGGAGCGCCGCTTGGATCATTGTAATTGACGTTGGTGGGATTCGCACTGTTGGGCACGAAGCCAAACCCGTTGATGTAATTGGTGGAGACGAGCAGGCCGAAGTTGTAGGCGGCGACGTTGGTGGTGGCAAAGATGTTGACGACGATTTGCGCCTCGGCATTGGCGAGCGCGGCGTCGGTGGCCAGCCGGGCGCTGGCGGTGTCGGTGGTGGTGGTGACGGCGTTGCGTTCGCGGCGGCTGATGGACAGAAAGGCGACGGCCATGATGAGCGTCACGGAGAGCAGAATCAGCGTGGTGACCAGGGCCATGCCCTGCCGAGAGTGACACGTGACAGGTGACACGTGACACGGATGCGTCGCACGTTCCATCTTGTCACTTGTCACTTGCCACATGTCACTTTTTGTTCTCATTGGTAAGCCGAGGAGTCAACGTTGGGAACGGTCACGCGCTGGCGGAAAATGTGAACCTTGCCGGCCTGCAGCGCGAGATAGTTGCTTTGGGAAAGGGAACCGTTCGGCCAGGTTGCAGCACGCTGGAGCGTGCGGTCTTCGAGCACGCCCAGTTCAATCTCAACGGCCGCGGGCAATGTGTTGCTGAACATGCAATAGCCGGTCTGGCCCAAAGCGGACGGCAGAAAGAGGACGTTTTTCGCGGTGTTGGTATATCCGAGGGCGTAGCCGTTCGTCATCCAGACGCCGTTGGTGTCGTAGGCGTGCACGGTCAAATCCACCACCCCGTCCAGCAAATGGCTCCAGTTGGTAAAGGAACCGTCCCAGACCGCATGAGTAAAGTTGGTGAAGAGCGTCTGTGGATTGGCGGCGGCGACGTTCGTGGTCATGTAAAAACGGTAAAGCGAATACAGATTGGTTGGCGAGACATAGACCGCGTAACCCGTGCCGAACCAGGTCAGACTGCCGTTCAGGTTGCCGCGGCTCAAAACGAAAAAGTCTTCCAGCACGTTGGTTCGTTGAGTGTTCGGATTGCTGACGCCGACCAGGGATTGCACGAGCGGCTGGTTGGAATTGGTGTTGACGTAAAAATTGACCGGTTCCTGGGGGTCATAAACGTCGACAAACGCGTTGCTGCCGCCGAGCGACGGCGTCATCTGCCGCAAATCCGCCGTCATCAGGTCCATCGTTGCGCGGCCGCCTTCCAGCACGTCGGTTTGCGTGACGCTGGCGCGAAACGCCGTCTGCGTGCTGTTGAACACCGCCATCAACGCCAGCACGATGAGCGACAACAACGTGATGACCACCAGGACCTCGACGAGGGAAAAAGCGGGCGAAGTGCGAAGTGCGAAATGCGAAATGCGAAATGTGATGGTAGGGCGCGCAGTCCCCTGCGCGCCGTTGCCAGCTTGCGAACGAGCGGCGGTCAGAGGACTGACCGCCCCACCCGGTGCATCGGCAATTTGAAATTTCGTGTTCACTGGGCGGTGACGACGTTGGTAAAGGATTGCGGCTGGTAAAAATACAACCATTGGCCATTGGTAATGGTTAACATCTGTGTCATTTGCCCGGCGACCATCGTGCGAAAGGTCTGGCGACCGGCGCCCAAGCTGCCATTGGGCAGTTGCGGCCAGAGAAACGTCAGCCGCAGCTCCCGCAGGCTGGCGGCGAGTTGTTTATCGTAAATGCCGTAAGGCAGGCTCAGTGCCAGCGCGTTTGTGTCCCTCGCCACCGGCGCATTGACGCACAGGATGCGGTAGGCAAAAGCATCGGCCTGGATGATGAGATTGTCCTGCGGCGGTTTCTCGACCGCCGGCCCGCTCAACGAGCGGACATAGGCGACGACATGATTGCTGTAACCATTGTTACTGAACAAAGTGGAAATCGGCAAAAAGTTGCCGCTGGAGTTGGTGGTAAATTCCGGCGTGCTTAACAGGCCGACGATGTTAGCGCCGTTTGTGAGTGCCATGAAAGGAACAGGCGTTCCGTACGCGGAAGCAGCGGTGTAAGTATAGCCGTTTACGCCGGAATGGTCCACAGAGCCATCGGCGTTATACAGCGTCCAGGAATTCGTGATGGCATAAACGTAATTGGTCAAATCATCCAGCCCGCGCGCGCCGTTGCGGATGGCTTCGATGAACACGGTCGCGTCCTGGTTGATGATGGTTTCCTCGCGGTTGTCGCGCTGGGTGCGCATGCCGATGGGCAGCACGCCGATGATGGCGACGAGCGCAATGCCGATGATCGCCAGACTGATGGCAATCTCGACCATCGTGAAGCCGCGGCACGTGACACGTGACACGTGACACGTGACAGGATTTACCGCCCTGCTTTTTCGTGTCACCTGCCACTTGCCTGCCGCGCCGAAGCTGCTGAGCGTAGGCTGGTCACTTGTTACTTTGTTTGAAATTTTCATGGTCCCATTTTGTGATATTCCAAAACCGCGCGGCCCGTCAGCCAGTCAATGTGAACGATGTTGTAGGCGTTGGTGCTGTTGCCGGGCGGCGTTTCCGAAACGTCGGGACTGCCGAACTGCAGCGCCTTGGTGTTGAGATCAATCGCGGGCAGCACGCTGCCGTGGGCGAGCGGGATGTATTCGTCCTGCGTCAACGGCACGGGTGACAACTGCTCAGTCGTCAACTGGCCAAGATAGTTGAAGGCAAGGTAAGGCAGCAAAACGCCGCTGGCGGCGGTTTCGGTGGGAAACGGAATATTGTTGGTGTAACGGAATGGGCCAATGGGATACGACGCGCCGGTGATTGGGTCCACAATGGTGTTGGTGCCGACAAACTTTTGCAACGCAACGAACGAGCCGTCGGGCAGCGTCTGCCACGGCGCGAGATAATGCCAGGCGTGCTGCCCCGGCTGATCGCCCATCGCGCCGTAGGCGACGAAGTTGTAGCCGCTCAATTGCTCGCCGCACAGATTGGTGGCGGCGATCTGTTGGGCGGGCGTCAGGCTGGTGAACCAGGTCGGGGAACTGCTGTTCCAAAAATTCGTCGGGACGAAGACCATATAGACGGTGGTGCGCTGGCTGATGGCCAGTTGGCGTGCGCGCGCCACGCCGTCGAGCAACTGCCGCGAGGCGCTGATGTTGACGTCCGATTTGCCGAAATTTTTGAGCGCCGGCACGGTCAGCGCGGCAAGAATGCCGAGGATGGAAATCACCACCAGCAACTCGATGAGCGTGAAGGCGCGGGAGTGACACGTGACACGTGACACGTGACACGAACGCCACGCGTGCGCCGGTGCCATCTTGCCACTTGTCACTTGCCACTTGCCACTCATCTTACTGCCAGCTCACAACGTTGTCTTTGTTGACGCCCGTGTTGGCGTTGTTGTTTGGATCAATTTTTCCATCCGGCCCGGCGGACCAGACCATGACCTTGCCGTGATATTGAAAATTGTTGGGTGTGCCATCCGTGACCAAGCCATTCAAGCCCGGATTGGCGCTTGTTCCATTCGCACCGGACACCTTGTCCAAGCAATAAAACAAGTCCTTGCAATTTTCGTCATAGTTCAAGTCCATGCTGATGATGTAAGGGTTGCCCCAGGGATCGCGATAAACGCCGTTCACGTCCACGCCGCCTTCCGCCGGTCCAGCCACCGAGGGGTCATAGCCTGACATTTTGGCGGTTAAGAAAATAGTTTGCTGGGGATTTTTGACATGGTTAAAATTTATGGCCTGATGGGTGATGTTATTGGTCGTTACATCCATCAAAATGGCAACAACCTCGTCATTGGTCACCACGACACCCGAAATCAAAGTGCCCGCCGGCCACAGGCCGCTAGCGGGAGTTGGAAACATACTGCCATAAGTGAAATCGCCGGTTCCGGCGGCGATTTGTGCGTTGGTGGAAACCGGAAACCGTCCATAATCCGAATCGTATTTTTCAATGGCCGTGGCGATGTCCACCGCCTGCAGGTGCGCCTGGACCCTCTGCGCGTGTTTTTTGGCCGCCGCCAGCACCGGCAACAGCATGGCCGCGAGAATGGCAATGATGGAAATGACGGTGAGCAGTTCGACGATAGTAAAACCCGCGCGCGGGCGGCGTGAGTGAATCGGCATGGTTTTCATGGTTTTGAAAAATACAGGGTCATGGCGTGAGAGATACGGCAGCAGCGATGACATGGGCAACGGTTTGGTGGCGACGCGACGACGCGGCGGCAGCGGCATTTGCACCGTGATGCTCGGGCACCAGCCGCAATCCTGCCAGTCAACGGCGAGGAAACATTCGCCGCGGCTGCATCCGGATTTTGGGGCGGTGCACATAAAACTCAGGGCAGCGGGCTGTTCAACTGCACTTGTTTGTTCCAGTTGCAGACGAGGTTCGTCTTCCCGCTGATCGAAAGCTGAACCCACAGGTCGTACGCGCCGGGATTGTTGGTCGGGTTCGAGGAATTATAGCGCCACGGGTTGATGCCGGGCGCGTTCGCGCCCAGCGGAAGATACATGATATCCGGCCCGCCGACGGAAGTGATGAACAATTTGATCGGATTATTGGGGGCACTGCTGTTGGTGAAGATGTTTATCTGGTTGGGTTTCAAACCGGGCAGAAAGTTTTTGGCCACAGGCGCGTCCTCGCCCGAACCGGGCTTGTTGCAATTCATAAAACCATTCACGCCGAAGACGGCGTTCACGTTGGGTTGGGAGAGTGGCGGCAAGCTGGGGTCATCGAGCGACTGGTAGGACGGAGAACCCGGAGGGGTGGCCACGTTGGTTGTTCCCAACAATTCAAAATAGAGTTGATTCATCAGCGGGTTGGCGGGATTGAGCTGATTGTCCGGCGGATAAAATCCGTAGGCGGCCTTGTAGCGCTCAATCGCCGTCTCCAATTGCTCCATTTCCGCCTGGGTGTTCCGGATATATTGCTGCCGCTTGATCCCCTTCAGCACGGGGAACATGAAGGCCGCCAGCACGCCGATGATGCTGATGACCGTGAGCAGTTCAATGAGGGTGAAAGCAGACGAGTGACGCCCGCCTTCGCTCCGCTTCGGCGCGGCGAGCGTGACGCGTGACACGTGACAGGAATGAGCCTGCCGTGCCGCAGCCGCTATCTTGTCACCCGCCACCTGCCACCTGTCACATTTCAAGGTTTTCATCGTTCTTTTAATTCGTCTTCCATCCGTTCGCTCAACCACTGTTTGATCATGCTCTGGTAATTCAAATACCGCGTCCGGGCCAGCCGCTTGATGCGCGCCAGCATCCGCGGGTCAATCCGCAGCGTGATGGTCACGGACTCGGAGGCTTCCGCCCTCCCGGCAATGGCCGCTTCCATCAGGCGCAAGTCCGGCCGGTTCTCCGACCAAAAATCCGCCTCGGCTTCCTCGCTGTCGAAGAGCGGCACGTCTTCCCAGTTGGCAAAGGTTCGCATTAAAATGTGATGCGTGACAGGTGACCGGTGGCACGATTCCATCCCATGCGATTTGTGGCCCGGGGCTTGTCCCCGTCACTTGTCACCTGTATTCAAAGTTTGGTCCATCTTGCGCTGGTAAAAAAAACGCTCTTCCGGTTCGAACGCGCGGGCGTGCAGAACCCGGACCAACCGGCCATTCGTCCGATACGCGCTGAAAATTCCGATGCCACCCGCCGACATGCCCAGATTGAAAAACCGGGCCTGAACGCCGAAGCGCGGCGAGTCGGGCAACAGCCGGACGGCAAACGGATCCTCAAAGGACTCTTCAATTTCCCGCTGAGTCAAAGAACCACCCATTTCAAAGGGCGGATTATTCCAATCAAACTCCATAACGGGCTAATTGTAAATAGAACGCCCATGCAATGTGATTACATTGTATTTACGCATAGGCGTCACGTTTTGTCAACTTTTTTGTTTCTATCCCAGAAACAAAGCCTTTTTGAAACGGTCGTGGATTACTCTTCACCACCACCGGCACCACCACCGCTCATTTGAGTAATCATGGCAATCAATGGCAGGAACATGGCTATCACGATGCTACCGACAATCACCGCCAGGAAGACAATCATGATTGGCTCAAGCAGGGAGGTCATGGCGGCGACGGAATTGTCCACTTCTTCTTCGTAATTATCGGCGATTCTCAGGAGCATTTCAGGCAAAGCGCCGGTTTGTTCGCCGACATCCACCATGCTGACCACCATGGGCGGAAAGACCGCCGAGCTTTCCAGGGGCGCGGTAATCGTTTCACCTTCTTTTACACTTTCATGCACCTTGGCGACGGCATTGCTGATAACGATATTGCCGGCGGTCTCCTTCACAATGGTCAACGCCTGCAAAATGGGGACACCGCTGCTGACGAGGGTGCCGAGCGTGCGGGTGAAACGGGAAATGGCTATCTTGCTGATGACCGGTCCGATGGCGGGCATCTTGAGTTTGAATTTGTCCCATACCAGCCGTCCGAATTTGGTCTTGAGGAACAGGAGGAACAAAACCCATATCACCGCTACGCCGCCCAGCGTCTGCAAAATGTGGTGCCGGATGGCGTCGCTGATCGCGAGCACAAAGAGCGTGAAGCCCGGCATCTTGACATCCATGCCGGCGAAAACTTCCTTGAACCTGGGCACGACAAACGTCATCAGCAGAATCAAGATGCCGCTGGCGACAATCAGCACGGCGATGGGGTAAAACAGCGCGGCCTTGATCTTGCCTTTGATCTTCTGCGCCTTTTCTGAGAATTCGGCCAGGCGTTTCAAGACCACTTCCAGCACGCCGCCCAGTTCGCCCGCCTTGACCATGTTCACGAACAGGCGGTTGAACGTTTTTGGATGCTGCGCCAGCGCCTCGGAAAAAGTGCTGCCACCCTCAATCGCCACGGCCAGTTCACCGATGATGGATTTGAGCGCGGCATTGCGCTCCTGTTTTTCGAGCACGCGCAACCCGCGCAGGAGGGGCAGGCCGGCATCCACCAGCGTCGCCAGTTGCCGCGTGAAGGCCGTCAATACTTTTTGGTTTACCCGACCACCGAGTCCGGGGATTTTGATGTTGATGCTGAGCGCGCCGCCCTTTTTGCCGCCGACCCTGGCCTTTTTGCCGGGCTGCTTTTCCTGGACTTTTTCGGCCTCGGCGATTTTGGTCGGGAAGAGGCCCATTTCCTTCACGCGGCCAATGGCCTCGTTCTGGGTGGCGACTTCCAAGCTGCCCTTCGTTTCGTTGCCACGGGCGTCCAGTGCCACGTAGTTGTATTTTGGCATAAAACGGTCAAGTGTATTTGACGATTTCCTCGATGGTTGTATCACCCTCAAAGATGCTGCGCAAGCCGTCTTCGCGCAAGGTCACCATGCCCAACTCGACGGCTTTCTGCCGTAACACCACCGTCGGCGCGCGTTCGTTGATGAGGGCGCGGATGGGTTCGCTGATGATGAGCAATTCAAAAATGCCTTTCCGGCCCTTGTAGCCGGTGTCGTTGCAGGTCGAGCAGCCACGTCCGTAGTGAAACACCTTGTCGCCCAGATCGTGCGGTGAAAGATTCAACAGCACCAATTGGTCCTCCGTCGGCTCAAACGGCGTCCGGCAGTTCTTGCAGATGGTCCGCACCAGCCGCTGTCCCAGCACCGCCATCAGGGTTGAGGAAATCAAAAACGGCTCGACGCCCATGTCAATCATGCGCGTGACCGCGCCCGGCGCGTCGTTCGTGTGCAGCGTGCTCAACACCAGGTGGCCGGTGAGCGACGCCTGAATGGAAATCTGCGCCGTTTCCAGGTCGCGCATTTCGCCGACCATGATGATGTCCGGGTCCTGGCGCAAAAACGACCGCAGTGCCTTGCCGAACGTCATGCCGGCCGCTTCATTGATGGCGACCTGCATGATGCCCTCAATGTCATATTCGACCGGGTCTTCCGCCGTGAGCAGTTTGGAGTCAATCGCGTTGACGCGGCGCAGACAGGAATACAGGGTTGTTGTTTTCCCGCAGCCGGTTGGCCCGGTGACGATGACAATGCCGTTGGGCCGTTGAATCACCTCCGTCATGAATTCATGCACGTGTTTGGGGAGGCCCAGCGACTCCAGTTCCAGGTTGACTGCCGAACGGTCAAGCACGCGCAACACCAACGATTCGCCGAACTGCGTCGGCAGTGTGGACACGCGGAGGTCAATCTGGCGGTTCCCCACCATGTGATTGATGCGGCCGTCCTGCGGCAGGCGCCGTTCCGAAATGTTCAGGTTCGCCATGACTTTCAGGCGCGAAATGACCGGCAACGCCAGGTGCTTGGGCGGCGGGGACATTTCGTAAAGCGCGCCGTCCACGCGGTAACGGATGCGAAAATCCGTCTCGAACGGCTCGAAATGAATGTCGCTCGCGCGATCCTGAATGGCCTGTTGCAACACGAGATTGACGAATTTCACGATGGGCGCCTCATTGGCCAGACTGGTCATGAGTTTTTCGTCACCACTCGCACCAGCCTCGCTGACTTCGCGCGCGATTTCCGCGTCGGCGCCGAGTTCCTTGAGAATTTCCGAAAAGCTCTCGCTTTCGTCCTGACCGTAAAGCCGGTCCAGGTTTTTTTCGATTTCGGCGGGATCCGCCACGACTACCTGCACGTCGTGTCTGGAGGCGAATTGAATTTCGTCGGCCTGCGCCGGGTCGAGCGGATCCGCCAGCGCCACCTGCACCGTCGAGCCGTTCATCGCGACGGGGATGCAATGATACATCCGCGCGACTTTGGCGGGAATCGTTTGCACCAGTTCGGGGGAGAATTCCCGGTCGCGCAACGACACAACCTCGGTGCCGAGGTTGGTCGCCATCACGTGCAGAATGTCCTCGAGCTTCATGACGCCGAAGTCCTGCAAGACCCCGATCACGGGCGCGCCGGTGCGCTTGAGTTCGGCAACGACTTCTTCGTATTGCAAGTCGTCAATCAGCCCCTGCTCTTTGATGAGCGACAGCAATGGACTGGAAATTTCTTCGGCCATGGGAAAATCATCATGCCTTCAATTTGGACTCGGCGCCGGAGCCGGTGGCGTGGGCCAGTTCCAATTCCTGCAACTTCTGCTGAACCGTCGCCGGGTCCTGCGCCTTGGTGATAACCTCCTCGCGCGCGATCATGCCTTGCAGGTATTTGTCAATCAGGAACGAGTCGAGCGTCACCATGCCATATTTGGCGCCGGTCTGGATGTCCGACTGGATGCGGAACGTTTTGTTGTCGCGGATCAGCGCGGAGATGGACGGCGTGTTGACCATGACTTCAAAAATTGCCACGCGCCCCGGCTTGTCAATGCGCGGCAGCAGCAATTGCGAGATGACCGCCTGGAGCACCGTCGAGAGCTGAATGCGAATCTGTTCCTGCTGGTTGCTCGGAAAGGCGTTGGTGATGCGGTCAATCGTCTTGGCCGCGCCCGTCGTGTGCAGCGTGCCAAAAACCAGGTGCCCGGTTTCCGCCGCGGTGATGGCGGCGTCAATCGTCTCCAAGTCGCGCATTTCGCCGACCAGCACCACGTCCGGGTCCTGGCGCAACGTGCGGCGCAGACCTTCGGCGAAATTTGGCACGTCCACGCCGATTTCGCGCTGGGTGATCAGCGCCCGCTTGTGTTTGTGGTAATACTCGATGGGGTCCTCGATGGTGACGATGTGCACCTCGTCCCGTTCCTCGTTGATGATGTTGATCATGGTGGCGAGGGTGGTGGTTTTGCCGCAGCCGGTCGGGCCGGTCACCAGCACCAGTCCGCGCGGCTTGTAGAGCAGTTCTTTTGTGGCCGGCGGAAGGCCGATTTCCTCCATCGTCAGCAGTTTGTTCGGAATTTGCCGGAGCACAACGCCGAAGTTGCCCTTCTCCTTGAACACGCTCACGCGGAACCGCGCCACGTCGCCGAACGCAAAACCGAAGTCCGCTCCGCCGCGTTCGCGCGTGCTTTGAATGTGTTCCTCGGACGTGATGCTGCGCATCAATTCCTCGGAATCCTCCGGTTTGAGCGGCGGGCCTTCGACGCGGTGCAAGATACCGTGCACGCGGATTACCGGCGGCGAGCCGACGCGGATGTGCAGGTCGGAGGCGCCCTCGGCCACCACCAACTGCAGCAAATCAGACATGGAGTAAGACATAATTCAAATTATGAATTGCAAATTGCAAATGTCGAATCTTCCATTCGCAAAAATACTCTTTGAATTCGGAACTCGAGATTCATCATTCGGGGGGCGTTTACACTTCGTCGCCGAGGGTCGCGCGGATGACCTCTTCGGGGGTGGTCAGGCCGGCGAGCACTTTGCGGACGCCGTCCTCGCGCAGCGAGCGCATGCCCATTTCCCGGGCGCGCGCGCGCAACGCGGACGCCGGCGCCTTGTCGTAAATCAATTTCCGCGCCTCGTCGTCAATGACGAAAATTTCAAAAATGCCCATGCGCCCGCGGCAGCCGGTGTTCGAGCAATCGCTGCAGCCGCGGCCTTTTTGAAGATGGGCGTCCTTCAAATTGTCCGGGGAGAGATTCAGCGCGCGCATTTCGGGTTCAGTGGCCTGATACGGTTCCGCACATTTTTTGCAAACTTTACGGACGAGACGTTGCGCCATGAGCGAGCGCGTGGACGACGCGACCAAAAAGGGTTTCACACCGATGTCAATCAGACGGGCCACGGCGCTCGGCGCGTCGTTGGTGTGCAGCGTGGAGAAAACCAAATGGCCCGTCAGCGATGCGTTGATGGCGATGGACGCGGTTTCAAGGTCGCGAATTTCACCGATCATGATAACGTTCGGCGCCTGGCGCAGGATCGAACGCAGGGCGGCGGCGAACGTCAGCCCCACGACTTCGTTCACCTGCACCTGGTTGATGCCGGCCAGGATATATTCCACCGGGTCTTCGACGGTGATGATTTTCCGGTCGGGGCGGTTGATGAAGTGCAGGCAGGAATAAAGCGTCGTTGTTTTGCCGGAACCGGTCGGTCCCGTCACCAGTAAAATGCCGTCCGGCAGGGCGATCAGCCTTTCAAAGGTTTGCTGGTCGTCCGTGAAAAAACCGAGTTCCCCGAGACCGAGCCGCAATCCCTCCTTGTCCAGAATACGCATCACGATGCTTTCGCCGTGGTTCGTCGGCAGACACGACACGCGCAGGTCAATGAACTTGTTGCCCACTTTTGACTGGATGCGCCCGTCCTGCGGGATGCGGTGCTCGGAAATGGACATGTTCGACTGGATTTTCAGCCGCGTGATGATGGACGCTTGCAACCGTTTCGGCGGCGCCTTCATTTCGTGCAGCAAGCCGTCAATGCGGTAGCGCAGCCGGAAGCGTTTGCCCAGCGGTTCCAGATGAATGTCCGAGGCGCGCATTTTGAACGCGTCGGTGATGATTTGGTTCACCAACCGGATGAGCGGCGCGTCCGCGTCCACCACCGAACTGTCATCGCCCAGTTCGCCGATGGGCACTTCGACTTCGCTTTGCGTCAGTTCCTGAATCGCCTTGTCCACCACCGTGTCTCCCTTGCCGCCGTAATATCGGCCCAGCGCGGTCTCGATGTCCTGCTCGGAGGCCACGCGCAATTCGATTTCCGCGTTCAGCAGATGGGTGAGCGAGTCAATCGTGTTCAAATCGGACGGGTCGGCGATGGCGACGGCGACTTTGCCGTCGGTTTTGAAAATGGGGACGACGCGGTATTTTTTGGCGATGTGGCGCGGGATGGTGGAAATGACTTCGTCGGGGATCTTTAGGCTGCCGAGCTGGACGACCTCCGCGCCGAACTGCGCGGCCTTGGCCTGCGTGACATCGGCGGGGCGGATGACTTTGTTGGCCAGCAACAAGTCCACCACGCCCACGCCGGCGGCTTGCGCCTCCAAACGGGCTTTGGCGACCTGTTCGTTATTCACGGAGCCGAGGTCCACCAGCAAGTCCAACAGATAATCGTCTTTTTCAGCCACGGTACTCTTGGGTTACACTAGCATATTTTCTGGAACACACAGAGAAGTTATTCATTTGAAACGTCAAATGTCAATGCAAACCCGCAATGGCCGCAGCCGGGGGTGGGAATTTGCTGCTTGAGTTTTTCCCCCGATCGGCTATTTTTTCGATGGTTTTGGAAGGGCGGAGAATCGCCCCGCCCTTTCCAGTTGTCGGAAAACAATGAACGTTCGCAGCCGGTGAAACCTTGAAGGGGCGCCTGCGGACCGACGGTTGGAAAGGGCGGGGAGGAAAGTCCGAACACCAAAGGGCGTGATGCCGCGTAACCGGGCCTGTGCGGCCGGGATACACGCGGGCGGCGGCGACGTGAGTCGTCCCGACGGACAGTGCCACAGAAAACAGACTGCCCCGTCCCGCTTTGCGGGACGCGGTAAAGGTGAAAAGGTGCGGTAAGAGCGCACCGCGCGAAGCGCAAGCGACGCGGCACGGAAAACCCCATCGGGTGCAAGGCCAAATAGGGAACCCCGGAGCGGCCCGCTCCAGGTTTCGCGAAAGCGAAACGGGTTCCGGGTATCGGCTGCTGAGACAAATGATTCTCTCCGCTCGCAAGAGTGAAGACAGAATTCGGCTTACAGCCCTTCCAAAACTATTTCAAAATCATCGTCCCCTTCCCGGCGGGAACCAGCAGATATTTCCTGAGCGCAGCGGACGAACCCAGATTGTTAACTTGGTCCACGGCACAGATTGAAATCAAATCCGGCGCGGGCTTCGCAAACGACCAGTTGGTTCGGACGGCGGGCAAAATTTCCGTTGTCCAAACTTGGTTGGTGCGAAACTGCAAAACCCACAGCCAAGCCGGGTTGTCCGCTGTTACCCATTGCAATCTCAAACTGGAGTGGCTGTTTTCGACAACGGTAAGTTTCGGTTTGCCCGGCGGAATGGAACCCAGCCACAGCGAAGCCGGCACGAGCGCCGGCTGCGGGTAGGCGGCACGGACGACGTTAGCCAGGGTGGGGTTGTCTGTCAGGTCGCGCAGGTGATAAAAAATTTCCCCGCCCGCGCCGGGCTGTCGGCGCGTGGCAGCAATTTGCCGCGCAATTTCGTCCGGCCCCCACTTTTCACCGGCGTTGGCGGCGTTGAGTCCCGGCCAGAGGTGCCGGCCCCGTGCATTTTGCTGAGACCACCAGTTGAGCAGCACGGGAAAGCTTTGCTGTGGCGAATCAACGGACCAGTAAAGTTGCGGTGAAAAATAATCGAGCCAGCCATTGGCGAACCACCGTCGCGAGTCGGCGTAGAGTTTCGCGTAGGCGTCCATGCCCCGGATTTGCGGCGGATTCATCGGCCGCCAGATGCCAAAGGGGCTGACGCCGAATTTCACCCAGGGTTTTGCCGCCTTGATGCCTTGGTAAAGGCTCTGAACGAACAGGTTGATGTTTGCCCGGCGCCAGTCGTCACGACTCAATCGGCTCGACGGCCCGTATTTCTGCCAGCTCGCGTCGTCGGGAAATTCCAACTCGCGCCCCGCCGGATCCTTTTCCGGGTAGGGATAAAAATAATCGTCGAGTTGCACGCCATCCACGTTGTAACGCCGCACCACGTCCATGACCACGCGCAAAACGTAGGCCCGCGCGGACGGTTCGCCGGGGTCGAGCCAAAGCTGGCTGCCATATTTGCAGACGAGTTCGGGATGCGTCCGCGAAATGTGATTCGGCGCGACAGGCGACTTGGCCTGCGAATGCAACGCTCGGAACGGATTGAACCACGCGTGCAATTCGAGACCGCGCTTGTGCGCCTCTTCAATGGCGAAGGCGAGCGGGTCGTAAAACGGTTCCGGCGCCTTGCCCATCGTGCCGGTGAGATATTCCGACCACGGCTCAATGGCCGAGGCATACATCGCGTCGCACGACGGGCGCACCTGGAAAATGATGGCGTTCAACTTCAATTGCACCGCGCGATCCAGCAGTTCGATCAGCTCGGCTTTTTGCTCCGCGACGGGGAGGCCGGGCTTGGACGGCCAGTCCTTGTTGGCGACGGTCACGAGCCAGGCACCGCGAAATTCGCGCGCCGGTTGCGGCGGTGCAATGGTCACCGGCCGGTAGATTTCCTCCGCCGCGAAAAGCATCGCGGGCATCAACAAAACCAACGCCAATAAAATCCGGATTCGAGCCATAAGCTGTTCGGCAATAAGACGCTTTGGCGCGCCCATTGGCAAAGGTTTTTTCAGCAAATCCTGCGAAACTTGACAAGGGTGGGTGGATGTGTTTTCTTTCCACCGTTGCAGCCTAAATCGGTTTGCCTTCCTGCAAGCCGATGCGGGAGACCCAAATTCCTCAAAGTTGAGGACGGGGCGCAGGGGTTCCGGCAACGGAATCACCGGGCCACTTTCAAGGCCAAGCCCGTCAGCTAATCTCGCAGGCATTTGGAAGGGCGATCCTCTGGGCCGCGAAGTTCGCGGCTTTCAAGTTCACCCAGAATTAAATAAATTCGGTACGTCGTTGCGGCTTTTGTCGTGATGCCGTTTGTCCGTTTGAACATTATGCTGGACGTGATTTACATCGGGATTGCAGTCGCATTTTTCACGGCGTTTTTGCTTTACGCTCGCGGCTGCGAAAAACTTTGATTTTATGGAAAACCTCATCCTCGGAATCATTTCCGTCGCGCTCTGTGTGTATCTCATCGTAGCCATGCTCCGGCCGGAAAAATTTTAACTGAACTGCCATGAATGCCCATCAATGGTTGGAACTCGCGCTTTACCTCGGCGCGCTCGTGCTCGTCACCAAACCACTCGGTTTGTACATCAACCGCGTGCTCGACGCCAACGGCCGCACCTGGCTCGACCCGGTTTTGCGGCCTTTGGAAAAGCTCACCTACCGTGTGCTTGGCGTTGATCCCGCCCAAGAACACGGCTGGAAACAATACACCTTTGCGATGCTGCTGTTCAGCCTCGTGAGTTGTCTTTTCACTTACGCGATTTTGCGCTTGCAACAATTCCTGCCGCTGAATCCGCAAAAATTTGGAGCGCTGTCGCAGCATCTCGCGTTCAACACCGCCGTCAGTTTCACCACCAACACCAACTGGCAAAGTTATGGCGGCGAGTCCACGATGTCGTATTTCTCGCAAATGGTGGCGCTGGCCATCCACAACTTTTTCTCCGCCGCCGTCGGCATTGCCATCGCGGCGGCACTGGTGCGCGGCATCGCCCGGCGCACGGCACAGACCATCGGCAATTTCTGGGTGGACCTGACGCGCATCATTTATTATTTGCTGCTGCCCATCTGCCTGGCGCTCGCGATCTTTTTCGTGTCACAGGGCATGATTCAAAATTTCAAGCCTTTCACGACGGCGAAACTCCTCGAGCCGCAGACCGTTTCCGTCCAGAAGACCGACGCAAACGGCAAGCCGGTCGTGGACGCCAAGGGTAATCCGGTGATGGAGAACCAGACGCTCGACACGCAGACCATCGTGCAAGGGCCGATGGCATCGCAGATCGCCATCAAGATGCTGGGCACCAACGGCGGCGGTTACACGAATGCCAACGCTGCGCATCCGTTTGAAAATCCCACACCGCTCTCGAACTTTTTCCAGATGCTCGCGCTGTTGTGCATTGGCAGCGCGATGACTTATCACCTTGGTCGCGAGACCAAAAATCAAAAACACGGCTGGGCGGTCTGGTCAGCCATGTTTGTCATGTTCCTTGCCGGTGTTCTGGTTTGTTGGTGGGCAGAATCGAGGGGCAATCCGATTCATCAGCAACTCGGTGTCGCTGCCACCGGCGGCAACATGGAAGGCAAGGAGGTCCGCTTCGGCATTTTGGATTCCGCGCTGTTCGCCACGGTCACGACGGACGCTTCGTGCGGCGCGGTCAATTCCATGCATGACTCGTTCACGCCGCTCGGCGGCTTGGTGCCGATGTTCAACATCCAGACCGGCGAAGTGATTTTCGGCGGCGTCGGCGCGGGGCTTTACGGCATGTTGATTTTTGTCATCCTCGCCGTGTTCATCGCCGGGCTGATGGTCGGGCGCACGCCGGAATATCTCGGCAAAAAAATCGAGGCCTACGACGTAAAGATGGTGCTGCTGGCGTTCGTCATTCTCGCGTTCATCATTCTCGGTTTCACGGCTTGGGCGTCGGTGAGCGACTGGGGCAAGGCTGGCTTGAACAATCAAGGCCCACACGGTCTAAGCGAAATCCTCTACGCCTACACTTCCGGCGCGGGCAACAACGGCAGCGCCTTCGCCGGTCTCAACGCCAACACGCCGTGGTATGACACGACGCTCGGCATTGACATGTTGCTCGGCCGCTTCGGCATGATTGTGCCGCTGCTGGCGCTCGCCGGGTCGCTCGCGCGCAAAAAAATCGTTCCCGCCAGCGCCGGCACGTTCCCGGTGAGCGGCTTCACGTTCATCGTGCTGCTGGTCGGCACGGTCGTGCTCGTCGGCGCTCTGACATTTCTGCCCGCGCTCGCGCTCGGCCCGATTGTCGAACACTTCCTGATGCTCAAAGGCAACCTGTTTTAATCCGCATTTTATATGCAAACGAAATCCGTTTCCATTTTTGACACGAAAATTCTCGTCCCGGCCATCGGCGACGCCTTCAAAAAGCTCAACCCGCGGCTGATGGTGAAAAATCCCGTCATGTTCGTCACGCTGGTCGGCGCGGTCATCAGCACCGTGGACGCCTTCCGCTCGCCCGGCCAGACGCTGTTCGTCGCGCAAATCGCCATGTGGCTCTGGTTCACCGTGCTGTTCGCGAACCTCGCCGAAGCCGTCGCCGAAGGCCGCGGCAAGGCGCAGGCCAAAGCTCTTCGCCAAACGCGAACGCGCACGAACGCGAACAAACTCCGTGAAAATGGCTCAACCGAAACCGTGGACGCCGATTCGCTTCGCAAGGGCGATGTCATTCTCGTTCGTGTCACTGAAATCATTCCCGCCGATGGCGAAGTCATCCTCGGCGCGGCGACGGTGGACGAATCCGCCATCACCGGCGAATCCGCGCCCGTCATCCGCGAGGCTGGCGGTGACCGCAGCGCCGTCACCGGTGGCACGCGCGTGCTCTCGGACGAAATCAAAATCCGCATCACCGCCAATCCCGGCGAGGGTTTTTTGGATCGCATGATTTCCCTCGTCGAAGGCGCGAGCCGCCAGAAAACGCCGAACGAAATCGCGCTCACGATTTTGCTCGCCGCGCTGACAGTCGTTTTTCTGCTCGCCGTCATCACGTTAAAACCATTCGGCCTTTATTCCGGTGTGAATTTCTCCGATCTCGTGCTCATTTCACTGCTGGTTTGTTTGATTCCGACGACCATCGGTGGTCTGTTAAGCGCCATTGGCATTGCCGGCATGGATCGTCTGCTTCAGCGCAACGTCCTGGCGATGAGCGGGCGCGCGGTCGAAGCGGCGGGCGACGTGGACGTGCTGCTGCTTGACAAAACCGGCACAATCACGCTGGGCAATCGTCAAGCCACGGCATTTTTGCCCGCGTCCGGCGTGACAGAATCGGAACTTGCGGACGCTGCGCAACTCGCGTCGCTGGCCGACGAAACGCCCGAAGGCCGCAGCATCGTCGTGCTCGCCAAACAATTCGGCATTCGCGCGCGCGAAATCCGCGATCTGCCCGGCGCGCAATTCATTCCGTTCACGGCGCAAACACGGATGAGCGGTGTGAATTATGAGGGCCGGCAAATCCGCAAAGGTGCGGCGGACGCCGTGCGGCATTTCACCGGTGGAACCCTGCCGCCGGAGGTGGAACGCGCTGTCGAAAACATTTCACGTTCCGGCGGAACGCCGCTGGTGGTTGCCACCAAGGAGCGCGCGCTCGGTGTCGTCCATTTGAAAGACATCGTCAAGGGCGGGCTCGCCGACCGGTTCAAACGCTTTCGCGCGATGGGCATTCGCACCGTCATGATTACCGGCGACAACCAGCTGACCGCCGCTGCCATCGCGCAGGAGGCAGGCGTGGACGATTTTCTGGCCGAAGCGAAACCGGAGGACAAGCTCGCCTTGATCCGCAAGGAACAGCAGGGCGGCCGCCTCGTGGCGATGATTGGCGACGGCACGAACGACGCACCCGCGCTCGCGCAGGCCGACGTGGGTGTGGCCATGAACACCGGCACCCAGGCCGCCAAGGAGGCCGGCAACATGGTGGACCTCGACTCGAACCCGACGAAGCTGTTGGAGATCATTGAAATCGGGAAACAGCTTCTCATCACGCGCGGCGCGCTCACGACGTTCAGCATCGCCAACGACGTGGCAAAATACTTTGCCATCATTCCGGCGATGCTCATGGTGACGTTCCCCGTCATTGCGCCGCTGAACATCATGCGCCTGCACAGCCCGGGCAGCGCGATTTTGAGCGCCGTGATTTTCAACGCGCTCATCATCATCGCGCTCATCCCGCTGGCGCTGCGCGGCGTGAAATTCCGTCCGCTCGGCGCGGCGCAAATCCTGCGCATCAACCTGCTCATTTACGGCGTCTGGGGCGTCATCCTGCCGTTCATCGGCATCAAACTCATTGACCTCATCGTCGCCGGTTTGCACCTCGTGTAACTCAACACCGGAAAATTATGAAAACCATTATTGCCGAATTTGGCCGCTCGGTTGCGGCCACCATTTTCTTCGCCGTCATCCTGTGCGGCTTGTATCCGCTCGTCGTTTTTGGCGTGTCCCAACTGCTTTTCCCGCACCAGGCCAACGGCAGTTTGCTCGTGGACAGTTCCGGCGCGGTGCGCGGCTCGGCGTTGCTGGCGCAAAATTTCACGGGCGCGAAGTATTTCCATCCGCGTCCGTCGACGGCGGGCGCGAACGGTTTTGACGCCACCAGTTCCAGCGGCAGCAACCTCGGCCCCACCTCATCCAATCTGGTTGCCAACATCACGCAAAACATCGCCACCTACCGGGCGGAAAATAACCTCGCGATCCCGCAAAGCGGGACGCCTGTCCCCGCCGATGCCGTAACGGCTTCCGCCAGCGGCCTCGACCCGGACATCAGCCCCGCGAACGCCGAACTGCAAATTCCGCGCGTGGCTAGAGCGCGCGGCCTTTCCGAAGAGCGCGTCCGCAAACTCGTTCAACAATACACCCGCGGACGTGACCTCGGCGTTTTCGGCGAATCACGCGTGAACATCATGAAGTTGAACTTCGCGCTCGACCAGTTGCCGCGGAAATAGTTTCTTTGCGGGATGGATTTGCCCGCTGACAACCGGTTGAAGCCGGAGGATTTCCTGCGGCTTATCGAAAGAAGCCGCCTGGGAAAGCTGAAGATATATCTCGGCCACGCGGCGGGGGTCGGCAAAACCTACGCGATGCTCGAAGAGGCGCATCGCCTGAAAAAGGCGGGCGTGGACGTGGTCATCGGCTGGATCGAACCGCACGGGCGAAAGGAAACCGAGGACCTCATCGGCGATCTGGAAGTCATCCCGCGCAAAAAAGTTCCGCACGCGGGCGGCACGGTGGAAATTCTCGACGTTGATAAAATTTTCGACCGTTATCCAACCGTTTGCGTCGTGGACGAACTCCCCTTCAGCAACGTCGCCGGTTCGCACAATCCCAAGCGCTACTTGGATGTGCAGGAATTGCTGCAGGCCGGCATCAACGTCATCACGGCGATGAACATCCAGCATCTCGAAAGCCTGCACGACACCGTGCTGCGCGCGACGGGCGTGGACGTGCGCGAGCGCGTGCCCGACCGCTTCGTGCTGGAGGCTGACCAGATCGTGAACATTGACCTGCCGTCCGACGAATTGCGCGAGCGGCTGCAACAGGGGAAAATTTATCCGGCGGACCGCGCCCCCGCCGCGCTGGGGAATTTTTTCACGGAAAACAATTTAAATGCGCTGCGCGAATTGACCCTGCGCGAAATCGCGTCCGCGCTCGACCAGCGCCCGCGCACCGGCGCCACATCGCCGCCGGATGTCAGCGGAAAAATCGCCGTCTGCATGAGCACCAATCCCGTCACGACCGCGAAACTGTTGCGCACGACGTCGCGACTCGCGGGGCGTCTGAACCGCGAATGGATGGCGGTTTATGTGCGGCGCAAAAAGGAAGACCCGGTGCGTATCGCGGCGGACGTACAGCGGAAATTCATGCAAAACGTCCAACTGGCGACCGACTTGGGCGGCAGCGTCACCGTCCTGGAGAATGAGGACGTCTGCGCGGCGCTATTGAAGTATTGCCGCGAAAATGACGTGAGCCTGGTGGTGCTCGGCACGACGGAGCGGCATTGGTGGCAGTTCACGCGCCCCAATGTCATTGAATTTTTCATGCACCACGCGCCGGGCATTGACCTGCACATCGTTGACCCGAGCAGTTGACCCGGATCAAAAATCGTGGGTCTGGCCCGGAGGCAGCAAATGCAGAACCTTGCCGGCGGCCTTGAATTTTTCCTGCGCGGCGGCGTGGTCAATTTTGATCGGTGGGAAGGTGTCGTAATGCACGCCGAGGATTTCATTGCAGCGCACAAACTTGGCGGCTTTCACCGCGTCGTCCGGGCCCATCGTGAAATTGTCGCCGATGCACAGCGCGGCAAATTTTAATTTTGTGGACTCGCCGATGAGTTTCATATCCAGCGTCAGCGCGGTATCGCCGGAGTAATAAAAGTTTCCCTCCGCGCTCTCGACCACAAATCCGCCCGGGTTTCCGCCGAATGTGCCATCGGGCATCGTGCTGGAGTGGATGGCATTCACGAATTTGGCGCGGCCAAAATCGAATTGATAACCGCCGCCATGGTTCAGTGGATGCACGCGCGGCGCGCCTTGTTGGTTAAGCCAGGTGGCGACTTCGAAGTTGGCGATCACCAGTGCGTTGGTGCGTTTGGCGATTTCCACCGCGTCGCCGACATGGTCGCCGTGCCCGTGCGAAACGAGAATGAAATCCGCCGGCACTTTTTTCACGTCAATGGCTTTGGCGAGCGGATTGGCCGAAATGAACGGGTCGAACAGAAGTGTCTTGCCTCCGACCACGACGGCGAAACACGCGTGACCGTAGTACGTGACCTTCATGCCGTCGTGCTCACCTCCGGCTCCGGCGTGTCGAGGAAGCCCTGCAAATGGCGGACCCGCGTCGGGTGCCGCAGCTTGCGCAGCGCCTTGGCCTCAATTTGGCGGATGCGTTCGCGCGTGACGTTGTACATCTTGCCGATTTCCTCGAGCGTGCGCTCGTAGCCGTCGAGCAGACCGAACCGCATTTCGAGAATTTTGCGCTCGCGCTCGGTCAGCGTCGTCAGCACGTCGCTCAACTTTTCGCGGAGCAGGCTGTAACTGGTGACTTCCGACGGATTTTCGGCGGTCTTGTCCTCGATGAAATCGCCCACGCTCACGTCGCCGTCGTCGCCGACGGGCGCGTGGAGCGACACCGGCTGTTGCGCCATCTTGAGCAGCGCGTGGATGCGCGACACCGGCATGTGCATTTCGTCGGCGATTTCCTCCGGCGTCGGTTCGCGTCCCAGCTCCTGCGTGAGCTGCTTTTGCGCGCGCCAGAGCTTGTTCATGATTTCAATCATGTGCACCGGGATGCGGATGGTGCGCGCCTGGTCGGCAATCGAACGCGTGATGGCCTGGCGGATCCACCAGATGGCGTAGGTGGAAAACTTGTAGCCGCGGCGATACTCGAATTTTTCGACACCTTTCATCAACCCGATGTTGCCTTCCTGGATCAAGTCCAGGAACGACTGGCCGCGGTTCGTGTATTTTTTGGCGACGGACACGACGAGGCGCAGGTTGGCCTCGGCCATGTGTGTCTTGGCTTTCAGCCCGCGATCGGCAGCGGCTCTTAATTCCTTGAACGTCTTGAAAAATTCCTCGCGTGGCATCCGCACGAATTGTTCGAGCACCTGGATTTTGGCGCGCTCGGCCTCCAGCGCCGCCCGCCGTTCGGCGGTGGTGCGCAACGCTTCCAGTTCCTGGATGTGCCGCAGGCTCGCCTGGAATTTTTCGTGGACGTTGCCCGCCACGATGATCATTTCCTCGACGACCTTTTGTTTGTAGAAAAATTTGGGAAACATTTCCTGCAGCTTGAGGCTGAGTTTCTTCAACTCGCGCTGCAACTTTTCCTTGCGGCCCTTTTGCAGGGCTTTCTGCCAGGTAAAATACTTCGCGTCCACCTTTTGGTCGAGGGTGTGGACTTTTTTGATGAGCTTGCGCAAGTCACGCAGATGCCCTTCGCGATTGGTGATTTTTTTGTCCACAATCACGCGGTCGAATCGTTCCTTCGGTGGCTCCGACAGGAGTTTTTCCGCGATGGCAATGTGTTCCTTCGCGGTGAAGCCGAGGCTGTAAACGATGCGCTTCATCTCGATCTCGGCCTCTTCGATGCGCTTGCAAATTTCGACTTCCTGTTCGCGCGTGAGCAATGGAACCTTGCCCATCTGGTTCATATACATGCGAACCGGGTCATCGAGAATTTCGAGCCGCGCGTCCTCGTCCTCTTCCTGCTGCTGCGCGGGTTCGGGCTGCCGGGTGCGTTCGGCCTCGGCCTGGTCCATGACGATTTCCACGTCGAGACTGCGCAGTTTGGTCAGCAATGCGTCCAAATCCTCCGGGCTGAGATTGTCCGGCAGAACGTCGTTGATGTCATCGTAAGTGATGTAGCCGTGCTCCTGGGCGAGGTGGAGCAGCATCTTGACCGTCTCGGTCAAATCCACGGACGATTGGATGAGTGCTGACGCCGCGATTGCTTGACCGCTTTGCGGCATTTTTTGCGCGCCGGGAACAGATGGATTGCCTGCATGCGACTTGGCCTTTCCGTTGGTTTCCAGCGGTTTGGACATTTCCCGTCGCGCGATGGAAACAACAAAACGCCGCCGCGCCGGAGCCGGTTTTGCTCCTGCGCTGTGCCCGCTGCCGTGCTTGTGCCTGCGCGCCGCGCCGGCTGACGGTGTGTGTTTTCGATGCGACATAAATATCAGACCCGTAAAATTCGTTTTAGTTCAGGGAAACAGGGCATTCTGCTTCACGAACCGGTCGTCGTCGGTTCTGCACAAATGTTCACTTGCCCGTTGAACTTCAGGAACTGCGAACACCAGAACACCAGAAGACTGACACGCAGCCATGCTAACCTCTTCTGCGGGAAATTCAAGAATAATCGTAACCCCAAAGAAGGCCCTGAATTGCAGCAAAAAGGGGCGCTTCTCTGTTTTAACAAACTGTGGGAGAGTCACTTGCAACAAATCTGATCAAGTCGAAGCCCGCAAGGCGGCAATATCACGGCTAATCTGCCGGTGCAATTCCACCGATGAAGCAAATTTCTTTTCTTCCCGCAATTTGCCGCCAATTTCAACTGTCAATTCCTCACTGTAAAGGTCGCCGCCGAAATCCAGCAGGTGTGCCTCCACGCGCAGTTGCCGCGCAGCCGATACCATCGTCGGTCGAAAACCAATGTTGAGCGCAACGCGATAAGTTTTTTTCCTCACTTTGGTCAGGCCGGCGTAAACGCCGTTCGGCGGCAGAATCAAACCCGTCACTTCGAGATTCGCCGTGGGAAAACCCAGTTGCCGGCCCACCCGATCGCCTTCCACCACGCGACCGGAAATCGCGTAAGGCCGTCCCAGCATCTGGCTCGCGGCGTCGAGTTCACCGGCGCGAATTACCTCGCGAATGCGCGTGCTGCTGACAATCCGGCCGTCGAGTGAAACCGCGGCGAGTCCATGAACGGTAAAACCGGTTTTGTCTCCCAGTTTTTTTAACAACGCGACGTCGCCGCTGCGCTTGTGCCCGAATACAAAATCCATGCCGACGCACAGGCTTTGAATTTGTCCCAAATCGTCCGCCAGCCGGCGGATGAATTCCTCCCCGGTTTGCCGGCTGAACTTTTCGTCAAAATGAATCAACAATAACGTGTCTGCCCCGAGCGATTCAATCGCGCGCAGTTTTTGCGGCAGCGAGTAAATCAGCGGCGGCACATGGCCGGAAGCGACAACCGAGTTCGGGTGCCGGTCGAACGTGAGCACCAGCGCAATGGCGTCATGCTGGCGCGCGTCGGTGATGGTTTGGCGGATGATTTGCTGATGGCCGAGATGCACGCCGTCAAAAAATCCGATGGCCAGGCAGACCTTGCGCCCGGCTGACTTCAATTCGTTTGCGGCGTGGCTGATTTTCATCGCGGGAAATTGTAGCGGCAACCCGGAAGAGTGCCGCATTATTTTTAGATGGCGGCGCTCTGCCGAGCCGCCGCTACGCGGCCAGCTTCAGAAACGGAATCACTTTTTTCTCCAATTCGGCGGTCGTCAATTTCAGAACATCGTCCATTGGTGTCGCGTCGGCCACGTCAAATTTTCCCGAAGTCACGCGCCGCAACGTTGCCAGATGCCCGCCGCAGCCGAGTTTTTGGCCGAGTTCGTGCGCGATGCTGCGGACGTAAGTGCCCTTCGTGCAGGCAATGCGAAATTGGCCGAGCGGCTCGCAGTAGCCGGTGAAACGGAAATTGTAAATGTGAATCAGCCGCGGTTCGCGTGCGACCTCGATGCCTTTGCGCGCCAGTTTGTAGAGCGGCACACCGTCCTTTTTCACCGCCGAAACCATCGGCGGCGTTTGCATCTGGTCGCCGATGAACGCCGCGGCGGCTTCATTCAACTGGTCGAGCGTTAACACCGGCACCGGCGCGGTCGAAATGATTTCGCCGTCGGAATCGTAACTGTTGGTCGCCTCGCCGAATTTGACGGTGCCTTCGTAAACCTTGTCGTCGGACATCATTTTTTCGGAGAGCTTCGTGCCGCGGCCGAGGACGATGATGAGCAAGCCGGTGGCGTTCGGATCGAGCGTGCCGCAGTGGCCGACCTTTTTGATGCCGAATTTGCGGCGGATGGCGTCCACCACGTCGTGCGAAGTCGGGCCGGAGGGCTTGTCAATGAGGATGGCGCCGTCGAGCGGGGAAAATTCTTGCATGAAAATTATTTTGCCGAATTCAACGCGCGTTTGATGGCCGTAATCACCTTGCGTTGCACCGAGAGTGGCTTGCCCGGAATGCGTGCGCCGGCCGCCGCCGGATGGCCGCCGCCGCCGAATTGCGCGGCGATTTCGTTCACGTTTACCTTGTCGCTTTTGGAACGGAGGCTGATGCGGGTCAGTCCCGGTTCAAGTTCCTCGAACACGCAGGCGACGACGACCGGTTCAATGGCACGG
>JBEKMU010000003.1:0-59592 GCA_049523555.1 Verrucomicrobiota bacterium | reverse complement strand
CGCGAACGTCGCGCGAAGATTGTGAACGCAGAAGGCGAATTCCAAGCCGCCGAGAAAATGGTGCAGGCCGCCTCCTTGATCAGTAAGGAACCGATTGCACTGCAATTGCGCTATCTCCAGACGATGCGCGAAATGGCCAGCGAACACAACACCACCACCTTCCTGCCACTGCCGATAGATTTGTTCAGCGCGTTTTTGAAGAAGTAGGCCGTCCATAATGGATAATGTCTATCTGACAGCCGGCGATGGATTGCTGGTGCGTGGAAGTGGTGAGTGGGCGAAACGCAAACACCATTTCTGGCGGAATTGTTGCGGTGCTACCACTGTTGCTGTTTTCCGCCCGGAAAGGAGCCGCTAATGAGAAAGGACCGTCTCGATACAGTGGGCTATTGGACCGAAATCAAACTCCAAATCCTGCAAGAATACGCCAATGCCTATGCGCAGATATTAAAGAAGCAACGTTCCATTAAACATGTCGCTTACATAGATGGTTTCGCCGGAGCTGGCGCTCATATATCGAAGGAGAGCGGCAAACTGATCGAAGGCAGCCCGGCGCGCGTATTATCCATTCAGCCACGTTTCACCCATTACCATTTTGTGGAAATGAATCCTGCTCGTGTGGAGCGGTTACGTGGAATCGGCGAACAAAAGGATGTCACTGTTTACCCAGGAGATTGTAATGAAGTGTTGCTGCAAAAGGTTTTCCCCCAATGCCGATACGAAGATTACCGACGGGCGTTATGTTTGTTGGACCCTTACGAGCTCAATCCCAATTGGGAGGTGGTCAAAACGGCTGGCGAGATGCGCAGCATCGAGATCTTTCTAAATTTCATGATTATGGACGCAAATATGAACGTCCTATGGAAAAATCCAGATTCTATTCCGCCAGACCAAGCTCTGAGGATGACCAGATTTTGGGGGGACGACTCGTGGCGCACGTCTGCGTACCAATCAGAAGCAGGCTTATTCGGGCCGATAGAGGAGAAGGTGTCCAATGAGTCTGTTGTGGCAGCGTACAGGAAACGGCTCAAAGAAGTCGCCGGGTTCAAATATGTGCCAGAGCCTTTGCCGATGCGCAACAGTCGCGGAGCGACCATATATTACCTCCTTTTTGCGTCACACAATTCTACCGGCAACAAGATTGCGGAATACATTTTTAACAAATATCGTAATGGCATCGCATAATGGCGCTACATTCCAAAATCGAATGGACGGACGCGACATGGAATCCGGTGCGCGGTTGCACGAAAATCAGCCCCGGTTGCCTGCATTGTTACGCGGAGACATTTGCGGAACGATTCCGCGGCGTGCCCGGCCATCCGTTTGAATTCGGCTTCGATTTGCGCCTCGTGCCCGAAAAACTTGGCGATCCGATTCGCTGGGCGACTCCACGGATGATTTTCGTGAATTCGATGAGTGATCTTTTCCATGAAAAGGTGCCGGATGATTACATTGTTTCCGTGGCACGAGTAATGGCGGCGGCGAACTGGCACACGTATCAGATTTTAACCAAACGCGCTGACCGGATGCTAAGTCTGTTGAGCAACAAACTGTGTTTTGCAGCGGAGCAGCATCATATCTGGTGGGGCGTCAGCGTGGAAAATCGCAAACACGGTCTTCCCCGCGTTGACCGGCTCCGCAAATCGCCCGCAAAAGTCCGGTTTCTTTCCATCGAGCCGCTCCTGGAGCATCTTGGCCCAATCAACCTGGTTGGCATCGATTGGGTAATCGTGGGTGGAGAAAGCGGACCGGGTGCAAGGCCAATGGATGCTTCGTGGGTTCGGAATATTCGCGCCCAGTGCCGCCGTGCAGGCGTTGCGTTTTTCTTCAAACAATGGGGCGGTGTTCGCAAGTCGGAAACCGGTCGAATGCTGGATGGACAAACACACGATGAATTTCCAGAACGCCGCCAATCTCCTGTTCCAGACTTGGAATTCCGACGCAATGCGTTGGAGCGTTTGGAAGCTGCTTTGGCTTAGATAAATTCAATTCGACATTCACGACTTGAGATTCGAAATTTATTCATGCCCCTCTACGAATACGAACTGTGCGAAGGCGAGTGCAAGGTGTGCGGCGGGCGGTTCACACTCCGCCGGCCGTTGAGCGCGCCGGAGTTGACTAAATGTCCGGCCTGCAAAAAGCCGGTGCGCAAAATCTTCTCCGCCTTCAGCACGCCGCACAAGCTCAAGCCGCTTTCCATCTCGGACGCCAAAAAGGCCGGGTTCACCGTGCTCAAACGGCTCGGCAAAGGTGAATATGAGAAGCAGTAAGTTGGTTGAAGGCTGAAAGTTGAAGGTTGAAAGCCCGATTCCGGCCGGGGGTGTTACCCAATAGACTCAAGAGCTTTGGCGGATTTTGAATTCAATTTTGACGCGGACTGTCTATTACATTAGCGTATAAACCTGAAAAATGGATTTTCGTCCAGCAAAATTCAGAATGCCGTTGTTGGCCGGTGTGTTGTCGGCAATGGTCTTGTCCGTCGCGGCGCAGAATGGTGCGCCGCCCTCGAGCAAGGCCATCATCTTTTCCGCGCCGGCGGGGGACAATGCCGCATCCAATGCGCCGTCGCTCTCGCCACGACTTTCTGACCAGCCGAATTTTGCCAACGAGTTACAGGCACCGGTGTCGGTTTTCGACGCTCAAAGTCCATCCCTCCCGTTACCTGTCCCCTCACGCGGGCCCGCGCTTTCGAGCGCCGAGGCACGGCGGCTGCAAAAAATGCTGGACGGGCGGGAAAACTGGGCACTGATGACGCCGGAGGAAATTCTTGGGGTGGACACGTCCAAGAACACTCTCCGAACGCCGGAGCAGGAAGCCGCCGATAATCAAAAAAATTTGACTGTCGTTGAGCGTTTTTTGGAGCGACAACGGCAATCGCATGCGGCGGTCACCAACGGATACTACAGCGACAATTCCTCATCGGGCAGGAATTTTTCGCGGAACCAAGGCGGGTTGACAAACGGGAGTCCATTCAATCCTGCGCGCATCGGGTTGCCGACCGCGGCGCAAATTTTGGATCGGTTTTTCAACGACACGCCGGCCAACAACCAGTTCGCGGGACAAAATGAAAACAGAAGCGCGGGCTGGTTCAAATTGTTCGGCCTGCCCCCGCAACCGGCTACGCCAACTCCAGAACAACTGGCGGAGAGGGAGCGGTTCAAACAATTGCTGGATCCGGGTTCGTACTCCGACACATCGGCAAAGTCCTGGTCAGGCGGCAAATTCCTTTCCTCGCTGCAGCCGTTGTCGGACACGACACCCAATCAAACGCCGACGGTGAATTCGGTGGGGGCTTCGTTCGCGCCGCTGAGCAGCGGGATTGGCAGACCGGCGGGTTTGACGCCCTTGCCGGGCATTACCGCTCCTACCAACTGGCAATCGTCTGCCGCCCCCCCGGCTTGGGCGCCGCAACTGCCGCCGTGGTTGGTGCAAACACCCCAGCCTTTTACGATGCCGCAGCGAAAATTCTGAACGCGGTCAGTGCGCCGAAGTAATCAGCAGCACCTGCTCCAAGGTGGAAATGCCTTCGCGGGCGCGGTCGAGGCCAACCATGCGGAGGGTGCGCATGCCTTGGCTGATGGCGACCTTGCCCAGCTCGCGGCTGCTGGCGCGGGCGATGATGAGCTTGCGAATCTGGTCGGTGATGGTCATGGCCTCAATGATCGCGAAGCGGCCGGTATAACCGGAGTTTTTGCAGCGCTCGCAGCCGCGTCCGCGGTAAAGTTGCACACCATTGAACATCGAGATGTCAATGCCGAGGTCTTCAAACATTTTTGGTGGATACGTCACCGGCTCGCGGCAATGCGAACAAATGCGGCGCATGAGGCGCTGGGCGCAGGCGAGAATCACCGAGGAGGAAATGAGGAAGGGTGCAATGCCCATGTCGTCAAGGCGCGCGATGGCGCCCGGCGCGTCGTTGCAGTGCAGCGTGCTAAGCACCTGGTGGCCGGTGAGCGCGGCTTCGATGGCAATCTCCGCGGTCTCGGTGTCGCGGATTTCACCGATCATGATGATGTCCGGATCCTGGCGCAGGATGGAGCGCAGCGCATTGGCAAAAGTGAGGCCGATTTCCTTTTTGGTCGGAACCTGGTTGATGCCTGGAATTTGATATTCCACCGGGTCTTCGACGGTGACGATGTTGTAAACCGGATCGTTCAGCTCGTTGAGCGCGGAATAAAGGGTTGTGGTTTTTCCCGAACCGGTCGGCCCCGTGACCAGAATAAGTCCATGCGGCGCGTTAATGGCCGTCTTGAACTGCCGGAAGGTGTCGGGATCCAAACCGAGTTTGTCAATGCTCGCGGAGAGAGTGCTCTTGTCGAGGACGCGAAGAACAATTTTCTCGCCGTGAACAGTGGGCAGGACGGAAACGCGCAGGTCATAATCCTTGCCGCTGACGCGCACGCGCATGCGACCGTCCTGCGGCAGGCGACGTTCGGCAATGTCGAGGCTGCTCATGATTTTGAAGCGCGAGGCCAGCGCCAGTTGCAGTTGTTTGGGCGGCGGCGTCGCGTCCAGAAGCGCGCCATCAACGCGATAGCGCAATCGCATGTTTTTCTCGAACGGCTCCAGATGCACGTCGCTGGCGTGGTCTTTGATGGCTTGGACGATGATAAGGTTCGCGAGCTTGATGACGGGCACTTCTTCGCTGGAAGCGGCGAGCTTGTCGAGGTTGACCTCTTCGAGAGCTTCCCGGACGGTTTCGATGCTGTCTGCGTCTGCATCCTCCTCGCTTTTTTTCTGGGCGTCCTGAATGATGTCTTCCATCGAGCCGCTTTTGGCGGCGTCAAGGGCGTTGAGTTTGTCAATAATGGCCTTTTCGGACGCGATCAGCGGCGTGATTTCGAGCTTGGTCATGCGCTTCACGTCGTCAAGGGCGAGGACGTTCAGCGGGTCGGCCATCGCAAGGAACAATTTGTTTTCCAGCCTCGAAACGGGAATGACCTTGTGGTTGTGCGCCGTGTCACGCGGCAGCAGTTCAACGATCTCCGGCAGAATGTTCACGCGGGCGATGTTGATCGGCAGGACATTGAGCACTCGCCCCATTGAAACCGCCAGGTCCTGTTCGCTGACATAGGCTTTGTCAACAATGAGCTTGACGAGGCGCGCGCCTTCCTTCTTTTGCTGTTCGAGCAGTTCCTGCACTTGGGCCGCGTTCAACAGGCCGTCCTCGACGAGGGCGTCGGCGATGCGTTCTCCGAATGATTTGATCCTGGCCATGGCTTAGCGAAATGCTTTGCGGAGGTTTGCGATCAATTCCGACGGCGCGGCCAGATACCACAACAGCCGGTGCGAAGTGGCTTCGGCCAGTTCCTTGGCCGCCTGCTGGTTGAATGGGTTGGCCGTCGCCACCAGAATCGCCTTGCTCATCCGGTCAAACGGCAGCACGCACCAGCGCCGGCACACTTCCGCCGGAAAACCACGCGTCAAGTCAAGGTCCACGTCATAACGGTCCAGCGGCATGAACGCCGTGCGCGACTTGTCGCTCAGCAGCTTGAGTGATTTCTCGATGTGGAAAAGGTTTTTTTCATGCAGCACGTAAATGAACGGTTCGGACACGTCCGGCGGCGCCACCGTCAAATCCGGCGTGCGCCAGCACAAATCAAAATCGCCCGCGCTGATGAGCTTGCTGTCAACGAAAATTTTTTGCATCGTCTGACGGCCATCATTGATTTCCACCGCCTCGGCCGTGCGCGCCTTTTTGTGCAGTTTCGTCTCTCCAGACAAGGCCGCCAGCGCCGCCGGCTCTGCGGCCGCCGCCTCAATCGTCACGTTGCTGGCCTTGTCTTCAATTTGCTTGAGCGCCGCCTGCACGTCCGCGTCGTCCGGGCGGCGTTGCAACACCGTCTCGTATTCCAAAATTGCCGACGAGAGCTGGCCTTGCTGCATGTACGCCTGCGCAATCCGCTTGGACGTGTTGATCACGTCCTGCTCGCGGCCCAGCTTGGAGTAAGCCTCCTTGAGAATTTCCAGCGATTGGCAATCGTTGGGCTGCGATTGCACAATAACCTCGAACATCTCAATCGTTTGCATCAATTGAGCTTCTTCGCCCTGAGTTTGTGTCAGCGTCGCCATGTCGTTGAATTCCCCTGCGCAGGACTTTAATAGCAATCCCTGCGCCATTTTTACGCGCTTTTTCCTGCAAAGCAGCGTTGCTTTCCGTCGGCGTCTGCGGAATCGTAACGCCATCCGGTGGTCAACCCCGGAGTTAAAATGGCGCAACCGACACCCGTCATGGAACCGGCGACTGGCGAACGCCTCCTGCGCTTCGTCGGCGACCGCGTTCGCTTCTCCGTGCGCGGCGCGGGCATGTTCTCCGCCCGGCGCGCCCTGCTTCGCACCGATCTCGGTCGCGCCGCCGCGCGCCGCCGCAAAATCATCGCCGCCCACGCGGGTGGCGCCGTTCACGCCGGTGCATCCTGGCGCGATGTGCCGATGCAAAAGACCGGCGACGGTTGGGAAATCGAATTGCTGCTTGCCGAAGTTGGTTTCTTCAAAGCCAAAACCTATTTGCTTGACGAAAAAAACTGGCAGCATTGGCCGGAAGGTCCGGACATCGGCATCGGTGTTCATCCGAATTTCGCCCGCACCGCCAACACCATTTACTGCGCCTTCACGCGGCTGTTCGGCGTGACAAAAAATCTGTCTTCCACACGCGACGAAAAACTCGAAGCGCCAATCAAATTGCTTGACGGAAAAAATTTCACCGTCATCCCGCCTTCCGGCAAGCTGCGCGACCTCGCGCACCGGTTGCCGCACATCATTCACACCCTCGGCTGTCGCATCGTTCACCTGCTGCCGGTGCAGCCCGTGCCAACGACGTTCGCCCGGTTCGGTCGTTTCGGCAGTCCGTATGCGAGTCTCGATTTGACTGCGATTGACCCGGCGCTGGTCGAATTCGACCGCCGCACCACCGGCGTGGACCAGTTTTGTGAACTGACCTGCGCTGCGCATTCGCTCGGCGCGCGCGTTTTCCTCGACATTGTCATCAATCATACCGGCTGGGGTTCGACCTTGCAGGAAAATCATCCCGGATTTTTCCTGCGCCATCCCGACGGCACGTTCGCCAGTCCCGGCGCGTGGGGAACCACCTGGGAAGACCTCGTCGAACTGAAGCAGGACAATGTCGCGCTCTGGGACAAAATCGCCGAGGCACATTTGACCTGGTGCCGGCGGGGCGTGGACGGTTTCCGGTGCGATGCCGGATACAAAATTCCCGTGCCCGCATGGCAATACATCATTGCCCGCGTGCAGGACGAATTTCCCGAAACCATTTTCCTGCTCGAAGGCCTTGGCGGCGCGTGGGAAGCCACCGAAGCGCTGTTGACCGATGGCGGCATGCAGTGGGCTTACTCGGAGCTTTTCCAAAATTACACCGGTCGCCAGGTTGCCGATTACCTCGATTACGCCAACCGCCAGAGTTCGCGCGTCGGCACTTACATTCATTACAGCGAAACGCACGACAACGACCGCCTCGCCGAAAAGGGCCGCGCGTGGTCGCTGCTGCGAAATCGTCTTTGCGCGCTGACCAGCGCCAGTGGTGGGTTCGGCTTCACCTGCGGTGTCGAATGGCTGGCCGCCGAAACAATCCGCGTCCACGGCTGCACCGGATTGAATTGGGACAGCTGCGACAACATCATTCCCGAACTCGCACAACTGAATAAACTGCTCGCCGGCCATCCCTGCTTTTTCGATGGCGCAAAACTCACACGCCTGAGCGCGCCCGATTCACCGGTCTATGCGCTGCTCCGCGAATCGGCCGAGGGCAAAGATTCGGTTCTCGTCCTCGTGAACACAGATGTCGGAAAGGAAAATTCAATCACGATTTCCAGTTCCGAACTCCGAACTCCGAACTCCGAAATTGATTTGCTCGGCCAGCCGCTGCCGAAATTTTCAGCCGGAGAGGGCAAGGTGGTTTTCACCCTCGCGCCCGGGGCCTGCCATTGCCTCGCGCCGACGGCGGAACCGCGCGGTTTGAGCGGCGAAAATTATCGCCGCGCCCGCGCCCAAGCCGCTTGGGCGCTCGAAGCCTTGAACAAAATCATGCCGGTCGAAACGATTGCTGATCTCGATTGGCGTTGGCTCGCTGAACAGGTCGAAAACTCGCCCCCAAATTTCCTCGCCGCCATCAGCGCATTTTCAGCGCGCGCCGGCAAAAATTCACTCGCTGAACTGCTGCACGACTGCGAACAGCGAAAAATCTTCCCGCGCGTCGTCACTTGGACCTTGCTCGACCACCGCCGGATCGCACTCGTACCGCCCGGCCACTGGCTATTGATTCAGGACAGCGCGCCGTTCCGGGCCACTTTGGAAGTGAGAGGTGCGAAGTGCGAAGTGCCAACCGCACAGCATGTCCAGTCCATCGCCGTTCGCGACGGCCATGCCGCCTGTTTTCCACCACGAGATACGGCTGCGGACACCGGATTGGTTTTGGAGCGTTACGCCGCCACTTCGCAGAAAGTTACCGCCCGAATCCGCTTCCTTTCAATCGAACCAAAATCCCCAACTTCCAACTCCCAATTGCCATCTCCTGATTCCTTGGTCTTGCTGACCAACGGTCACGGCGGCATGGCGCGGATTTGCGTGGACTTGGGCCGCGTGAATTCCAAATACGACTGCGTGCTCGGCGCCAATCTGGATCCAAGCTTGCCGGTGGACCGCCACGTTTTCGTCAAACGCATCCGTGTGTGGGTGAACGCCGACGGTTTTCTCTCGCCGCTGGATTTCCGAAATCTCCAGGGGTTCGATTCCGGTCCGCCTGCCGTCTGGCAATTCGTTGCCAATGCTGGCGACGGGCGCACCGTGGAAATCAAACTGCGGGCGGAGATGGTCGAAGGTAAAAACACGACCGTTCTTCAATTCAGCCGCCCCACGGGCGAACGCGCACACGGCAAGCAACTGCCCGCCGAGGCCGATGTGCGCTTGACCGTGCGGCTCGACATCGAGGACCGGAATTTTCATTGGGAAACCAAACGCAACGGCGGCGCGGACCATCATTTTTCGACGAACACGCACACTTTACCCGAACTCCCTGCCGCGCCGGAGCCTGGCGGAGGCGGGCGAACTCCGAACTCCGAACTTCCCAAAACCGGCTTTGCCTTCACGCCGGCGCCGGATCGCCAGCTGCGCGTCTTCGCCGACAGTGGTGCATATCATCCGGAGCCAGAATGGTGCGAAAACATCCCGCATCCGGTCGAACAAAGCCGTGGCCAGACCGGCAGCGGTGACGCTTACAGCCCGGGCTGGTTTGAAATTCCGTTGCCCAAAGGCGCAAACGTCACGCTCGTGGTGACGGCGGAAACAGACAGCCCCCATTCCCCGGCTTCCGGCCACCCTCTCCCCGCCCAGCGAGGAGAGGGACGGGGCGAGGGGCGCGTTCAAGAAAATCACTTTGAACAACAACTTTTGCGTGCGGCAAAGCAATTCGTCGTCCGGCGCGGCGAAGGCAAAACGGTTATTGCCGGCTATCCGTGGTTTTTGAATTGGGGACGCGACACGTTAATTTGTGCGCGCGGCTTGCTGGCCGCGGGGATGGTCGAAGAGGTGAAACAAATCCTGCTCACGTTCGCAAAATTTGAAAAAGCCGGCACCCTGCCCAACGCGATTCACGGCGACGACGTTTCCAACCGCGACACGTCCGACGCGCCGCTGTGGTTTGCCCTTGCCTGCGAAGAATTTTTACATGTCACGTGTCACGTGTCACAGGTCACACCTCGCGATTTTTATTCAACGCCGGTTGACGCCACTCGCACCCTCCGCGACGTATTGGCAAGTATTGCGGAAAATTACACCCGCGGCACGCCCAACGGCATCCGCATGGACGCGGATTCGGCGTTAGTCTGGAGTCCGGGCCATTTTACGTGGATGGACACGAACCGTCCTGCCGGCACGCCGCGTGAAGGTTATCCCATCGAAATACAAGCGCTGTGGATTCGACTCCTGCGCCAGCTTGAAAAAATCAGCGAAGGCAGCGGGCGAGGAAAATGGCATGAACTGGCCGAACGCGCCGCGGCTTCGATGGAAAAACTCTTCTGGCTTGAAGACCGCGGTTATTACGCCGACCTGCTCATTGCCAAATCCGGTCAACCCGCCGGGAAGGCAAAAGCAGACGGCGCTCTTCGCAGCAATTATCTGTTCGCCGTGAGCCTCGGCCTTGTGACCGGCGAACGCGCAAAACGCTGCGTCGAGGCGGCACAAAAATATCTAGTTGTTCCCGGTGCGTTGCGGTCGCTGGCGCCGCTGCCGGTTTCCATTCCGCTGCCGATTTATGGCAACGACGGCCGGCTTTTGAATCATCCGGTCGAACCGTATTGGCCGCGTTATGAAGGCGACGAGGACACGTGCCGCAAGCCGGCGTATCACAACGGCACGGCATGGACGTGGACATTCCCAAATTTTTGCGAAGCCCTCGCCCGTGCCTGGGATTTTGCGCCGGAAGCCATCGCCGCGGCACGCGCGTATCTCGGCAGCATGGAACGATTGATGAACGAAGGCTGTCTCGGCCAGATTCCGGAAATCCTGGACGGTGACATACCGCACACGCAGCGCGGCTGTGATGCGCAGGCGTGGGGAGTGACGGAAGCGTTGCGTGTCTGGAAACTGCTTGCTGGTCATTGAATCAAAGATCGCATGACGATTTCCCTGTTTCAGTTGTTGGCATGCCTGGCAGCAGGCGTTGCGCTCATCATCCTGCTGACTGCGAAATACCGGGTGCACGCCTTTTTTGCCCTCCTGATTGCTTCGTTCGTGGTGGGATTGGGCGCAGAACTTCCCGTGCCCGATATCATCACTGCCATCAAAGACGGGTTTGGCAGCATCATGAAGTCATTGGGATTCATCATTGTTCTGGGAACGGCCTTGGGCATTTTGCTTGAATATACCGGCAGCACCAAGGTAATGGCGGCTTTCATTCTGCGAAAAGTTGGAGAACGCCATGCGGCACTGGCGATAAGCATGACGGGCTTCATCGTGGGATTGCCTATCTTTTGCGACTCGGGATATATCGTTCTCAGCGGGCTGAATTCGTCGCTGGCCAGGCGCACCGGCATCTCCGTGGCGGCGATGGCGGTTTCCCTGGCGACGGGCCTGTATTCCGTGCATTGTCTGATTCCGCCGCATCCCGGCGCGACCGCCGCCGCCAGTGTCATCGGCGTGGACTTCGGGAAATTGATTTTGACGGGAATTTTGGTGGCGATTCCGGCCACGATGGCCGGCTATTTCTGGGCCAATTTTGCGGGTAAAAAAATTCCCGTGACGGCTGCAGACGAGAAAATCAAGGTCGAGGAAGCGTCACAGCCACCTTCCGTTATCAAGGCATTTCTGCCCGTGGTCGTGCCCATCGTTTTAATTGCCGCCAGATCCTTTTTCACCATACAGGCGTCTGCCGTCAAAGGCTGGTGGTTTTCCGCATTGCTTTCATTGGGCGATCCGGTGGTCGCGTTGTCCATTGGTGTGTTGTTGGCGTTTAATTGTCATCGGTCCTGGAACAAACAAACTGTGGGGCATTTGCTGCAGGAAGCCGCGGAAAAAGCCGGCGGCATCCTGGTTATCATCGGGGCGGGCGGAGCTTTTGGGGCGGTGCTGGCGGCGACCGACATCGGCCGGCACTTCAGTCAATCGTTGGCGTTGGACAGTCTGGGCATCCTGTTTCCATTTTTAATCACCTCGGTTTTGAAAACGGCGCAGGGGTCGTCCACGGTCGCCATCATCACCGCCGCTTCCATTGTTCAACCTTTGTTGCCGGCCTTGGGATTGGCGACGGAGAAAGGCCAACTGTTCGCCGTGCTGGCCATGGGCGCGGGGTCCATGATGATTTCTCATGTGAATGACGCCTATTTTTGGGTGATTACAAAGTTCTCCGGGCTGGAAATGAAAACCATGCTGAAAGTCTATTCGGTTGCTTCGGTGCTGATGGGGCTGGTTTCATTGTTGATGATTTATTTGTTGTCGCTGATTTTACCTTGAACTCACCGTGCACATCCTGATTGCCCCCAATGCCTTTAAAAACAGCCTGGATGCAACGGCGGCGGCTGAAGCCATCAGGCAGGGATTGCAACTGAGCAAACTCAAATGCACCTGTGAATGTTTCCCGGTCGGTGATGGAGGAGATGGAACGGCCGCCCTGCTGATCCAAAAATGCGGCGGCACGATTGTGCCTGTCGAAGTTCACGATCCGTTGGGCAGAAGAATCCGTGCCGCATTTGGGCTGATTGATAACGACAAAACGGCGGTGATTGAAATGGCCGATGCCTCCGGGTTGCGGTTGCTGCGTCGTGAAGAATTTGATCCGTTGCACACCAATACCTTCGGCACCGGCGAACTGATAAAATGCGCACTGGACAAGGGAGTCGGCAAAATCATCATCGGGATCGGCGGCAGCGCCACGGTGGATGGCGCCACCGGCATTTTGCGGGCGCTGGGTGTTCGTTTTCTGGATGCCGGCGGAAAAATTTTGTCAAACCTGCCGGAAGACCTTGCCGACCTCGAATCCATTGATCTGTCTGGTCTGGCTCAAAGGCTATCGCATTGTGCCCTGACCGTCCTTTGTGACGTGGAGAATTCCCTGCTGGGCGAAGCAGGCGCGGCAAAAGTTTTCGGCCCGCAAAAAGGGGCAACCGAACCGGTCATAAAAAAGCTGGAAACCGCCCTTACGAAAATGCGTGACGTCATGTTCCGACAAACCGGGCAGGACCTGGCGGCGATTAAACATGGAGGCGCGGCCGGCGGCGTGGCCGCCGGATTGCAGGGGTTTCTGAATGCAACCTTGGTGAAGGGAATAGACTATTTCCTGGATATCACTGGTTTTGAAGATGCCTTGCAGAAAGCCGACCTCGTCATCACTGGTGAAGGCAGCATTGACGAACAAACGATGCGAGGCAAGGGACCGTTCGGGGTTGCGATGAGGGCCAGAGAGAAAAATATCCCGGTGATTGGCCTGGCCGGCCGGGTGGCGCTGGAGGCGGATGCGCCATTGCGAAAATATTTTATCCAGCTATTGGCCATTAGCAGTGCGTCCGTTGAATTGGACAAAGCCTTGCAGAATACGGCATCGGACCTATGGTGCACGGCAATGGAACTGGGGAACCGACTGGCTTTGAAAGCATGAATATGGACGTTGCCAAGCGGCGGCGGGCGGGCAAAATAGCCGCGTGAACTTCCGCGACAAAATCATCGCGTGGGACAAACTGCCGGCATGGCGCGATGCCATGCGCGCAAGCGGTAAAAAGCTGGTCGTCACCAATGGCTGCTTCGACATCCTGCATCTGGGCCATGTGAGCTATCTGGAATCGGCACGCAATCTTGGTGACGCGCTGCTTGTGGGCATCAATGGCGATGCCGGAGCACGCCAATTGAAAGGCCCGGGACGTCCGGTGAATTCCGAAGCCGACCGCGCTACCGTGCTGGCCGCGCTGGCGAGTGTGGACGGCGTCTGCATTTTTGCGGACAAAGCCGCGACAAAATTCCTCCAAGCGGCTAGGCCCGATATTTATGTCAAAGGCGGGGATTACACCCTGGACACGTTGAACCAGGAGGAACGCCACCTGGTCGAATCAGCGGGCGGAAAAATTGTGATTTTCCCGCTGGTGCCCGGCAAATCCACGACGGCGTTGCTGGAAAAAATTTCACGGCTATGAAAATGGTAGGGACGCGCTGCCGCGCGTCCAGGCTGACCAGCAGGTCAGCCCTACCGAAGACGGAAACAATGAAAATTCTGGTCATTTCCCTGGCGGGCATCGGCGACACGCTGCTGGCCACGCCGCTCATCCACGAACTGCGCGCGAATTTTCCCGGCGCCACGATTGACGCGCTGGTGTTGTGGGCCGGTTCCCGGGATTTGCTGGAAAACAATCCGCATCTCAACCGCGTCCATCAGAAGTTCCTCATCACATCCAAGAAACTGGAGGCGTTGCGATTTCTTTGGTCACTGCGGCGCGAGCGTTACGACGTTTCCATCAACACGCATCCGCAAAGCCGGATGCTTTACCGCGTTGCCGCGCGCATTGTTGGCGCGCCCACCCGCATCAGCCATGAATACGAATGTTTCAACGCGCTCGACCGCCGGCTCGTGAACCGCACGCTGCCGCAGGATTACACCAGGCACTCGATTGAAAATAATTTCGATGTGCTGCCGCTGCTCGGCGCGCAAAAAAAATTGCCCGTGCATGAAATCGAAATTTTCCTGACGCCGGATGAGGAAAAGTGGGCGGATAATTTTCTGGCAAATCATAAATTGGCGGGACAAAAACTGCTTGGCGTCCACGTCGGTTCCGGCGGCACAAAAAACCTGCCGCTCAAGCGCTGGCCGTTGAAAAACTACATCGGACTTGTCCGGCGTTTGAACCGCGAGCGGCGCGACATCAGCGTCCTGCTTTTTGGCGGCCCGGAAGAAGGCGGGGATCACGAGGTGATTCTGGCGCAAACCGACCGCGATCGTGTGTTTCAAGTCGGGGCGAAAAATCTCCGCCAAGCATCGGCGTTGATGAAACGCTGTCACTCTTTTCTGAGTGTGGACACGGCGCTGATGCATCTGGCGGCAGCGATGAAAGTGCCGAAACAAATCGTCATCGAAGCGCCAACGCTGAATGTAACAAATCTCCCGTACGGCAATCCCTACACGCTCGTGAAAAATCCGGTCGTGAACGGGCGCGGGCTGGATTTTTATCGTTACGACGGCGGCGACATCAAGGGCACGCGCGAGGAACTGCTGGCGTGCATGGCGTCGGTGAAAGTCGAGGATGTCTTTGCGACGGTGACGAAGTTAATCTGAAATGACTAAACCATAATGACGAATGACTAAAGAATTACAAATGACGAAATCCAAATTCCCAACGATGCTGCCACGCTTTCGTCATTTGGATTTTGTCATTCTTTAGTCATTAGGTTTTAAGTCATTCGTCATTACAAGGAAAAGCCCGCTGCCTTTGCGTCCCCGGCAAACATTTTCACGGTGTCGAGCGACATTTCCTTCAAGCCGATGCCGGCGAGCTTGAGTGCCTTGTTCAAAATGTCGTGTGGCACGGTCACAATGTCGCAGCCGCAAGCGTCGGCCTGAAAAATGTTCAGCACCTCGCGCACACTGGCCCAAAGCAACTCGGCTTGAGGCAGCCCGGCCAGTTTCTTTTTGGCCTCGCGCAGGTGGGGCATCGGGTCAACCCCCGTGTCGGCGATGCGCCCGGCGAACACGGACACGATGGCGGGCACCTTGGGATTGAGCGCCTGGGCGACCCCGGCGACCTGCTCCTGCGTGAGCATGGCGGTGACGTTGACCTTCACACCTTCGTAAGCCAGATCGCGCACCAGCGCCAGCGACGATTCGCCGCGCGTGTTGGTGATGGGGATCTTGACATAAACGTTTTTCGCCCAGTTGTTGATTTTGAGCGCCTGCCGCCGCATTTCGGGAAATTCATCGGAAAACACCTCGAACGAAATCGGTTTTACCGTGATGCCTTGCAGGATGTCCTTGGCGAACGCTTCAAAATCCGTCAGCCCGGCTTTGCGCATGAGCGTGGGATTCGTGGTCATGCCCTGGATGAGCGGGTTGGCGTTTAATTGGAGCATGCCCGCCTTGTCCGCGCCATCGGCGAATATTTTTATTTTCAGGTCTTTCAATGTGCTCATGGTTTAATACAGCCGGTAAACCTCAGTGATTCTTTGATTCGCGCAAAATAATGTCCGCCGCTTCGGCCAAATTGCCAGCGGAAAAGTGCGGTTTCTGCCGGAGTTCCTCTGCATAGCCGCGATCAATGAAGATCGTGCGGCAGCCGGCGGCGCGGCCGCAATCCACGTCGCGCCAGCGGTCGCCGACCATCCAGCTTTGCTTGAGGTCAATGCCCAGCTCACGCGCCGCGCGCAGCAACATGCCGGGCTTGGGTTTGCGGCAATCGCAATCCGATTGCTCCCGGCCGGGGTGATAGCAAGCTTCCACGCGATCAATCGGAAGCTGGCGGCACATTTCGGCATGAATCATTTCCACCATTTCCTTTTTGAGCGTCCCGCGGCCAACGTCAGGCTGGTTGGTCGCCACGACGAGCAAGTAACCGGCCTGCTTGAGTTTGGCGCACGCGGCCGCAACGCCGGGCAGAATTTCAAATTCGCCCACGCTCGCCGGTGAATACGGCAGACCGTCACGTTCCAAGGCGCGGTTGATGACGCCGTCGCGGTCGAGAAAAACAGCGCGCGCAAAGTTCTGAATTTTGGGTTTCCCAGACATCATACGCGCGAATGACTAATGAGTAAGCCCTAATGACGAAATAATCACGAAACATGAATAACGAATGGTGTGCGGTTTCATGATTTTCTCCAAATGGCGGCAAAAATAAGATGCAGTTCCTTCGCTTCCTGCCAGAGCTTGGTTTCACGCGCCTCTTTGCGGCATATGCCAATTTTGTTCTTAAAATCATTCTTGGACACGGCATCATCCGCCTCACAGTAATTCGCGGCAACGCTCGTTCCAGACCGGATAACTTGATCAATCAGCGGCAAGGTAATGGGATTTTTAGGAATCGTCTTGGCAAAGCGAATCACCGATTCACCAAATGCTGCCGTCCGCTCTTCCAAATCAAACCCCGGCTTCCTCGACTGTTCGCCGCCGCTCATTCGAAATTCGGATTTTGGATTTCTTTAGTCATTAGGGTTTAGAAATTAGTCATTTCGTAGATTCCCATTTGGTTTGGCCGACCTTCAGCTTCGGATGCGAAACCAGCAGATGCCAGATGACGGCCTGAAACGCTTCGGTGTGCGGCGTCACGTGAGCCGGATTCACCGTGGGCACGATGACGCAAGCGGGCGCCTCCTTCGCCGTGTAGCCACCGTCGCGTCCCACGACGCCAACGATGGAAGCGCCGGCTTTTTTGGCGAGTTGAATGGCGCTGACGAGATTCGGGCTGACATTTTTTTCCAGATTGCCGCCGCCGACGGAGAAAATCAGCAGGCCGTCCTTTGCGTTAAGCCGGCTGCCCTTGAGCCACTCGGCAAAAATCGTCGCCCAGCCCTCGTCATTCGTGCGCGCGGTCAATTCGGAAACGTTGTCGGTGGGCGCGTAGGCCTCGAATCCGCAGATTTTGCGGAAGTCGTTGACGGCATGGCTGGCGTTGGCCGCGCTGCCACCCACGCCGAGAATGAACAACCGTCCGCCGCGTTCGCGCACGCGCGCCAGTTCGTCCGCCGCCTTTTCGATGGCGTCGGTGTTCAGTTGCGCCGTGACCTTTTGGACTTCGGCAAGGAATTCTTTGGCAAAGCTCATGGTTTGTTGTGGCGTAAATGAGAACACAGTTGTGGGGAAAATGAAACCCTAATTCCTAAATCCTAATGACTAAATAATGACCAAGTCCGAATAACGAATAAGATGCAACGGTTGATTTGGGGATTTCGTCATTGGGGATTATTTAGTCATTAGGGTTTATGGTTTAGTCATTCCAAAATTTCCGGTTTTGAGCAAGGTTTCAAGCTCGCTTAATCCAGCCGGTGAACCGATCTCGTAAAAGCGTTCGCGCACTTCATAACCAGCCATTTGTTTTTCCTGGACGAGCCGGCCCATGACTTCGGCCAGATCAAAAGGCTCGCCGGCGGGATACGCATCGAACGCGGCTGCCTGGAACAAGCTCAACCCATAATCAATGTGGTGCATTTCCGGCAGACGGTTCTTTTTGTCATAAACCACAACGCTGCCGTCGCGGAAGACGACGTTGCTGGTATCGTAGCGGCCTTCGTTGCGGTAAACGGTCATGCAGCCGAGTTTGCCGCTGCGCCGGAAAAATTCCGCGATGGGACGATACTCAACCGGCAAATACGAATCACCGTAGAGCACAAAAAATTCCATGCCGAGCAACGGCAACGCGCGCTTGAGCGCGCCGCCGGTGCCGAGCAATTTGGGGCCGTCGTAAGCATAATCGAGTCGGAGACCGAAAGCCGAACCATTGCCAAATTCGCGCTGAATCATTTCGCCGAGATGCCCGACGCAGAGCACGGCGCGGCGAATCCCCCGCGAGCGGAGCAATTCGAGTTGATGCGCCAGAAACGGTTTGCCCGCGACGGGGATGAGCGATTTGGGAATTTTTTCGGTGATGGGACGCAGCCGCGTGGCGAGTCCGCCGGCGAGGACGGCAATGGGAATTTCCAGCGGCGCGCTCACGAAATCACCAGTTTCGTGCCCTCGAAGTCGAACCGGAACCGGATTTCCTTGAGCCCGGCCTGCCGCATGGCATGGCGGAGTTTGGCCTTGTCCCCGGCGTAAAACATGAGAAAGCCGCCACCGCCCGCGCCGATGAGCTTGCCGCCGAGCGCGCCGTTGGCCATCGCGAGGTCATACCACTCGTTGATCTTCGGGTTGCTCATGCCGCCACTGCGCTGTTTTTTGCGCTGCCAGTGCACGTCCATGAGCCGCGCGAATTCATGCAGGTTCCCGTTCTCGAGCGTGCGCTGGCTTTGCAGCCCGAGGTCTTTCACAAAGTGCAGATTCTCAATCATGGACTGGTTATCCTGTTTCGATTTCTGGTCCTGTTCCTTCAAAATCGCCGAGGCCGAGCGCGAATAGCCGGTGAAAAACAAAAGCAGATTGTCTTCCAGGTTGTCCCGCGTTTCCCGTGAAAGCTTGAGCGGCCACGCCTCGACTTTTCCGCTCTCCAAAAATTTGAAACAGGTGATGCCGCCGTAGGCCGCGATGTATTGGTCCTGCTTGCCGATGGGTTCCTTCAGCCGGTCGAGTTCGATTTCACACGCTTGTGCCGCGAGCTCGGCAGGATGAACGAGACTGTTTTGGTGGGTGTGCAACGCCTTGAGCAGCGCGGTCGTGAAACTGCCCGACGAACCCAGCCCGGTGCCTGCCGGGATGTCGGCCATCGAGGCCAGTTCCAGCCCGCAGCCGTTCATGCCAAGCAGGGCAAACGCTTCGCGGATTATCGGATGTTCGAGCTTGCCGGCCTCGCTCACGCGCTCCAGGCGCGAGTATTTCACGATCAAGTCGGGCGTGAAATTCTCGTGCAACGTGATGTAAACATACCGGTCAATCGCCGCAGCGATGAGGAATCCGCCGAACTTTTCGTAATACGACGGCAAGTCCGTGCCGCCGCCGCCTAAAGTGACGCGCAAAGGTGAACGGACAATGATCATTTTGGTTCCCGGATTTAGGATTTTGGCCGCACGGAGTCAAAGTGAAATCCGCTCTTTCGGTAAATTTTTTCCACGACCTGCATCGCGGCGCGGGCTTGCGCCAGGCCGGCGTCAGGTTTTCGTTTCAATTGAATGTCCTTTTCGAACGCAATCATCTCGTTTTGCCATGATTCATCCGGGCCGGGAAATTCATGCAGTTTCGTGTCGGGCGGGCCCATTTCCGGCTTCATCTGGTAATGATAAAGTTTCTCGACGCCGTAACTGCCGCCCAGACCTTCAATGTGCAGCTTGGCATTGCGCCCGTAAATTTCAAACGAGAAAAGATTCTTCCATTCCGTGCAACTGACGTGCAACCATGCCGTCAGCCCTTTGGCCGTGCGCAAATCCAAAAAGGCATTGTCGTCCACCGGCATGTTCCAAAAAAAGGTTGCCGCATGACCGTTGACTTTCGTAAACCGGCCGAGGAACCAACCGGCAAGGTCAATCACGTGAACTCCTTGATCAATCAGTTCGCCGCCGCCGGAAAGTTTCGGGTCGGCGCGCCATTCCTGGTCGTAGCCCACGCGTCCACCGTGGCCATACCGCGCGCGAATGAACATCAAATCGCCCATCACGCCGGATTCAAAAATCTTCCGCGCCTTGAGGAACGCGGGATGGTAACGATGATTGAAACCGGCCCGGACACAAACACCGTGTTTGCTGGCGAGCGCGATCAATTCGTCAAATTGCTTCACGGAAACGCCCGCCGGTTTTTCCACCAGCACGGGTTTGCCCGCGCCAATCGCCGCGGCGGAAACTTCCGCCAGCACCGCGTTGACGGTGGCCACAATCACTGCGTTCACTTGCGGATCGGCAACCGCCTGCCGGTAATCGACAACCGCGCGCCCGGTCCCGGCCAGTTTCACGAGTTCTTCGGCACGTGCCAGATTGGTGTCGCAGGCAACAACCAGTTTTGAACCGGCGGGCAAACCGGCCAGCCGCTTTTTCCCAATCAGTCCGCAACCGATGATGGCGTAATTCATTTGTCTCCCCATGCCTTTCCGCGATCCTTGGGCACAATGCGGCGCAACGTATAGATGTCGCTGTCCAGGTCCTGCTTGAATTCGTGAAGTTTTTCCCACGGGTCCCAAACCGCGCTGATGAGTTTGCCGGTGATGCCGTCGCTTTTCGATGACAAAAGAAACTCGATCAACCCCAGAACTTTTTTGAGTTGCTCGTCGTCGTCGCGCGATTGCCGGGAGGCGCGCTCAAATTCAGCCTTGCCCGCCACCGCCGCGCCGCGCGCCAGAACCTGCTCGGTCATGCGGGTGAAAATCGCGCCGGGGGCCACCGCATTGATGTCCAGCGGCTGGCCCCGCCATTCGGCGGCGAGCGTTTCCACCAATCGCACGACGCCAGCCTTGGACACGCCATAAGCCGCAAAATTCGGACGCGGGCCTGTCGCGCCGCCGCCGGAAAAACAAATGATTTTTGCGCGCCGACCCGTTTTGCGCAGCAACGGATAAAACGCGCGGATGGTGAAAAACGTGCCGTCGAGGTTCGCTGCCAGCGTGAAACGCCAGGCTGCCGGATCAATCTCCATGGCCGGGCCGATGGGTTCCTGAATGGCAGCGCAACAAATTAATCCATCCAACTTTTGCCATTTTCGCGCCGCGCCTTTCACGCAATTTTGCAGCGCCGGCCAGTCGGAGACATCGCATTGGAAACTGAATCCGTCCTGCGGCGAGCGCGCGAGACGGCAGACCGCATGGCCTTTGGCCGCCAGCGAATCCGCGAGGAATTTGCCGATACCGCTGCTGCTGCCCGTGATGACGAGGTTCATCGGCGTTGGAGAATCCACTGATTTTTTTGGAGCCATTGGAGCGTGCGAATGATGGATTGCTCGATGGTGAGCGTGGTTTTCCAGCCCGTGGCGCGGATTTTTTTAGTATCCAGGAAAATGAATGGATTATCGCCCACCCAGCCTTTGTTGCCGCCGGAGTATTCCAGTTTCGGTTTAACACCGAGCGCGTTGCAAATAAATTTCACCGAGTTGTTGACCTCAACGTACTCATCGGCGCCAAGGTTGTAGGTTTCAACGTTGTGTTTGGCTTGTCTGGCCGTGGCGCGATTCACCACATGCAGCATTGCATCGAGGCAATCGCCGATGTAGAGGTAGGATTTTCGCTGTGTTCCGTCGCCGAGCACTTTCAAACGGTCGGGATGGGCGAGCAGTTGTTTGTAAAAATCAAGCACATGACCGTGCGTGTAGCGTTCACCAAGAATTGAAACAAACCGGAAAATGTAGCCCTCAAAGCCATAGCCTTCACAATAAGCGTGAATGAATCCTTCACCAGCGAGTTTTGAGGCCGCATACAACGAAGTTTGCACCGGAAACGGATGAGTTTCAGGCGTCGGGATGATTTCCGCCTCGCCATAAACACTGCCGGTGGAGCTGAAGGCGATGCGTTTGATGCCGCTGGTACGCATGGCTTCGAGCACGTTGAACGTGGCGGCGGCGTTTTGCTGGAAATCCTTGTGCGGATGGTCGAGACCAAAACGGACATCGGCATTGGCGGCCAGATGAAAAACGAAATCGCATCCGGCCATCGCGCGGGTCAACGCCGACAAATCAAGGCAATCACCTTCAACCAGTTTGAATTTCGGATTGGCCAGCGCCGATCGAAGAAATTCCTGCTGGCCGGTGGAAAAATTGTCCCAGCCTACGACATGCCGGCCTTCGGCGAGAAGCCGGTCCACGAGATTGCTGCCAATGAATCCGGCCGCGCCGGTCACGAAGATTGTGTTCATCTGTGAAGACAAAGTGTAACCGCCATTGCCTGCCATCGCCAGCAATTCTCGCGACCCTGCACGGGGCAAAATCCTTCACCGTGAAAAACCCCCGGCCATCGCCACGGCTTTGCGCATGGCCATGGATTTGTTGACGGTCTCCTGAAATTCGCCTTCAGGCGTGGAGTCGCTTACCCAGCCGCCGCCGGCCTGAACGTAAGCCTTGCCATTCTTGATGAGCGCGGTGCGGATGGTGATGCAGGTGTCGAGGTTGCCGTTGAACGAAAAATAGCCGACGCAGCCGGCATACGGCCCGCGCGCGGTCTGTTCGAGTTCGGAAATGATTTGCATCGCGCGGATTTTCGGCGCGCCACTCACCGTGCCTGCCGGGAACGTCGCGCGCATCAAATCGTAAAGCGTTTTGCCCGCCGAAAGTCTGCCTTCAACCTGCGTCACGATGTGCATGACATGGCTGTAACGTTCGATGGTCATCAGTTCCTTCACCTGCACACTGCCGAAATCGCACACGCGGCCGATGTCGTTGCGTGCGAGGTCCACGAGCATGACGTGCTCGGCGCGTTCCTTGGGGTCGGCAAGCAGTTCCTTTTCGAGCGCCTTGTCCTCATCCTCCGTTTTTCCGCGACGCCGCGTGCCGGCGATCGGGCGAATTTCAACCCCGCCGTCTTCGCAACGCACATGGATTTCCGGTGATGCGCCGACGAGTGAAAAACTGTCGAGTTCGAGCAAAAACATATACGGCGACGGATTGACCGAGCGCGCCGCACGATAGATATCAATCGGCGACGCCTTGATCGGCGTGGAAAATCGCTGTGAGCCAACGACTTGGATGATGTCTCCCGCCGTGATGTATTCCTTCGCCTTGAGAACATTGATGCCGAATTTCTCCTTCGTCATGTTCGACTCGAATGGAATCGAAGGCGTTTCCGCCGGGAGGCTCACCGGCTGATGTTCGCTCGGTTGTTCGAGCAGTGAAACGAGGCGTTCGATTTCGCCCACCGCGTTTTCGTAGGCGTCCGCTGGAGATGTCGCCTCGTCCAAAATCGCGTTGACGAGAATCGTGATGGTCTGCGCGACCCGGTCGAAAATCAGCAGTTGGTCGGCGACGAGAAAATACATCACCGGCGTCTGCAGCTCGTCCTGTGGCGGGCGCGGCACGACCGGTTCGACGTCGTGGATGAATTCGTAGCCGATAAACCCGATCGCGCCGCCGGTGAAGCGTGGCAGACCCGGGACCGGGACGGCGCGGAATTTTTCCATCACGCGCTCGACGACTTCCAAGCCGTCCTTTGCATTCTGGCCGATGGTGAAACTCTCGACGATTTTTCCGTTCTCGATGACCTCGACGCGTTTGCCGGTCTGTTTGATGGTGGCGCGCGGATTGCAACCGACGAATGAATAGCGTCCCAAATGCTCGCCGCCTTCGACGGACTCGAACAAAAACGATTCACCCTGTCCGCGGATTTTCCGGTAAGCCGACAGCGGCGTTTCGATATCCGCCAGAATGCGGCGTGTGACGGGAATCAGATTCCCCCGTGCGGCGAGCTTCAGAAATTCATCAGGCGTTGGCGAATACATGCGGCCAACAGCTTAAACAATCCGGTCAGGCGGATGCGAGCAAGTTTCAATCACCAAAGCCCTGGCATTCATCTGCCGGTTTTGTTCCACCCGCAAGCGCCGTGCTTCACGTTTCGCGGCGCGATGTATCCGCCAGACGGCCAGCAGCGTGTAGAATGCCACGGCAATGGCGTAAACCACCATGCCCATGCCGACGGCGAACGGCACGAGGCGCAGCCTGCTGAAATAAATCAGCACCGCGCCCACGCCAGCGGTCAGCAGCGTGTTGCCGGCGAGGCAAAACAGGTAAAGCGTCACGCGCGTTTCCCGCACGCGCTGCACATGCCACTCGCGGTAGGCATCTTCGCCCAGCGAATGCATGAGCCACGCGGATTGGAAATTGCGCGCGGCGACCAGCACACTGGCTGTGGCCACGACAATCGCCGACAGCGGCCACAGCGCCAGCACGACGACCATCACCACGTTCAGCAGCAACCCCCATCTCCAGCCGAGTTTTTTGGCGAGCGGATTTCCCTCAAGCACAAGGTTCGGCGTGGCAATCCACGTGCTGAGAAAATCCATGCCGCGCGAAAAAACCAGCAACGCGAACATCAAAAAATACTCGCGGCTGCCAAATGAAACCGGGTCTTCCATTATTTTTTGCCGTAAATTTGTTCCAGCGTTTCGAGTTGCGCCTCCGTTATCTTAAACGATTTCCCGTCTTTTTCCACCGAGCGGAAGAAACAGGATCGGTAGCCTTCGTGACAGGCCGCGCCGGTTTGCCCGACCTGAATCAGCAGCACGTCACCGTCGCAGTCGAACGCGATGTCCTTGACCTGCTGCACATGGCCGCTAGTTTCACCCTTCATCCAGAATTTCCGGCGCGACCGGCTCCAGAAATGCGTCCGGCCGGTCGCGATGGTCTTCTCCAGCGACGCGCGGTTCATCCACGCCATCATCAGCACCCGGCCGGTTTTTTGCTCCTGGACAATCGCGGGAATCAAGCCGTTGGCGTCGAATTTCAATTGGTCGTAAAAGCTCATGCGATGGTCATCTTAGCATAAAGCGGTTGAGGCAAAAGTCGAATTTGCGGGGCTTTTCAGGGTCGCGACAAATTGGACGCCTTCGGAGGAGTCGGCGGGACATTCGTCAAAACATTGACGATCTTCGGAGAAAAAACCGGTGGATTTGTGAGAACTGGCACTCCGGTTGCACGCATGGGCGGCGGGTTTGTTTGAACAATCATTGTATTGGTGGCGGCGGTCGCGGCGTTGGTCGGCGCGACAAGGTTATTTGTCGAAGAATTTGGGACATTCGTTGAAATACCGACGGCGGCTGGATTCGTCGCGGCGTTTTCGCGTTCGGCGAGATTGCGTTCACCCCGGTCTTTGAGGCCGGCATAAATCGAATTGGTCACGGCGGCGAGATGGGCGCGTGCCTCATCGAAACGCCCGGTGGCGATTTTGATCCGCGCCAGATGGATATAAACGCCTTCGCGTTCGGCCTCGTTGTGGGCGGTCTGGAGCGCGTTCGTCCACGCGGCCAGCGCGTCGTTGGTGCGCAGCGGGCGGATGCCGTAGTAGCTTTCCGCATAATCGGTCGCGAGCGGAAAATTGTCCGGGTCGAGCCGGATGGCCTTTTGGTAAAGCGCGAGCGCCTTGTCAAAAACCTGTTGGTCGTTGATATGGTAAAATGCCATTGCATCCTTGCGGTAGAGATAAACGACGAGAGCGAGATTTTGATAATAAACCGATTCGTTGGGGTCCAGTTCAATGGCCTTGGCAAAGGACGCAAACGCGTTTGTCGTCGGACCATGTTCGCCGTAATAGTTGGCGAGGTTGTCCCAGGCCGCCGGATTTTTGGGGTCAAGCTGCGTGGCTATTTTGAATTCGCTCCCAGCCAACCCTTCCTCATTGATGTCGTTCAAGAAAGTCCCGTAAGCCAGATGTCCGCGCGCGAAATTTGGGTACCGCTGTAGAAAATCCTTGTATTTGTTGCGGACCACATCGAGCCGCGCGCGAATGCGCCGGTTCAATTCCTCCTTCGATTCGCCGGCGTCCTGCGCTGCGAAGGCGTCGTTGTCGCGAATCCATTTGTCCACCTCGGCCAGCGCCGCGTCGTCCTCGATCATCAACTGATGCAATTCCTTTTCCGCCGGGTCGTTTGGATTCGGAATGGAAACCGACAGACCGGCGTTTTGCTGGATCAAATTACTGACGGCCAGCGGCTGATTTGTCGCTACCAACGCGCCCACCAAACCAATGAGAAGTTCGTTCACGCGACCAGAATATCACCTGCGCGTGACGAGTCGAGATGCGAACCGTGCGCTTGGAAACAGAATTGCGTTCCGCCGCCGATGCAACCAAAACCCCGCCGCCGTCACGCGACCTGCCGCATCATGTTTTCACTGCCGTAGGGATTCGGCGCGCGGAGAATACATTCGGGATCATCGCGCCATTGGCCATCCACGAGGAACCGGTAGTGGTGTGTGCCCGGCTCCAATTCCACCGTCGTCCGCCACACGCCGTCCATGCCTCTATGCAGATTGATGGGACGTTCCTGCCACTGCGTGAAGTCACCCACCAACTGCACACTCAATGCGTCAGGCGCGCTGAACGCGAAGGTTTGTTTCCGGGTATTGCTGCCGATTTTTGAGTCTGTTTTCTTTGCCATAATTTTTCCTTTCCAGCGCCCAATGCCGCGGCGCTTTGGTGCTCCATTGTTACGCTTCAAAAACTTCCTTCGAACGGCCGACCTGCTCCAACCGGAACGGTGGCACGGAGCGGGCGCAACCGTTTTGCGAGTCTCTTGCCCACTCCATGCCGCTGCGACGGAAACGGCCGCCGCTTAAGTCTTTCACTTCCGCAAAACCATTTTCCAGCCCTTTGCAAACTAAGCCCGCCATGGCGACTACGCAACGACAAACCATTATTCGTTGATGCCCCAATGCCGCGGCGGGCGCGGCGGATGCGGCAAATCGGCAAGCAATTTTAGCGGCGGCGCAGCCGGTTGCCTACGTTGCCACAATTGGTGAACGAACTGCATTGAATCTCCGTTTTCCCGCACGTCATGGCCGCTTAAAAAGGCCAGCCCGTGTCGCTCGGTGAATTGTTTGAGCTCGTGCCAGAGCGGCGTCGCGGCGGCGTGTTCACCCGGGGATAATACCATAACAGCGGGATCCTGGATTTGCCGGTGTGCCTCCCAATGCTCCAGCCACACCGTCAATTCTGCCGGCGGCGAATGGGTTTTGCTCAAGGCGAACACAATCAAATCCGCATCGGCGGCTTCGGCCCCGGCGGCCTCGGCAAACGATGATTGTTTCAGCACGTCGAGCCGCCATGGCTTGACGTCCCACTTCATGACTTCATGCACGCGGAGGGCGACGCGCTTCAGCAACGCCGCGGCCCGCATCGCAAAATCGAAGTCATCGTAAATGACGATGGCTTTCAGCGTCATTTCAAAAAGAGTCTCGTCTTGGATGGCGATGGCATTCATACAACCTTACTTTTCCCACGTTTTGTTCTGACACCATGACGTGAAATCAGTTCAACCAAGTGAAAAAGTTTTTCAAATTTTTTTTGGCGGGGGAACGGATATGGGAAATTTCAGAATCAAATGGTTCTGTCGCCGCGGGCATCCAGCATGATGGATTTGCAAACACGCACGAAATCCTGCGGATTGTCCGGCGTAAACCGGATGCACTTCATGAAACCTGACCTTCTCCTGACCGCGACATGGCGGCGGATGTCCGCCATATCAATCTTGAGCACAAGGGTGTTCCAAAGTCTCTGCCCCGGAAAAGATCTGCGACTTGCACGAATTGGCGCGAATTGAAATCCATTTTTGCGTGGTAAATTCGCGGATTTGGCGAAAAAGTTCGTGCCGCAAATTGTGCAAAATTCCGCAACTTTTCCTGGTTTTGGCTGTTAAAACGAAGGAAACAAATGGCTTTTGGCTCGGTAAAGAATCTCGTCGCGTCGCTCGTCGAAGCAACGCCGGCGCAGTTTGACGACTGGTGCAAGGCGTGGCGCACGGCGGCGGACAGCGGCTCAACGGAACCATTGCTGTCGTTCGTGGCGCGCGAACGCGGCGTGGCGGAGGACGTTTTTCTGCAACGGCTGGCCACGACGCTCGGCTGGCCGTTTCTCGATTTGCACAAGCACACGATTCCGCAGGAGGCGCGGAACAAAATCTCCACGAAGGTCGCGTTTCAATATTCGGTCCTGCCCGCGGCGATGAACGACGACATATTGCAAGTCGCCGTCAGCGACCCGTTCGATGCGGCGATGGCGAGCGCGGTGCGGTTCGACGCGCGCATGCCGGTGCAATTTGCGCTGGCGCCGAAAACCGAAATCGAAAAGGCGCTGAAGAGATACTACGGCGTCGGTGCCGAAACGCTCGAGGAACTGGGCGAGGAAGAGCCGATGGAACTGGAAATCGCCAGCGACAAGGAAATCACCGAGGCCGACCAGGAGGCGAGCGTCATTAAGTTTGTGAACCAGATCATCTGGGAAGCGTTCAAGGACCGCGCGACGGACATTCATTTCGAGCCGGCGGAGGATGAATTGCGCATCCGCTATCGTATTGACGGCATCTTGCATCAAACGCCGATGCCGCCACAACTCAAGCGATTTCAGGCGGCGCTCATCTCGCGCATCAAGGTGATGAGCGGCATGAACATCGCCGAAAAACGCCTGCCGCAGGACGGCCGTATCAACGTCCGCATCAAAGGCGAGGAACTGGACATCCGCGTTTCCACCGTGCCGACGGTCTATGGCGAAAGCGTGTCGCTCCGTCTGCTCACACGCGGGAAAATCTTTTTGAGCCTCGACAAGCTTGGTTTCGCGCCGCAGGACGAAGCGATGATCCGCGAAATCATTGTCAAGCCGCACGGCATTTTCCTCGTCACCGGCCCGACCGGCTCGGGCAAATCCACGTCGCTCTACGCGTTTTTAAGCGCCATCAATTCGGTCCACAAACGCATCATCACCGTTGAGGAACCGGTCGAATACGAACTCAAAGGCATCAACCAGATTGCGGTGCGGCCGGAAATCGGGCTGACGTTTGCGATGGGCCTGCGCCACATTCTGCGCCAGGACCCGAACGTGATCATGGTCGGCGAAATCCGCGACCTGGAAACCGCCGAGATCGCCATTCGCGCTTCGCTGACCGGCCACCTCGTATTCAGCACGCTGCACACAAATGACGCGCCGAGCGCATTCACGCGGTTGATTGACATGGGCATCGAACCGTTTCTGGTGGCTTCGTCGGTCGAGGCCGTCATGGCGCAACGCCTCGTGCGCACGATTTGTCCGGTTTGCAAAACCGAGCAGAAGGTCGAAAGGAATTATTTGCGAAAAATCGGCTTTCCCGAAGACGAAATCAGCACGGCGAAATTCTGGCATGGCGCCGGTTGCGAAGATTGCCGGCAGCTCGGCTATCAGGGGCGCAAAGGCATTTACGAATTGCTCATCGTTACCGAGGCCATCCGCCCGCTCGTGATGAGCCGCGCGACGACGACGAGCATCGCGCAGCGCGCCGCTGAAAACGGCATGCGCACGCTCCGCACCGACGGCTGGAACAAGGTCAGGAACGGCGAGACGACCATCGAGGAAGTGCTGCGCGTCACGCAAATCGAGGAGCACCTTGATTCGCTGGTCGAAGACGGCAAGGCTAACCTGCGCATCAAAGGCGCGGGGGCACAAGTATGAAAACCCCGCCCCGTCCTCTACCGCTCTGGCTCAAGTGGGGGCTGCGCATCCTAGGCGTGCTCATGATTCTGGGTGTTCTGGCCCGGCTTCCATTTGTGTTGATTGCCACGTGGTTTGTCATCCGTGTGTTGAAGGAAGGCGCCCGCATCTCCGAACGGGCTCAGCTGGAAGCGTTGGGTGCGCTTGCTGGCGAGTACTTGGGCCTGTTTCTCTGCACGGGCGTGGCGGTCTGGCTGCTGCGGCGATCGGGAAAAGGGAAGGCCAAAGAGGCGAAGGCAGAGCAAGCAGAGGAACGGGCGGAGGCGACCGCCATCGCTTTCAAACCATCCATGCGCTCGACGCCCAAGCGCTGGAGTGTCTGCAACATTCTCCGGACCGATGCGGAGGCGAGCCAGCTCTGGCAATTCGACGCCAAAGGTGGCGGCTTTGTACTGAACCGCGAGCATCACGGCGAATCGCTGCCGCCCAGATTCGTGGCGAAATCCTGGAGTTCGTTGTGGCAGCCGAAATTGAACGTCGCGTGGCTGCCGCCGGAAAATGTTTTTCTGCGCGTCATTGAATTGCCCAAAAGCAATTTCGACGAAACGCTGGCAATGGTGGAGTTGCAACTGGAAAAATTGTCGCCGATGCCGGTGACGCAAATCGTCTGGGCGATGCACGCCCTGCCGCAGGCGGCCGGCATGCCGCTTCAAAGCGAAGCGGCGACGGCCAATTTGCAAACCGTCATTGTCGTCATCGCCGCGCGCAACGCAGTCGAGGAGTTTCTCGGCAAACTGGAAGGCCGGGGTTTTCTGGCCGACCGGCTCGAAGTGCCGTTTCTGGATCAACTGGAAATGGATGGCTCGTCGCGCCAGAGCGAAACGGAGGTGGACGCGTGGATTTATCCGCTGTGGCTCGGCGGCCAGAACGCGGCATTGGTCGCGTGGTGGTGCGGCGGCGCGTTGCGGAACCTGAGTTTTGTCACCCTGCCGCCGGGGGGTGAGCGCGGGGTGGAATTAAAAAAACAACTGGCGCTGCTGGCATGGTCCGGCGAATTGGAAGGCTGGCTGACCGCGCCACCGAAATGGCATCTGGTTGCCGATCCGGTCAACGCCGCCGAATGGGAAAATGCGTTGCGCGAAGGTCTGGACGAGCCGGTGCGGGTTTCGCCGCCGCTGCCGCCGGCGGATCTGGCCGCGCGCACGGCGCGGCGGGCCGCCGCCGCCAGCGAACGCGTGAGTCTTCTGCCGGCGGAGTTTTCCGCGCGCTATCACCAGCAATTTGTTGATCGCTTGTGGCTGCGCGGTCTCGGGGCCGCGGGCGTGCTGTATGCCGTGGGTGTGGCAATCTATTTTTGTGCCGTGGGCATGTTGAGCTACCGCACCCAGGGCGTTGAGCGGCAGGTGGCGGCATTGAGCGGCAGTTACACAAATGCGATCCAGTTCAAGGCGCGCTACGGGGTACTCAAGGAACGGCAGGAGTTGAAATACGCCGCGCTGGACTGCTGGAAAGTCATCGCCGAACAATTGCCCGAAGGCATCTCGTTGCAGCGATTCAGCTTTGCCGACGGGAGGAAACTTTCACTTAACGGGACTTGTGAGTCGGACCAGATTGGCCTGATAACCGAGAAGGATGGTTTTTATGACCGGGTGCGGAAAGCAAAACTGAACGGTCAGCCGATGTTCGACCCAAATCCCAACAAAGGCGAGCAACTGATCTATCGCCAGAATGGCAACAAGGTGACGTGGAATTTCGGCTTGGAATTGCAGCGCACGGAGGCGGAGCCCTGATGAAAAAATATTTTTCGCAACTGCGTCCGTTAGAACGCCGGCTGGCCGTCGGCGTGCTGGTGGTTTTGATTGTCGTGCTGAACTGGTGGTTGGTCTGGCCGCACTTTTCCGATTGGAGTACATTGAGCAAACAACTCAAGGATGCCCGTGATGAGTTGTCCCGCCGCCACGATGCCGTTGCACAAATTCCCGATTATCAGGCGAAGGTGAAAACTTTTGAGAGCCAAGGCGAGTTTGTAACGCCGGAAGACCAGGCCATCAATTTCACGCGCGCCATCCAGTCCCAATCCGCGGCCAGCGGCGTTGCCATCGTCAACACCTCACGGCAGATGACACGTACCAACGACGCGTTTTTCGTCGAGCAGGTTCAAAACATCAACGTCATCGCCACCGACGAGCAACTGGTGGGCTTCCTTTACAAGCTCGGCTCCGGCGCTTCGATGACCCGCGTGCGCGACCTGGAGCTCCAGCCCGACCCCCCGCATCAGCATCTGACCGCGAACATTAAGCTCGTTGCCAGCTATCAAAAGAACCCGACCGCCCCGGCTGATTTGAAATCCGCAACCGCCAAAGCAAAATGAAAACGACCACACTCGTCCTGATTTTATTTTTAACCGGTTTTGATCTTTGGGCGCAAATGCCGCCAGCCACCAACGTTGCGCCGCGACAGCGCCCTGTGCCGCGGTTCCGGACGGGAACCAACGGCCTCCCGGGGTTGCCGGCGTTTCCCGGTTTGCCTGCACTGCTTGCTCCGACAACTCCGACGGTACCGGCAAATCCAATGACTCCCGCGACGCCACCCGCCACCGCAGTGCCGAACAACATCGCCGCACCCGCCCCGGTCGAAAGATCATCGGCGGGAACCGAAGTTCCCGCTTACAGCTACAATCTTCAGGGAGTGGATGTAAATCAAGTGCTGGACCTTTACGCGGATTTGATCGGGCGCACGATTTTGCGCGCGAGCCTGCCGCAGGCGTCCATTGTGCTCCACACCCAGTCGCTGTTGACCCGCAGCGAGGCGATTCAGGCGCTGCAGGCGGTGCTGGCACTCAACGGCATCTCGCTCGTCAACATCGGCGACAAATTTGTAAAGGCGCTGTCGTCGGGCGATGCGAATACTGCAGCCGCGCCATTGGATTATTCGGCCGCGACCAACTTGCCGGAGTTGGGGTCATACGTGACGCACATTGTGCAGTTGAAATACGTCAAACCCAGCGAAATGATACCGATCATCCAGCCGTTCGCCAAATTGCAGAACTCGATTCTGGCGATTGACGGCAACGGCATCCTCGTCCTCCGCGACTACGCCGAAAATGTGAAGCGGATGCTGGAAATGATTGACCATATTGACGTGAGCATGCCGGCGGAATACATCTCCGAAGTCATTCCCATCAAATACGCGATGGCCGCTGATATTTCCGGTGCCTTGAGCAGCTTGGGCGGCAGCGGCAATGCCACAGCAAGCATTGGCGGTTCGGCCGCGGCCGCGCCCATCAGCGGCATGGGCACGCGGACAGGCGGTGCGACAAGCCCCTCGGGCGGCGCATATCAATCCGGCTATCAGCCGGGGCCGTCTGGCGCGCAGGCAAATCCCAGCGGTACGCCAACGACGGGAACCACTTTTCAACAGCGGTTGCAGGCCATCATGAACCGCACCGGCGGCGGCCAGCAGGAGCAAATCCAGCTTTTTGGCCAGACCAAAATCATTGCCGACGCCAGGAGTAATTCACTGCTCGTTTTCGCCACGCGACAGGACATGGTCACGATCAAGAACATTATCAGCAAGTTGGACGTGCTGCTTTCACAAGTGCTCATCGAGGCGGTCATCATGGACGTGACGCTGGGGCACCAATTCAATTTCGGTGTGTCGGCGGTGCAAAATCCGAAACAATTCACCGGCGTAAACAGCACCCCGGTGGTGGGCGGCGGCGGTTATAACAACGGCCAGCCCTTTTTGAATTTCTTGAATAACACAACCAATGGCATTTCCACTGGCAACAACTTGTCTTCGTCGCTTGCCAATAGCCTGACCAGTGGTGGTTTCAGTTACTTCGGCAATATCGGCCCGACTTGGGACGTGGCCATGGAGGCGGCGGAATCGGACAGCAGCGTTACCGTCATCCAGCGTCCGCGCATCCAGACTTCACAGGCCAAGGCGGCGCAATTTTTCGTGGGCAACACCGTGCCTTATGTTACCGGCACGTATTACAACGGCGGTTACAACGGCGGCAACAGCTCACAATACAACCAATTGTCAGTGGGCGTTGAACTGGACGTTACGCCCTTCATCAACCCTGACGGTTTGGTGGTCATGGACATCAGCCAGGAAATTGATGATATCAGCGGCTCGACGATTATTGACGGTAATGCGGTGCCCACCACGGACAAGCGCACACTCTCGTCTGAAATCGCCGTCAGGAATGGCGACACCGTCATGCTCGGCGGATTCATCCGTTCGGACAAAACCAAGAGCAAAGCCGGCGTTCCGGTTTTGCAGGACATTCCCATACTTGGCAGTCTCTTCACTAGCCGCACAGACAACAAAGACCGGCAGGAACTCCTTGTCATGATGCGGCCCACCGTGTTAAGGACGCCGGAAATCGCCGCGGCAAATACCATCAAGGAAGAACAGCGGCTGCCCGGCATTTCCGCCGCCGAGGCGGAAAATGCCACCTCCGAAAAACAATTGACTGAAGCTGAGCGCCGGGCCGAACAGCGGCGGGCTAGGATCCAGGGCCAAATCGGCGGCTTCTACAACGTTCCGACAACGAATTCCTTCGCGCCTCAAGGCCGGGACAGCGGCTTTTTTAACCCGCTGCCACTCAACACCGCGCCTGACACCAATAGTTTCGTGCCGAACCCGTGACGCGGCGCGAGGAAACGCGGCAACCATGGCACGAAGAATCGGATAAACTAGATGGAACTGACATTGAAAACTTGCAGCCCGGCAGGACTTTGTTGCAACCTTGCCACGGACACGAAATCCGGGGCTTCACTGTTCTTGGCATGAAAGCTTTTCTCCATCTCCGAATAATGGCGCTGGTGGTGGCCGTGACGCTTGCCGTCTGCCCGCGGGCCGGCGCACAGAGTATTGGCCTTTCGGTCACCACTTCGACAAATCTTCTGATAACGACCAATAGTTCCCTGACCTACAACATTAATGTGACCAATCAGACGGGTTTGTTGCTCCAAAATGTTTTTGTGACCAACGCTCTGTCGGAGCCGGTCTCATGGAGCACCATCTACAGCCAGGGTTCTGTTTTCACTAATTCAGCCGGCATCATCTTTGAGCTTGGCTCACTCACCAACGCCACTGGTGCGCAAATGACCCTGGCCATAAAACCAACGGCGCTTGGATTCCTTACCAACATCGTCATCGTTGGGAGCAGCACCGTGGCCAATATCACATTCACCAATGTGGTTGTTCAAGTCATCACCGCCCAAGCGGATCTGGGAGTGACCATCGCCGATCCGGTCCAGGCCGTCATTACCAACGACTGGATGACTTATGGAGTGACCGCGACGAATTCCGGACCGAATGCCGCGCCAAATGTCGTTCTGACCAACACCTTGCCGCCGGGCGTCGCGCTGCTAAGCGTTTCTCCATCGAATCAAATTTATACCGTCGCCAGCAGCAATTTAATCTTCAACCTGGGCATGCTGGCAAACGGCGGTTACACGAACCTGCAATTCACGGTTCAGCCCACCAATGCGGGTGTCCTGACGCTCTCTGTCTCCATCGGGGCAGCGGGCTTGCTCGATACCAACACCGCCAACAATTCGGCCAGCACCAACATCAGCGTCACCAACTACCTTCCCGGCACGCTCGTGGCCTTCACCAATTCCGCGCAAACCACGAATTTCCTGAACGGATTACTCGAACAAACCATTACGGTGTCCAACGCAGGATCGTCATCTGTTTACGCGGCGCGCGTCGTCGTAACCGGTTTGACCAACCGATTATTCAACGCTGTCGGAACAAATAATGGCAATCCTTTCGTGGTTTATGACACGCCGCCTGGCACGCCGCTGACGAATGGGCAAAGCGTGAATTTGTTGCTGCAATATTTCCCCAGAAAATCCTTTCAGTTCACCAATTCACAGTTGCAGGCATTTGCCGTGCCGGTTCCCAATTGGACTCCACCGGAAGTCACGACGACCAGCACGAATATCAACATCATCCGCATCGTCCACTTGCCCAATGGCAACATGTTGATTGAATGGCCGGCCATCACCAACCGGACCTACACGGTGGTTTACAGCGACAATGTTTTGTTCTCCAACGCCATGATTGCGCCGCCGTCCATCGTGGCTCCGGCAAATGATGTGGAATGGATTGATTACGGCCCGCCGACGACGGTGAGCGCGCCGGCGAACGCCAGTTCACGTTTTTATCGTGTGTTCCTGAACCAATGATCTCATGCAGCCACTGCTTCATCATATTGAGACTTCTGTCAGACGCTCGCTGCGTCGGAGCGGCGTTTCGGTGGGGCGCCGCATTCTTCAAGCAAATAAAACGTCCGGCTTTCGGTCGAAAGCCGCTACATTTGTTTTGTGGTGCCTGGCTGGCTGTTTGGCCGGCTTGGCGTTGCGCGCTTCGGCCCAGCCGGAAGTTTATGGCAACCCGGATTCCTACGCCTTTATCAGAATCCCCCGCGACGCGGATGACTGGACGCGCCATTTTCGCGTCGGCGCGCTGGTCGGAATGAACATCAGCGCCAACTTCAATGAAAAGGGGCTGTTCAACATTTCCGGCAACAATGCGGCGAACGGGATTTACGACGATGGTTATGTGAGGCCGGATCAAAACGGAGACCCCAACTATACGAGTTATTGGGGATACAACAACGCGTCGCAATACAACGCCGCCAACCAAACGCTGCAAATGCACAGCACAGCGTCATATTCCACAACCGGCAGCGCAAACAATGCGGGTGGCGCGTTTCCCGGATTCGAGATGGCGTACGGTGACAACCTCTGGTATTGGAAGCACGCGCGCGTCGGTTGGGAATTGGGTTTTGGCTTGCTGCCCATTAACATTTCAGAAAACAGCACCATGTCGGCGATGGTCACCCAGAACACTTTTACTTTTAATACCGGGACCTTGGGCGTTGCTGGTTTTCCAACCACTGTGCCTTACCAAGGCGGATCCAGCGGAACAGGCCCAATTATTTCGACCGCATTTACGCAGAGCGCCACCAATACAAGCGGAACCATTACTGGTTCGCACTCGCTGGACGTGATGCTCTACACCTTCAGATTGGGGCCGTCGTTCTATTGGGATTTGACCGAACATGTTGGCATGTCTCTGGGGGCCGGCCCGGCGGTGGGCATTGTGTCCGGCAATTACAAATACGACGAAATCATTGGCGGTGGCCCCCACAACACGGGGCAGATTGGAGGAACGGACTTGGTCTATGGCGGTTACGTGAATGCGGCGGTGATGTATCACGTGGTGGACAACGGCGACATTTTTATCGGCGCGCAATACATGCCTATGAGCGACGCCACCATCAGCGGCGGTGGTCGGGAAGGACGGTTGAATCTGGGAGGACAACTCTACTTTTCCGTCGGCATCAGCTGGCCGTTTTGAAAATTTCCTTCGCGGCTGCCCGGTTCATTTCTCCGGCGGCGGACCGGAGAAAGAGTCGCCGCTGGGGAACAGTTCCTCCAAACTCCGGATCGGGTGCAATGGCATCAGCAGAAATTTGGGGACGTAAACCGGTTCGCTCTTCGGATTTTTGAGCGTGCCGGTGACGTGATATTCGAACAATTTGCTTACCGGCCACAACGCCGTGCTCACCAGCGGTCCGACTACCCAGGTATCGCGTAGCAATTGCGCGGTGACCCGTGCGTTCAGGTTCTCCTTCAAATCCACCGTGCCGGCATATTGCAACCGCATCATGGTCGAACGAATTTCCAGCGAGTCGGAAAAAATCACGCCGTTGGTAATGGCAAATTTCGCGGACGCCTCTGTCGCGCGGCTGTTGCCCAGGCCGGGCGAGACGGTGTTCAACACCGGTGACAGGATACCAAAAACCGGAATGTCCCAGAGCAGCCCATCGTGCAGGTTCGCGCGACCGAAACCATTCCATGTCCGCCAATCCTGCGAATCTGCGCGCGTGACGACGAATTGCCCGTTCAGCGTGCCTTCCAGATGATTCGTGGACGGTGCCAAATCCGCCGCCAGCAGATGCAGGTTCACATTCGTCACGTTGACGGCAAATTGGTAATCCGCGCCTTCGTGCGGCGCGCGAAAATCAAAATTGGCAAAACCATTCCCGCTGCCGCCGTAAAACGCCGCCACCACGTTCGTCAAAATCAGCGTCTGCCCCCGCCAATGAACCGTGCCCGCAATGTACGGTGTCTTGAGTTTCAACCACTGAAACGGCGCGCCTTTGATGATGTCGAAAGTCAAATCCGCGCCGTCCGTGCCGTGCAGGGGCACGCAGCCATTCACGCGCACCGTCGGTGGTTCCCCAAATTGATACGGCTCCAGCGCGTGGCCCGTTTTCGGTCCGATGGCGCGCGCGACTGCTTCCGGGTCGGTGGTGCCGAAACCATTCGTGAACCAAATCCGCTGCGTGTTGAAATCCAAAGTGATTTTATCGGCGGTCATCGTCTGCGTTCCGCCGGCGCGCCACAGACGCGGGCTGAAAAATTCCACAACGCGATTCGAATATTGGAACTCGCTGACGACGCTGTCCGCCGCCTGGCCGCGAATCGTGAAATTCGTCAGCGCCGCGCGCCCGGCCGCCTCAATGCTGTCATAATCATACAAACGTCCGCGCGCTTCGAAATCCAAGGCTGTCGGCCCGGTGAACGTGAAATGGCTCAAGCCACGCGCGGCATTGCTCGCCGTCAAAAATGGACGGAGGCTTTCCAGGTCGAACGCGCCGCGAATGTGCCAGCGATAACTTTTGGTAGCGTCATCCTCCCCGCCTTCCAGTTCCAGCCGGGTTTTTGCCTGTGCGATCGCAAGGTCGGGCAACTGCCACACCAGATTTGAGTAGTCAAAATGCGTGTACGCCGAATCAATTTTCGCGCCGAACGCCGTGCCGTTGGTAAAAGCCAGTTCGCCGTCCAAATGGATCGTTGGCTGCACTTCGCCGCGCCAATCCGGTTGATGGTTTATCCAAGGGGGCAAAATCAGCGAACCGCCCGCCCGCAGCCATGGCGGCTGCGTCCACGAAAATTCCGCGAGCCGCTCGCGCGTTTTCTCCGTCAGCAACGCGGTGACCGCGTGAACGTCAAAACACGAAGAGTTGGTGAACGTGAACTCACGCGTGGCAACATTCAACCGGGCCCGCGCGTCGAGTTGCCCGCCACCAAGCCCGGCGGACAAATTGGTAATGGCCAGTTCCGGCGCCTGCCAGAGACCACCGCAGACGACCGAGTCCGCATTCAATTTTTCAGATTGCAATTGCGTGAGTTGCATCGTCCAAGTTAACCGATACGGTTGCAGGTTCGTCCACCACGCCCACGTTGAATCAAAGTTGGTGGGCGCGCCGGCGGGCGCGGTCAGATTGGCGGCCAGTTGCACGTTACGCGCGCCGCCCCACGGCGTCTGCACCGCCGACGCGTTGACATCGAGCTGGACGGCAAATGAATGAATATCACGGGCGTCGCCATTTACCACCAGGCTTAATTGCGGCGCGCCTTCAAAATGAATCCGGTCGAGTGTGTCGGAAAATTTTTGCAGTTGCGTCCGCACCGCGGCTTGGATGCCGGTTCCTTTGCCGTGAAACATTTCCCAGTGGCGGATTTCGGGCGCGTGGGCGATGTCGGCGGTTAACAACAGTTTGACACCGGCGAAGCTGGCTTGAAAATGATCGAGCGACCAGGTGTCGTTCGTCTGGAATCGCAATTCGGTCTGAATGTTGCCGAGCGTGAGCGTATTGGTGGATGTGAGCGGCCAGACGAGTTTTCCCTCACGTAGAACCAGACCGTCAATTTGCAACCGCCGGCGCAGCAGGGCGCGATGATCCAGTCGCAGTTGGACTTCGGCCAACGAAAGTGTCGGGCTGTCAGGCGTGGCGGCGTGGCCAAGGCGAACGTTTTCGGCGACGAGTCCGCGCACGAAACGCAGCCGCAGCCGGGTGAATTCCAATTCAACGCCGCGGGCGCGCAATGTTTCCACCAGCGGCCGTTTAAGGAACTCCGGTAGACCGACGCGGTTGAACCAGACGAAGGCGCAAACCAGCGCGAGCACCACCAGCAAGGTGGCGATGCGAAGCCAGCGGAAACCGATGCGGCATTTCCGCCAGAAACCGGAATGGAAACGCATTACGGAACGTTCGCCGGAATGGTGAGATAACTCAAGACGAACTGGTAAAGCACCGGCGGAAAGACAAACGCCCAGCGCTCGCCGTCGAGCGTAACGGCGGCCAGCGCCGTTTGCGCGCGTGGCAATTCTGTGCCGAAGTCCACCGTGTGTCTTTCGCCGTTCTTGAGTTCGACGGTGATTTGCAGGTTGTTGGTGTTGAAACCGTACTTTTCGGGTTCAGCGACATTGCGGCCCACCCAGCCGGCGGCGGTTAATTTGCCGAACCGATACGCGGTTTCCTCGAGTGCCGGCGGGTTGATAATGCCTTGCGAGCCGGGCGCCAGCGACCATTGGTTCAACCCGTTACGAACGATTTGCCGCGTTTTGCCGTTTTGATGCAGTGTGATGGCGGCGACGTTGGTCCCGTCAAAATCCCAAATGCGCCGGTCACGGAATTCCCAGCCTGCTTCGGGCAGCCGGTTGAAATCCACCAGCGAAAGGCCGTAGATAAAGTCCTCATCCGCGCGCCGCACGAAAATTTCGTTGGTCTGCATTGCGCCGAACAGCAGTTGCGCGACGATGGCGTTGGTGTCGCCGACCGTCGAACGCAAAGTGATCTGGCGTGCCGGCGCAGCCAGTCCATAAGCCTGCAAGTCCGGCGGGGTCACAACGTCTTTGACGAATTCAGATTCAGCGACCCGGAAGCCGGCCAGGAGTTTGATGAACTGCTGTACGTTTTCCGCGTCCGCCGGGAATTTTTCCCCGGCCACCACCCAATCATTCGAACCCTTCTCTTGCAGAGTGAAACTGTTCTGGCCGCGCACCTCGATTTCGGCGACCGGCGCGGTCAATTCCAGCAGGTGCGGATCGCGGAAATCGTTCACCGCGCCACGCCAGAACGATAACGGTTCCCTGGCCGTGGTTACAATTGCGTTCCAGCCCTCGCGCTTGGCGAACACCCGCGTTGAATCATTCGTCAGGGTTTTCCCGATGTGAATGGCAGCAACAAAATTCGTGCTGCGGTCAAGCCACAGATCAAGGTCGGCGGGTTGCAAGCCGAAGGCGGTCAAATCCGCCTTCGGGTCGTCAGTGACGAATTGCGAGACATGCGCGGCGTAAAGCTTTTGCAACGCTTCGGTGATGTGTTCGCTGTCGGCGCGTGCCTGCAAAGGCCGGAGCACGCGCCAAAGATGGTTGGTCGCATCACGCTGGAGTTCGATGGCTTTCGTGCCGTTGGTCAGCACAATGCGATCGAAGGCATTGCCGGTGTCCACGAGTGCGGTGTCGCGCCAGTCGTTGGCCGAGTGCGGAATAAATCTGAGCCAGTCGGTGTCGGTCACGAAAGCGCCGTCGGTGCCGACCACGCGCAGAAAAACCTGGTCGCCGGGGGCGGTTTTGTTGCCGACTTTGAGTTGCCAGCTATGGTCGTCCGCCTCGACGGTGATGGAAAACTGTGGATTGTCAAAACCGAATTCCGTTTCCGTGACCCGGTGTTCGCGCAATTCCGCCGCGCTGATCTTGGTCGCGGGCACAAGTGTCTGGAGGGCACCCAGCAGCATTTCGATGGCGGTCGTCTGCGCGGGATAAACGATGGGCTTGGTCAATTGCCAGTTGCCATTCGTGCGGGCAGCGCGGATTTCAAGCGCGCCCGCCGGAAAGATTTCGATGCTCGTGACAGCGGCCGGCTTCAACTCAGGGAGGATATTTACGTTGGCCGCCGGCCCGTGTATATGGTGTTCCCAAAATAAAATGAACGCGAACAACGCCGCGGCAATCACGAACCAGATCCCAGTGGTTTTCGAGTTCATCATTTTCTTCGCACCAGCCAGACCAATCCGCCGAGCAACAACACTGCGCCCGGCAACGCCCCGAGCAGCAACCAGCGCACTTCGCGGCGCTGGGCTTGCGTCATCAGCAGGCGAAATTCCGTCACGGGCCGCGGGCCGATGCCTTGCAGGAGCGAAGGCCGATCGAGCAGCCAGTTGACGGCGGCGCTCAGGAAGTCGCGGTTGGCACCACCTTCGCCGCCTTCAATGTAATGATTGCCGAGAAAAATCGAGTCACCTGTCACGATGATGCGGGTGCTGCCGCGCTGGCTGACAACGCCGGCAACGGACTTTTGTTCGACGGCAACCATGAGGGGATAACTGCGCGGCGGCTCGGCCGGGTCACCCGCGAGCGTCGAACTTGGGCTGGAATCGGCGAGTTCGTCCACTTGCGGTGCACCAGCGGGCGGGTTCTGCCAGTCCACACGGCCAATGGGCCGGGGTAGGATCATTTGCAATGAAAGCTGCACCAGCGCACTGACAACGGGGTGCTGGCCGAATTTACGGACAATTACATCTTGGCCGGTGATGGTGTTGTCCGGATCCTTCACGTAGTCGTAGCCGACATTGACGCCCCAGCGCTGCAAAATGGGTTCGAGTCCGGTCGGTTGTTTGAGGGAGGCATAATTGAAGAGCGCCAACAACCGTCCTCCTTGCGCGAGGTACTGATCAATTTTTTGCAATTCAAGGTCGGACAACGGCGTCGTGGGCGCGGCGATGACAAGCAGGTTGCAATCCATCGGGATGGTGTTGTCACCGAGCAATTCAAGGTTTGTTACCGCGATGTAATTTTGGGCCAGGGTGGAGGCGAATTTCAGATAGCCGAAGCTGCCGCTGTCAGTGAGCGACGGTTCGCCGTGGCCCTGCAGAAAATACGCCTTGAGGGGATGAGGATTTTCGAGCGCGAGCAGCATCGCAGTGAACATTTCTTCGCCGCGAAACATGACGGGTTTGCGCCGGAATTCGAGTTGCCGCTGATCGTGATTTTGGGCCGGCACCTCTTCGAGTTTGAATTGCGTCAGCGCGTCGCCGTTGGCGATTTTGATGCGGCTGTCGTAATCAAAAATGACGAGGTTCTTGTCCATCGCCGAATCCAGCTTGTATTGTTCCTTGGCCCTTTCGGCCTCGCCTGCGTCCCGCACATAATCCACCGTGCGGACCGAAATTTTCGGGTTGACCGAGCGATACTCGTTAAGCAGCGCAACGATGTCCGGATAAAAATCGTCCTTGCGGTCGTAATAAAGCGTCACAGTGACGTGATTTGTCAGCGAATGGAGCACGCTCACGGTGCGCGAGGACAGTTCGACGCGTGTCTGCGAACTGAGGTAAAAACGGTGGAAGAACTGCGCGCCGAGATAGTTCACCATCACCACGACCGCGAGCACCAGCGCCGTGCGCACCACCACATCAAAGCCGATCTTCCACCGGTGCCGTGGCGAGAAACTGGGTTGTTTGGGAGATGGGGTCGGCATTTTATCTCCAGCGTCGGCTTTCCACCGCACGCAAGGTCAGGAACAAAAAAAACAGCGTGAGGCTTACGTATAGAATGATCGTTCGCGTGTCCACAACGCCACGCGTAAAATCATCCATCTGTTTAAACAAATTGAAATATGGCAAGACCTGCTCTTGCCATCGCTCGGCCGCAGGGACTACCTGCGCCAAAAAAGCCACTATGAGTAAAATCACTCCAGCCGCCAGACTGATAACCGCCGCTACTACTTGACTGCGAGTTAATGAAGACGCAAAGCAGCCTGCCGAGAGAAAAAGACAGCCGCTTAAAAAAATACCTAAATACGTTCCCGACAACGTCCCTATGTCTAGAGCACTTTTCTGGTTTGTGAAGTGTCCCATAATAAATAAACACGCGAGTGTCGGCAACCACATCACCAGGTAAAAAATCACCACCGCCGTGAATTTCGCTGTCACCACCTCCATGTCGCCCACCTGGGTTGTCATTAGCGTTTCAAACGTGCCAGTGGCTTTTTCCAGTGCAAACAACCTCATTGTAATTACCGGGGTTACCAAAATTACAATGATCCAAAACAGAAAGCTGTTGAAAAATACTTCCGTTACCGGCATGGAGAATGGATCAGTGCCAAGATTCCTAATTAACATCACAAAACTCGCTCCGACTAAAAACGTCACGGCAGCGATGACAATGTAACCCATGACGGAGAACAAAAACGCGGCCAGCTCCCGCCGCAGAAGCGCCCAGAAAATTTTCATTCGGCCTCTTCCTCCTCCTCGTTCGGCTTGGTGATTTGCACGTAGATGTCTTCGAGCGAGTGGCGGCTGCGCGTCAGTTCGCGCAGGAGCCAGCCGCGTTCGCGCGCCAGCAGCCAGATCAGCGGGCGCAAATCCAAACCGTCGCGCGGTGTGAGCGCGCAGCGCAGAAAGGTGCCGTCCGCCGCCGAGACGTCGAAATGCGCCACTTGGGGCAACTGCGCCAGATGCTCGCGCAATTCCTCAGCGGATGCTGCAATTTCAGCGACAATTTGACTGCTGCCGGCCACGAGGCGTTGCAGATTGTCCGGCGTGTCGGCGGCCAGAATTTTGCCGTCATACATGATGAGCATCCGGTTGCACGTTATTTCCGCCTCGGGAAGAATGTGCGTCGAGATCAACACCGTGTGTTTTTCCGCGAGGCTTTTGATCAACTGCCGCACCGCGCGAATCTGGTGCGGGTCGAGGCCAATCGTCGGTTCGTCCAGAATAATCAGCTCCGGTTCATGCACCAGCGCGTCTGCCAGGCCGACACGCTGCCGGTAGCCTTTGGAAAGCTGGCCGATAACGCGGCGGCCCACGTCCGCCAGACCGCATTGTTCCATCACCGTGTTGACGCGCTGGCGTGAGCGCCGCCAGCCGAGGCCCTTGAGCCGCGCGCGGAATTTCAAGTATTCCCGCACGCGCATTTCGGGATAAAGCGGATTGTTTTCCGGCATGTAACCGATGCGGCGGCGCACCTCGTTAGATTCGTGAAAGACATCATAGCCCGCCACGCGCGCCGTGCCGCTCGTCGCCGGCAGGAAACAGGCCAACACCCGCATCGTCGTGCTTTTGCCCGCGCCATTCGGGCCGAGCAGACCGACGATTTCGCCGCGCGCCACCGTGAACGAAATGTCCGCCACCGCCGTGCGTCCTGCGTAACGCTTCGTCAGATTCTTCACTTCAATCATCGTGTTGCTGTTCATTGCGCGCAGCTTGGAGTTTAGTCAGAAAATTCCCGCTCCGGCCAACAAAAAAATCCGCCACCTTATTTTATAAACAGGCAAAACTGCCGTTGGCTACGTTCAAAATTTTTGTGCAACAGCTTGACTTTGCTGAACTGCGGGCGCAAAAGCAATGACGCGTGTTCCCGCCGGCCGAAAATTTTTACGCCGAGTGGCGCCTGCGTTGCGGCGCGGCAAATGCCCTGCGCGACGAAAATGATTCGCCGCCCGAACGCCTGCTGCAAGCGGTCTGGCAGCACCAGCGCCTGTGCCGCGACCAGCTCAAGACCGCCGACGAGAGGGCCGTCCGCGTTCTCCATCCCGGTTTCGCCAGCACCGAGGGCGGGCCGGATTTTCGCGGTGCGGTGATTCAAATCGGCGACGACGCGCCGCGTTCCGGTGACGTGGAAGTGGATTTGCGGGCGAGCGGCTGGCACGCGCACGGCCACGACCGCAACCCCGGTTTTCAAAACGTCATTTTGCACGTCGTTTGGGACGAACCGAAACCGGCTGGAAGCGCGCCCACGGTTTTGTCCCTGAAAAATTTACTCGACGCGCCGCTCGCCGAGCTTGGTTTATGGCTCGAAACCGAATCACCGTGTACGCTGCCCGAAAATCTGCGCGGCCAATGTGCCGTGACCTTGCGCGAAATGCGAGGGTCGCAATTGGCCGAGCTATTGCACGCGGCGGCGCGGGTTCGTTTTCAAGCCAAAGCGGCGCAATTCCACGCCCGGGCGCGGCACGTCGGCTGGGAACAGGTGCTGTGGGAAGGTTTGTTCCGCGCCCTCGGCTACAAACACAACGTCTGGCCGATGCAAAATCTTGCCGAATCACGGCTCCGTTGGTCGCGTGATGCAGATTCGGTATTCGTCCTGCAGGCGCGGCTGCTCGGCACCAGCGGCTTGCTGCCGTCGGAATTGACCCGCCTTCGTCACGCTGCGCGTGACTCCGGCGCGGCGGGGCGCGCTTCGCAAAAAAGCGTGGACGGTTACGTTCGCAAATTTTGGGACGTTTGGTGGCGCGAGCGCGAGGAATTTAACGATTGCATTTTGCCACGCGCGGTCTGGAAGTTTCACGGGCTGCGTCCGGCCAACCATCCGCAGCGCCGGCTCGCGCTGGCAGCACACTGGCTGGCGTCGGGAAATTTGATTGCCAAGCTCGAAAACTGGTGCGCCGCCGAGCTGCCGGACGACGCGCTGCTTGATACATTGCTTGAAATTCTGCAGGTCAGCCACGACGAATTCTGGTCGTGGCACTGGACGTTTCGGTCCGCGCGATTGAAAAGGCCGCAGCCATTGCTGGGTGCGGCGCGCATCACGGATTTGGCAATCAATGTTGTTCTGCCCTGGCTTTGGATCCGCGCCGCCGAGGGCAAAAACGAAACGCTTCAGCACGTGATCGAACACCGTTACTACGCCTGGTCGCCTGCCGGTGACAATTCGGTCCTGAAACTGGCGCGGCAACGTTTGTTGGGTGGTTCGCCCATCCGCGCATTGCGCAGCGCGGCGGCGCAGCAGGGTTTGATGCAAATCGTCCGCGATTTTTGCGAACATTCAAACGCTGTGTGCGAAAATTGCCGGTTCCCGGAATTGTTGGGCGATTGGAGGTTCGAATTGTAGCCGCGACTTTTAAGCCGCGGCGGACAGACCGAGTTCAAGCTGGCGACTACACCTGAAGGTTGGCAAACGGGTTGTTTGCAAAACCATCTGTCGGCGATTCACCGGCCACGGGCATTCCGGGCTTTTGTGGCACGGCGGCTTTTGGCGTGTGGCTGTTCAGTGACGGAGGCGCGCTTTCAAGCTGGTGCGGTTTTTTTGCGCGTTTGTTGCGGGGCAGCGGGCTGATCATCACGCTGATACCGCGTCCGATGAGTTTCGGGTCAAAATCGGGATGGCCGTAAGGCGCGATCTCGGCAAGAAATTTGTTCACCACCTGAAAGCCAAATTCCTGATGCGCCATCTCGCGTCCGCGGAATTTAAGCACGACTTTCACTTTCATGTCCTCGCACAGAAAACCAATCGCGTGCTGGATCTTGATGCTGAGGTCATGCGGGTCAATCCGCGGGCTGAGCTGGACTTCCTTGACGATGGAGGCGTGCTGGTGCTTTTTGGATTCCTTTTCCTTTTTGGCCTTTTCGTAGCGGAACTTGCCCAGGTTCACCAGCCGGCAAACCGGTGGCGAGGCGGTGGCGGCGATTTCAACCAGGTCCACGCCGTGCTGGCGCGCCAAGGCCAGCGCGTCGTTGAGTGAAATCACGCCGAGTTGTCTGCCGTCCACTCCAATGACCCGGACTTCGCGAGCACGGATTTTGCCATTGACCCGGACAAACGAATCAGGCAGAGAATGACGTGAAGGAAAAGGGCGGCTCAAGACACCCTCGGCGGTTGGGTCATAACTGTAAGTTTTCGCATCAATCAAACTGGCACGGCCAGTTCAAAATCTGTCTTATTAATAAGCCTTTCCGGCCGCGCGTGCAAGCAAATAAATTGGTGGCAAATTCAAGAGCATTAAGGCCCGGTTTTGGCGTTTTTAATGGCGGCTTCGTATATTTTCTTCAACGAAATCTTTGCCTCCGCCGCCAGCTTCTTGCACGACTCGAATTCCGGCGCGGCGTGAACCGCCCTCCCATTGAGCCGGCCAATTTTAACCGCGATATTGCCAAAACGGGTTTTGACCGTTGTGAGCTCGCGGCGCAATTTTCGCCGCTCGGCAAACGTGCGCCGGACACCAAACGCGCCCGTTTCGCGCAAAATCAATTCGCTGAATTTGTCCGCGTCCGCCTCGGCGCACAAAACCGTCAGCAGCACGCCGGGCCGGTTTTTCTTCATCTGAACCGGCGTGTGAAAAACGTCCAACGCACCTGCCGCCAGCGCGGTTTCGACGAAATGGCCCAGAATTTCCCCGCCAACGTCGTCGAGATTGGTTTCCAGCACCGCGACGCAATCGGTTTCCCAATCCAAATGAGACACATGGCACGTGACGGGTGACAGGTGACTGGAAACAGCGGCGCCACGGCGCATCGTGCCACCTGTCACCTGACACTTGGCACTTGCACCCAACACCGCTCGGAGAACATTTGGCCGGGACTTGTTTTCCCGCGTGCCGATGCCAAAACCGGTTTTTTCGGCGACCAGTCCTTGCATCGGTCCAAAACTTACGGCGAACTCGGCCAGCAATGCCGCGCCGGTGGGCGTGACCAGCTCGTGCGGTTCCTCGCATTGAGTCACGCCAATGCCCCGTACGCCGAGAATCGCCAGCGTTGCCGGCGCGGGAACGGGAAATCGCCCGTGCGCGCAATCAATCCAGCCGACACCTTCGACGACCGGCGACGCCAGCACGCGCGGTTTGCCAAGCATTTCCAGTCCGATGCACGCGCCAACAATGTCCACAATCGAATCTACCGCGCCGACTTCGTGAAAATGCACGCGCTCCGGCGGCAGGCCATGGATTTTGCCCTCGGCCTCCGCAATGCGCTGAAAGACGGCAACGGATTTTTTCTTCACCCAAGCCGACAATTTGCTTTTGGTAATGAGCTTTTTGATTTCGGCAAACGTGCGGTTCTCGCCGTGATCATGTTCGTGTCCATGCCCTCGCGCTTCGCGCTTCGCACTTTGCACTTCTTCGAGATGCACCTCCAGCTTCACGCCAGCGATGCTGGACTTTTGTTTGCGCGCGACGTGCAGGTGGTAACCGTCGAGCTTGAGTTTTTTCAACTCGCGCTCCAGCCTGACAGTGTCCACCCCCAAATCAATCAACGCGCCGAGAAACATATCGCCGCTCATGCCGCTGAAGAGGTCGAGGTAAAGCGTTTTCATCTTTCCGCCAACGCGTTGATCTGGCTGGCGGCGTAACCGGCGCCGAAGCCGTTGTCAATGTTCACCACCGTCACGCCGCTGGCACAACTGTTCAACATCGCCAGCAGCGCCGCGATGCCGCCGAAGCTCGCGCCATACCCCACGCTCGTTGGCACGGCGATGACTGGTTTGGAAACCAGCCCCGCCACCACACTTGGCAACGCGCCTTCCATGCCGGCAACGATGACCAGCACGTTGGCGCGCCGGAGGTTTTCCGATTTCGCCAGCAACCGGTGCAATCCGGCCACGCCCACGTCGTAAATCCGCTCGACGCGGTTCCCCATGATTTCGGCTGTGACCGCCGTTTCCTCGGCCACGGGCAAATCACTGGTGCCCGCGCAAATGACCCCGATGGTTCCGGGACGCTTGGGCAAAGGCCTTTTTTCGATGGTGACACAGCGCGCCAGTTGGTGATGGACGGCATGCTTGAATTTTTTGCGTAGCGCGCGGGCGTGATTGCCATTGATGCGCGTCACGAGCACGCGCTGGTCATGTTCCAAAAGTTTTGCCGCGATTTTTACCACCTGTTCCGGTGTTTTGCCGGCGCCGAAAATGACCTCCGGAAAACCTTTGCGCAGCGCCCGGTGGGTGTCCACCTGCGCAAAACCAATGTCGGCCACCGGCGCGGCCTGGAATGCCTGCAAAACCCGGTCGCGCCCCACGCCGCCGGCGCGGAATTTTTCCAGCAGACGAATGGCTTCAGCAATGGTCACGCGATGACGATGCCACAGGAATGCGTCCCGGTCACGCGGGAAACTTAGTGGTGATGCCGGAACAGCCGTTTCCGGTTTTTGAGCAAATACCAGACAATCAACACGTTTAACGCCAGCACAATTGCCAGTCCAATTTTGGGATGAGGAAACAATTCCGGCCGGGGTAGGCCCAACGCGTCAAGCCGGCGATGGCGCGCCAATTCAAAGATTTCAATCGGGATGAAAAATGCCGACTCGCCAATCGCCACCCAGATCGCCCACTTCGCCCGAAACGCCAGTCCCAAGCCCAGGACAATCAGAAACAATCCGCAGAGAAACGTGCCCGAGGCCACCCATCGCACGTTGGCCGGCGTGATGGTGTCCAGCCAGTCGCCAATGCCTTGAAAAAAACTCCGCTCCGGGTCGAGATGCACCCACCGCAGAAATTGGTCAAACACGTCCGATAAATCCTTGTTCGCCAGCGAAAAGACACCCAGCGCGAGCAGCAGTAGCGCGACGCCTTTGATCAACTTGATTGCGACGATGAAATACAGCATCGGCGCGCGCTTCTTCGGAGTTGTCGGAGTTTGTGCGTTCTCGGTCATCAGCGGATTTTCGGCAGCAACCAATTTAACAATTCGCCAATCGCCAAACGCTCCTGCTTGCCGTCGTCGCGGTAACGAATCGTCACGGTGTCCTTCAATTCCGGCTTCTCGCCGAGCGTGTCGAAATCAATCGTCACGCAGAACGGCGTGCCGGCCTCATCCTGGCGGCGATAACGCCGGCCAATCGCACCCGTGTCGTCATAGAACACGTTCATGTGCGGGCGCAATAACTCATGCACTTCCCGTGCCTTCTTGACCAAGTCGGGTTTGTTCTTGAGCAGCGGTAGCACGGCCACCTTGATCGGCGCGACACGCGGATGGAATTTCAACACCACGCGCGTCTCCAACTTCCCTTTCTCATCCGGCATCTGGTCTTCGTGATAGGCGTTGCAAATCAACGCAAGAATAAGCCGGTCAACGCCGGCGGATGGCTCGATGACGTGCGGAATGTATTGGCCCTTGGCCAGACCGTCGGCGTCTTCCTTTGCTTCCTTTTCCGCCTTCGCCTGCTCGACACCCATTTTTGTGAGATATTTCAGCCGTGCGTCGTGGTAGTGCTGCCAAAGTTCTTTCCTTTTCGCTTCATCGAGCTTGCCCCAGGCGGCGCGGAGTTCCTCGTCGAACACGCCCATCGGCTTGCCGGAAAAATGCTCGTGCTGACTCAAATCGAAATCGCTGCGGGCAGCGATGCCCTCCAATTCCTGCGCGCCGAAGGGAAACTTGAACAGAATGTCCACGCAGGCCTTGGCGTAATGTGCGAGCTCCTCCGGCTTTTGCCAGTACTCCTCCAGCGTCGTGCGCGGCAGACCGATGCTTTCGTAAAAGCGCACACGTTCCTCGACCCAGTATTTGTGCCACGCTTCCCAAGCCCAATTGGAGTTCGGAGTTCGGAGTTCGGAGTTCGGACTGGGTTCGCCAACCTTTGCGACGCGACCGCAGATTGCCTCAACGGCCTCATCGGGTTTGATGAAATATTCCAGTTCCATCTGCTCGAACTCGCGCGAGCGGAAGGTGAAGTTGCGCGGCGTAACTTCGTTGCGGAACGCCTTACCGACCTGCGCGATGCCGAACGGAACTTTTTGCCGCGACGTTTCGAGGACGTTCTTGAATTGCGCGAAAATCGCCTGCGCGGTTTCGGGGCGGAGATAAGCGACATTGTCCTCGCTCTCCACCGGGCCGACGTAGGTTTTGAACATCAGGTTGAACGGGCGAGCGGCAGAAAGTTCAACTCCACTTTCAGGATGAAAATCAACGGAATTTTCAACCTTATCAACACGCTCTCCCAATAAAATGGGATCTGAACAACCATTTTCGGTGTAATATTGAATTGCGATTTTTCGAGCACTTTCTATTGGTTTCCCTTGCTGAAGCAATATGGAAAAAGGCTGGAACACTTTTTGAGCAAATGCCCCTGCAGTCGCTTTTCTTAAAAAGTCGAACTTACCATCTGGAATAACACCGACGATGTTTCTAACCTCCGCCTCCGTAATGTTGTCTTCAAAAAGCTTTTTAATTGATTCTTCGCTTGTAAGTGATGGAGCAAATTCATCAAACAATCGGGAATAATGTTTTTTGCCTTGAGTGCGGCTATAAGCGCCCGAATATCGAACCACAGTTCCAGATTGTGATTCGACTTGATCCGCGCGGACTCTTTTTTTTGTCAGCGGACATTCACGCATCATGTCTGCGAACGTGTCCACGTGGCCGCTGGCTTTCCAGATTTGCGGGTGCATGATGATGGTGGCTTCGAGGCCAACGACGTCATCGCGCCAGCGGGTCATGGCGTTCCACCAGAGATCCTTCACGTTGCGTTTGAGTTCCGCGCCGAGCGGGCCGTAGTCCCAAAAACCGTTGATGCCGCCGTAAATCTCTGACGATTGGTAAATAAACCCGCGCCGCTTGCACAGCGACACGATTTTTTCCATGAGAACGTTTTCTTTCGGGTCAGCCACAGGTCGGCCAGTGTTTGCGATGCGCGCCGTCCTGTCAAGTTGACGCCGCGCATGGCGATGTGAATAAGCATTGAAAAGACTGTGAACAAGATTTTGCTCTTTGACGTTGTGAAATCCACGAGCGCGCTTGAAAATTTATCCGCCTTCCTGACCTCAAAAGCAATGGAACTAGCACATGCGGGGCGTCACAGAGCTCGGGCGCCCCCTTTTAATTTTGATGCGGCGAAATTTCAAGAAACCCGGCGCGGAGCGCGCACGTTCAAGTTGCGTGAGTTTCACGCGCGACGCGTGAAAATTTCACGCCTTTCACGTGACAAATTTGTCCTCCCCACCGTTTTCATTGGGATTTTTTCAGAAAAATCAGTTGGCATCGGCGGTGCTAAAGATATTCCAGAATCGGTATTGACAGTCAGTGTGCTTACAGTAGAGCCCGCCGAGTGTCATCTGAACGAAACAAAAAACTAAAATCCGTCAACGTATGAAAAACGTCTTCAAACACAAAAAGGCCTTCACGCTCATCGAACTGCTCGTCGTGATTGCCATCATCGCCATCTTGGCCGCCATGTTGCTGCCGGCGCTCGCCGCCGCCAAGCGCAAGGCGCAGAAAATCAATTGCGTCAACAACCTGCACCAGATTGGGACCGCCTTCAAAGTTTGGGAAGGTGACAACGGTGACCACTATCCCATGGCCGTCAGCACGCAAAAAGGTGGCGCGCTGGAGAATGTCAACAGTGCTGCAAACACTGTCGCCTACCCTCCCAGTGGCATTACCAACGTCTTTTGCGTGATGTCGAACGAATTGAGCACGCCCAAGATTCTATATTGCACCTCTGACAACGCTCCTGGTCGCGGTGCCGCCACGAATTTTCCGCAATTAGGGTTACTCGCCAGCGGTACTCAAACTCAAGGCACAAACTGCATCAGCTATTTCGTCTGTGGCGATGCGGCAGATGCTTATCCGCAAATGATTTTGGATGGCGACCGCAACATGGGAAGCGTCGGCACTGTCGGCACTTTCGCCTTGGAAATAGATTTTACCGGCGGCCAGCAATGGCCGCAGGGCAAGATATGGGCATGGTCAGCGAATGAAATGCACCTGAAAGCCGGCAATATCGGCATGGCTGATGGGAGTGTTCAGCAGTCAACGCCATCCACCTTGTGGTCCACTATGTTGAATGCCACGAATGGCTCCCCTTATCCGACCCCGTATTATAACTTCCCGAACTAAGGCCACAGATTAAATTTTCTACAAAAACAGGACCAAGGCATCCGCAAGGGTGCCTTGGTTTGTTTTAGTCAGAGAGGCCCGCCCGAACGAACCCAATTAAAGGTTGCAACCGAAAAAGTCAGCGCCATTGTTGGCGTTTATTTCTCACTTTTTCAAAAGCCGCTGCCGGGCGAAAAAATTTTGCAGCAACGCGCGGCACTCCGCCTCACGCACTCCGCCCGTGATTTCACAACGGTGATTCAATGCCGGGCATTGGAGCAGATTCATCGCGCTGCCGGCCGCGCCATTTTTCGGATCGCTTGCGCCGAACACGACCCGTGACACCCGTGTATGCACTATTGCGCCGGCACACATCGAACACGGCTCCTTCGTCACGTAAAGCACACAATCGGTCAGCCGCCAGTCGCCCACGATTTCCTCCGCCTGTGTGAGCACGAGCATCTCGGCGTGGGCGGTGGCGTCTTTGAGCAATTCCACCTGATTGAACGCCCGCGCAATGATTCTTCCTTCACGCACAATCACCGCGCCGACCGGCACTTCCCCCGCTTCATGGGCTTTGGCGGCCTGGCGCAGCGCGTCACCCATAAAAAAATCATCACTGTGCAAATCAATCACCGGTTTGCTCATGTGGGCAAATTGCCAATTATGAATTTCGAATGTCGAATCAAATCGGCGACGGATCCGTCATTGGCAACGCGCAACGCGAAATTCCGCAAGCGTCCACTCGTTCCGCCCGTCGCGATGACAATGGCAGTGCGCCGCAAAAAAGCCGCCGCGGAACTGCCAGAACCACGGCCAGATTTGTTCACGGTCGGTTTGCGGAATTTTCAAACCGGCCAGCGCCGCGCGCGGGAAAAATTCAAATGTTCCCTCGAAATGCGCGGGCGGTAGCGATTTCAACTTCGTCTTCACTTCAAACAAAAACATCAACCAATGTGTCCGGCCTTGATAACCGTGTTCGCTGACGATACCGGTCAGATGCAGATCCGACGGCTGGATTTTGACGCCGAGTTCCTCCGCGGCTTCGCGGCAGGCGCAGGTGTAGGGCGATTCGCCGACACCCATTTTCAGTTTGCCGCCGCACGGGCTCCAGAAACCGCGGTTCGGCTCCTGTGCGCGTTTGAGCAAGAGCGCTTCGTCGCGCTCACTGAAGCAGTAAAGCAGCGTCGCAATTTTGTAAGGCAATGCCATCACGCAAAATTTCAAATGTCGAATGTCGAATGTCGAATGCAAAATTCCATTGTCACCACGCGCCAAAACGTTAGCATGGCCGTCCTCGTTTCGATGGCAGGCGAAAATAACGCATGAAAACTTACGACATTGCTGTAATTGGCGGTGATGGGACGGGACCGGAAGTGACCCGCGAGGCGCTCAAGGTTTCCGAAGCGGTCGCCGGGAAGTTCGGTTTCAAACTCAACTGGCATCACTACGATTTCGGCGGCGACCGTTATCTCAAGACCGGCGAGGTCTTGCCCGATAGCGCGGTGGACGAACTCCGCAAGTTCAAGGTGATATTTCTCGGCGCCGTGGGCCATCCGCAGGTCAAACCGGGCATTCTGGAAAAAGGCATTCTGCTGCGCCTCCGTTTCGAGCTGGAACAATACATCAATCTTCGTCCCGTGAAACTCTATCGCGCCGTTGACTGCCCGCTCAAGGACAAGGGGCCGGAGCACATTGATTTTGTCGTCGTGCGCGAAAACAACGAGGGGATTTACACCGGCTCGGGCGGTTTTGTGTTCAAGGGCACACCGCATGAAGTCGCGATACAGGAGTCGGTGAACACGCGCCGGGGCGTGGACCGCTGTTTGAAATACGCCTTCGAACTGGCGGCGAAACGGCGCAATGGCAAACCGTGGAAGGGCCTCAAGCCGGAGGACATCAAGGCGGGCAAAACCGCGCAACTGACCCTTTGCGGCAAGACGAACGTGCTAACATTCGCCTTCGATTTGTGGGAACGCGCGTTCCATGAACTCGGCGCGAAGTATCCGACGGTGAAACGCGATTACGCGCACGTGGACGCCACCTGCATGTGGTTTATCAAAAACCCGGAGTGGTTCGACGTGATTGTCACCGACAACATGTTCGGCGATATCATCACCGACCTCGCCGCGATGATTCAGGGCGGGCTGGGCGTGGCGGCCGGCGGCAACATCAATCCCGAAGGCACCAGCATGTTCGAGCCGATGGGCGGCAGCGCGCCCAAATACACCGGTCAGAACGTCATCAATCCCATCGCCGCCATCAACGCCGCCGGCATGATGCTCGATTTCCTCGGCGAAGCCAAAGCAGGCGCGGCCGTTGAAAACGCCGTCGTGAAGATCATCAATACGAAAATCAAATCACTCGCCGCCGGCAAGATGGGCCATGGCACACGTGAAGTCGGAGATTTGGTGGCGGCCGCGATCTGAAGGCGGGGACGGCGGATGAAAAGTCTGACCGAACATCTCTGGTTCGAAACATCACACCGGCGTGATTACCTCAACATCACGGACACGGTCGAACAGCTTGTCCGCAAGAGCGGCGTGCAGGAGGGACTCTGCCTCGTCAATGCCATGCATATTACTGCAGCGAAGACTCCAATTGGGCAAAGAATTATTTCATATTGGAACGCCGGATGCCGGTGTCCGTAACGAATCCAGATAATTGACAGGATATTAATTTCCCCTTTGAAATATCCACAGAGCCGGATGTGGGTGGCACGGGTATTGGAGCATTCGGATGAATACACGAGAAGGCGCATCTGCCATGCTATTGGTTGCGGATTTCATATAGAACTCCGAAAACCGGAAATCCAAGAACGGCGCGGGCGGGGATATTTTCATTGCTTGGCCGGAAGATTTGTTTCTGCCGGAGCGTTGGTCTGCGAAAGCAAATAATCAAGGTTCGGGACTTCCAGCGGTTTCCGAAGGATGTATTTTGGATCTTTGACGGACAGTTCCCGAAGGGTTTTGGTTGGCAGGAACAATTCCACGTAAGCAACGGGTCGCCGTCCAACTCTGTGGCCAGCTTCATCTACAAATGGACGAACGCCTTTGACGCTCCAGATAATTCGATATACGGGCACAAAATAGTTTGCGTTGTTGCCGGGAGGCAGTTCCGGTTCAACCGAGATTTCAAAGTCACGGTTCAATCCTTTGACATCCATCGAAACAGCCGCCAGCCATTGCGTGGCCAGATGATAGGCAGCGTTGGTATTGAGCCGGCTCAAAGGCCAGTGATATTTAGCTTCCCACAAGCTGTCTCGATCCGTCCGGCCCACGCCAAATCCCTTGCTGGAAAAGAAACTGTACTCATAATTGCCGGCAGTGATGCTGCCGATGACTGCTTTATCACTTGCTGTTTTGGGTGAATAAACGTGTATTTGCAGCAGATTGGAGGTCGTAATCGGCAGTTGTTCCGGCAAATTTAACTCTTCCGCCACATGGTTGGCTTCTTCAACCATCACCCGCACAGCTTCTCGAAGAGTAGAATTTGTAGACATAAGTTGCTCAAAGTGTTCTTTTTGACTTGCCCTGACTTGGTTTATTTCTTGAATCATCTCATTTGTTTGCGAAAGCAAATAAGCAACGTTCGTGATTACTACTGGCTTACGAAGAATAAATTTTGGGTCATCAACATATAGCTGGCGGAGAGTTTTGGTCGGTAGCAGCAATTCAACTCCGGCGACAGAATCCCATTTTGCATCTTCTTCTGCTTCCTTTGAAGCATATTGAATAGCCGCTGGGTGATCCGATATTTTACTCCATCGCACCCAATAGACCGGCACGAAATGCTGACCATTGATACCTTCCGGAATAAATTCACTGATACCAAGGCGACAGTCTCGGTTCAAACTCTTGACATCTATCGCGGCCGCTGTGAGACATTGTGTTGCCAGTTGGTAAGCCGCATTAGTATCTAACTGGCTCATTGGCCAAAGATACTGTGCTTTCAACCCCTCATATTCATCTTCCAAATGTTCTCGCCCTACGGAAAATCTTCCACCTGAATATACGGCGTAATAGTAGTTGCTCGTGGCAACGTTTCCAATAGATTTCAGGTTTTGAGCAGATTGTGGTGAAGGGATATAAGTTTCTACTAGATTTCTTTTCACGATTGGAAGCTGTTCCGGCAAGTTCAATTCTTGCGCGATTCGATTGGCTTCCTCGATAATCAAACGTAAAGCTTCTCTTCGATATGCCGGAGTTGTGAATATCAACTGGTGAAACCGTTCTTTAGCGGTCAATTCCATTTGATTGGTCTGATCAAGATGGCTGTTGTCTTGTGCGCAAACGCGCAAAGTCACCAGCAAGAAAAAAAACCAATTTTTTCTCATAATTACTTTGCGAAAACAACGTCTATTGATGACCTGTTCGAGTAATTTTATCGTATCCATAAATTTTCGGTTGAATTAATGGATTGAGGGTAGCTGTTTTTGGATTCATGCCAGCGTATCCTAATGGCCAGCCTTGCCCGGGCCTTTGAGCATAAGCAACGCAGTCTTTTAAACTGTAATTTCTATTCATCCAAGCATCAAAGAACCCTTGAAACATGGCCATGACGTTATACCAGTCGTCGTCATTTACACCCGGCATAGTAAAGTAAAGGGGTCGTAAAGGGGTCGGGCCGTAAAGGGGTCGGGCCGTGAAAAGTGGTATTTAATCATGCTCCAGCCTGTTTTTCGTTCTTACGACCATCATTCAATCCTTTCAACAGACGTTTCTTCAATCGGTTCAATTCAGCGTCACGATTTTCCTTCACCTGCCGGATGGCTTTTGACACCCCGGATTCCTCACCCATCCACAACCGCTCACTGATCCACCGCCGCCCCGCGGTCGTGCGCTGGCGCAACCACCAGGCCAACACTCGCTTCTCGGCCATCCCCTTGGCGTGCTCCTCCAATTGCCGGCCTTCCACTCCCAACACTCCCAACACCGCCAACCCCTGCGCCAGCAACCGCTCCGCTTCCGCTTCCCCATGCGCCCGTTTGGCCTGTCCCATGTACGAAGCCGCCCGCCCTTTCCCAAAAGTTGCCTTGAGCATTTTCAACATCCGCCCCCGAAAACCGTCGCCTCCCAAATACCACCCCCGCCGTATCCGCTTCCATTCCTCCTCCAACACCTTCCTCCCCGCCTTCATTCCCAACTCCAGCGCCCGTCCCTCCATATACGCCTCATACCCCTTCCGGTCGTCCGGCCCCATCCCCAAATCCCCCATCACCCGCTCCGTTATCAGCCAACCCGGACGCTGCCGCCGCGCCTTCATATACCACGGATAGCTGCTCCACCGATATCTGGACAGCGGCTCTTCCCCCGCCTTGATCAGCCCGGCTCTCGCCGGATTCAGGTGAATATACGTGCTGACCACCCCAAAATAATTGCCTCCCGCCCCATCCACCACCAACGCCTTGTACCGCCCTTGAAACAGATGACCGAAAACCGAATGTCGCGAATTGTAACGCTGCGTGTAGGTCCCTTGAAACCACTTCATCCCCGCCACCAGGTTCCCCTCCGGCGTCTCGACCAACACGTGATAATGATTGCCCATCATCACCCAGGCATGAATTCTCCAGCCCGTTTTCTCACACGCTTCGGCCAGCGTCTCCTGCCAGACCCGGCGATCCAAGTCGTCGGCAAATATCGCCTGCCCCTGATTCCCTCGCGCCATCACGTGGTAGGTGGCCCCATCATATTCGATCCGTATCGGTCGAGCCATTGCCACCCATCTTCTCCCATCACCGCTCCCCCTGTCAACCCCATTATTCCATTATTCACGGCCTGACCCCTTTACTTTAATTTATTATTAGCCGGAAATCCAAACTTGGCGCGGGCAGAGAAATCCTCATTACTTCGCTGGAAGATTCATTTCTGCCGGAGCATTGGTCTGCGAAAGCAAATAATCAAGGTTAGTGAACTGCAAAGGTTTTCTGAGGATGTATTTGGAATCTTCCACGCGCAAATCCAACAACGTCTTGGTCGGCAGAAAAAGTCCAACCGAGGCCTTGCTTCCAAATCCGTCCGGCCCTGGAGCCCAATATACCCAATACAAAGGAAGAAACCGGGCCGTTGCCCCTTGTCCAGTGACTCCCGAAGGGCGAATGTAGACGTTGCAGTCCCGATTCAATCCGTTGACGTCCATGGAAACGTCCGCCAGCCATTGCGTTGCCAATTGATACGCGGCGTTTGTGTCCAATTGGCTGATTGGCCACGAATATTCCCTATACCACTTCAAGCGATCTGAATCCTGGTGGCTCCTTTCCAAAAATGAGAATTTGTCGCCAATAGAGCAATAATAGGTGTAGTTCGAGGTCGTTACATTGCCAATCGTCTTTTTGAATCGAGACATTCCATATGGCGAGATGTAACATTGCAGCAAATTGGTGTCATTGATTGGCAATTGTTCGGGTAATTTCAGTTCCTGTGCGACCTTGTTTGCCTCCTGAATCACAAGCCGCAGGGCCTCCTTACGATACGCTTCTGTCGTGAACATCAACTTGGGCAGAATTCTGGCATTTGAAGACGGCGTGTTCGTCACGCCCGCTCTCGCCTCGATTAAAATGGCGATTAAAACGGCAGCTAAACCAAATGTAAGTTGAGTAGTTCGTTTCATAGCTGGTCATTTAATGGGCATATCCCCTACCGCCGTGATTGGTATAGTAATATTTCCCAGGTTTAATAAATCCTTGGGTACCAGTTCTCGTCAGCCCCGGGTAATAGAGGCGCCACTGCTCAATGACAACCCGCGCCTCCCACAGGCTGCCAAATATTTCCCGGTTCAAACATTCATCCCGCAGCTTGTCGTGGAAACTCTCGATGTAAGCGTTCTCCCACGGTGCCCCCGGCGTGATGTAAATCGTCTTCACCTGCTTGTCTCTGAGCCAGTCCTGGATCGCATAGGCGACGAACTCCGGCCCGTTATCGCTGCGCAAATGCTCCGGCACGCCGTAGCGTGCCATCGCCGCCTCAACCACCGTGATCACATCCACGACTCGAATCGACCAATCCACATGCACCGCCAAGCATTCTCGGGTGTATTCGTCCAGCAAAGTCAGAA
>JBEKMU010000002.1:0-63174 GCA_049523555.1 Verrucomicrobiota bacterium | reverse complement strand
TACCACACTCATATACGCTGGCAAGGATGTTTTTCGGGATGGACGATTGGACAGGATTTCCGGCGCTCAAACGCGGATCGCACCTGGAAGCTCGGTTTTTAGGCGGAATTCGGCGCGTTCGTCGAGTTCCTGCCCGGCAAGGACGGCCTCGTCCACATCAGCGAACTCGCCAACTTCCGCGTCAAAAAGACCGAAGACATCGTCAAGGTCGGCGATGAAATCACCGTCAAATGCCTTGGCGTGGACGAAAAAGGGCGCGTGCGATTGTCGCGCAAGGCCGCGATGGCCGAGCGCGATCAGGAAATGGCGGGCAAGGAAGAAGCGGGAAAAGAAGCCAACTAGTCCTGGCGGAATCAATTCAAGCGCGAACGGGCAACCGTTCGCGTTTTTTGTTTTTCATAAGGCAATAAATGAATCTTGTTAATTATCAACAGGTAATGTATAAGTATATTTTTGAGAAATTCGTTCAGGCTGAAATCTGCGTTTTCAAATCGTATGAACACATCGGCCAAGACCCTTTGGAGGAGAGTTCACGCACTTATCATTATGCTTATTTGGCCGGCTATGGCAGGCAAGTCATGGGCAGTAAGAGGAATTGTAGTCGCGTGGGACGGCAATTCTAATGTGCCGTCAGGGTTGAGAAATGTGATTTCCGTCTCTGCTGGCGGCAACCATGCTTTGGCGCTTTAAGATTGTCGAATGGACGGCCAATAAAATGAATTCTTCAAATAAAAAATCGGTTTGGAAAATTAGGAAGAGTATCCTACTGATTCTGGAATTCTGTGTGCTGCTGTCATCGTCAACTTTTGCCACAATAATTACGTTTGACGACCTATACGTTAGTGGGGGTATTCCGGTATCAAATCCTTACAACGGGCTGATTTGGAATAATTTTTATCCCCAAGCTGTAAACTGGTTCAATAATCCAAACGGTTTTGTCAACGCACTTTTATCCGGTAGCGACTTTGTCGCCAATGGCGGCGGTGGAACCGCAACGATCAGCAGCGGGCTGTTCAACTTAAATGCTGGTTATTTTGCTGCCGGATGGAGGGATAACTTGCAAATGCAAGTGGAAGGTTTTTTGAATGGCAACTTGACGTATAGCAATACCTTCAATTTGAGTGCTACATCGGGAACGATGATCAACTTTAACTGTCAAGGGGTAGATACAGTGGTTTTCTCGGCTTCGGGTGGAACCCGCCATCCCGGATATTTAGGTGACGGGACGTTCTTCGCCATGGACAATCTAAATGTAGCAGTTATAAATGCCGTGCTGATTAATGCGCAGCCAACTAATTATTCCAGCATTGCTGGGAACTCGGCGGCATTTGCCGTGTCGGCATATGGAGCGCCTCCTTTCACTTATCAATGGATCTTTAATGGTACAAACATCAACGGTGCCACTAATTCATCGCTCACGCTAAACAATGTTCAATCTTGCAATGAAGGGAAATACAGTGTGGTGGTGTCCAGTCTCTACGATTCGATTATCAGCTCGAACGCAACTCTGATCGTAACCCCGTCGCCACCTAAAATTATAACCCAGCCAACCATTCAGGTTCTTTCGGCGAATTTTAATGTCAATATATTTGCCACTGTCATTGGTTCCTTGCCTATAATTTATCAGTGGCAGTTCAACGGGACAAATATAGATGGAGCTACCAACAGTTTTATTACACTGACGAATGCGCAGTTAATCAATGATGGGGATTATGCTTTGATTGCCAGCAACGTAAACGGCTCAATCTTAAGCTCAAATGTTACGCTATATTCTCAGTTTCTTTCCATGGTCGTCGGTTGGGGTTCTACAAATGATATCTACGGCAATTATGCAGGACAAATATATCCTCCAGCAGATCTGGCCTATGCAACTCGTATTGCGGCGGGCGGAAGCCACAGCTTGGCTCTCAATCGTGACGGGACGGTTGTTGGTTGGGGAGACAACAACAATGGTGTTTCTGCCTTTGCAAATAACCTGAGCAACATTGTTGCAGTTGCAGCTGGTTGGGAATGCAGTTTGGCATTAAAAGCCGATGGCACAGTAATTGCGTGGGGCGGCAATTCAGCTGGCCAGACGAATGTTCCCATTGGATTGAGCAATGTCGTAGCGATCGCAGCAGACGGTTGTGATTGTCTTCCCAATCCGAGTTGCAGTCTGGCACTTAAGAGTGACGGCACCGTAGTTGGCTGGGGAGCAACAACCGTTCCTGTCGGGTTGACCAACGTGATTGCGATTTCTGCTGGGGTAAACCAACGTTTGGCATTGAAAAAGGACGGAACGATAGTTGGATGGGACGCAGAACCGAATATCCCCATCGGTTTGAGCAACGTGGTGGCCATTGCATCTGGGTATTCTTTCAATCTAGCTCTTAAGAGCGATGGCACTGTGGTCGGTTGGGGGGATGATTCCTATGGAGAGACAGAAATCCCAGTCGGTTTGAGTAATGTAGTGGCGATTGCCGCTGGAGAATATTTTAGTCTGGCACTCCAGAGCAGTGGAACCGTTATTGCTTGGGGGGCAGGAACTGGCGGTACCGGGAATTACCCTGATTACGGCCAGAGCATAGTGCCTCCTGGGTTGAGTAATGTAATAGCTATTGCCGCAGGGGCGAGACATAGCTTGGCACTTCTAAACGACGGTTCTCCTTTCATAGTGAGACAGCCGCTCAACTGGACAGTCTATAGTGGGATGCCAGTTAATCTTAACGTGGGTGTGGTCGGGCCGCCGCCATTGAATAATCAATGGCAATTCAATGGAACAAATATAGATGGAGCGACAAATGCCATACTGGTTCTGACCAGCGTACAACCGGCCGACGCAGGCAATTATACGATGGTGGCGAGTAATGCCATCGGTACCGTTTCCAGTTCCAACGCAACTTTGAACGTAATCACCTCTCCGCCAATATTTGCAAGTCAACCAACTAATTTAACCATTTTTGGAGGGGGTAATTTGGCCTTCGCTGCCAATCTGGTTGGTTCTGTTCCCATGAACTACCAATGGCAATTGAACGGGACCAACATTGTTGGCGCGACCAACGCATTGCTGACTTTGACAAATTTGCAATGGAGCAGTGAAGGTGTTTACAGTCTGGTTGTCAGCAACCAATACGGTGTCACGACCAGCTCAAATGCTGTTTTGACGGTGCCACGTTCCTGGGTGGTTGCGTGGGGACGAAATACCTACGGGCAAACCAATGTGCCCACCAGCTTGACTAATGCAATGGCAATTGCCGCAGGTCTATCACACAGTTTGGCGCTCAAGGGCGATGGAACAGTAATCGCATGGGGAGATAATTCTTCCCATCAAACGAACGTGCCTGCTGGATTAAGCAACATTGTGGCCATCGCGGCTGGTGGCTACCACAATCTTGCACTTAAGGCTGGCGGGGGAGTGGTTGCTTGGGGTTATAATGCTTACGGTCAGATAAACGTACCTGCCAACTTAACTAACGCCACCGCCATCTCAGCGGGTTTCAATCACAGTCTGGCGCTCAACGCTGGCGGCGGTGTCATTGCTTGGGGAGACAACGCCTATGGCCAGACGAATGTTCCCATCGGACTCAGCAATGTTGTCGCCATCGCGGCTGGTTACAACCACAATCTTGCACTTAAAGGCGACGGTACGGTGGTCGCTTGGGGAGATAACAATTATGGTCAAACGAATGTGCCCGTGGGTTTAAGCAATGTCGTGGCAATTGCCGCCGGCGTATCTTATAGTTTGGCACTCTTGAGCAATGGGACGGTGGTTGCATGGGGCGATAACACCTATGGCCAAACAAATGTGCCGGCAGGACTAAGTGATGTGGTGGCCGTTGGAGCAGGGGCTTACCATTGTTTGGCGGTCAAAAGCGATGGTTCAGTGATTGCGTGGGGACTGAATGATTCTGGTCAAACCAATGTCCCAACAGGGCTGAATGAGGTCGTAGCTGTTGCAGGAGGATCCGGCCACAGCCTGGCGCTCGAAGAAGGCGGACCGCTAATTATTGCCAGCCAGCCCGTGGGTCAATCAGTCGATGCTGTATCGAGCGTCTCACTTAGGGCGGTTGTTCTTGGTGCGCAGCCGGTGAGTTACCAATGGTCATTTAATGGAACCAACATCATCGGCGCGACCAACGCATCATTGAATTTCGTTAATGTGCAGCCAACCAACGCCGGGAATTATAGTCTCATGGCAAGCAACAGCTACGGAGCAATCACCAGCTCCAACGCAATTCTTACAGTGGTTACTCATCCACCCGCTATAACCGTCCAGCTTACCAATGTAACAGTTGTGGTAGGAACAAACATTGCCATGAATGTCGCAGCGATCGGCACCCCCCCATTAAGTTATCAATGGCAATTCAACGGAACCAATATTTTTGGTGCCACCAATAATTCGTTGATAATTATAAATGCCCAACTTACAAATCAGGGGAGCTACGATGTCATTGTGACCAACCTCTATGGAAACGCAATCAGCTCAAATGCAATCTTGACTGTCATCGACTTGGCCGGCGCTTTGAATGCAACGAATCTGCTGTGGACGAACGCCGGAAATGTAGCGTGGTCTCCGGAAACGACCAATACACACGACGGCGTCGCTGCCGCAAGCTGTGGACCGGTAAGCTATGGAAACCAAGCTTCGCTGCAAACCACGGTCACTGGCCCGGGCATATTGACGTTCTGGTGGGAAGCCACACCGTTTATGGGCCTAGGTTACCTGCGATTTTCCGTTGATGGGACGAGTCAGGCAGGCGCGGCATCGAGTTGGCAGCAAAGAACTTTTTATCTTTCAGGCGATAACCATACCTTGCGCTGGGACACTTATCTTTTTATGCCCGACACTATTACCGGTTGGTTGGATCAGGTTACTTGGACGCCTGGTTCATTGGCAACCATCATCGCCCCGCCGACCAGTCAGACCGCTCCCCAAGGGGCGAACGTCGTTTTCAGCGTCACCGCTGATGGCACACCGCCATTGAACTATCGGTGGCGATTCAATGGAACAAACATTCCGGGCGCAACCAATACTTCGCTGACGCTGCTTGGCGTGCAACTGGCGAACAGCGGGAATTATGGCATCCTGGTGAGCAACGTTTTCAATTCCATTAACGCCAGTGCCACGCTGACCGTGCAACCATTTGCCTTCAATGCCATCTCGAACAATATTCGAATGACAAGCAATGGTTTCAACCTGGAATTGGACGGCATCTATGCAACGAATGCCGTGGTTATTTACGCCTCGACCAATTTGATGGATTGGATACCAATTTTCACCAATCCGCCGCTTTCCGGTTCATTGCAGTTTTCGGATTCCAACGCTTTGAATCTGCCCATCCAGTTTTATCGGGCGGCCGAGCAATAAACTCTTCTTGCATGGCTGCTGCGCCCAGTCACAGCAAAATGGGTGTGAAAGAAACCAAGGGCAATCGTGTTTTCTCAGTGCAAAACACAACAAATTTGTCGCCACTGGCGGAAATCCACTGTTTGGAATAGTCTTTTTCCCCGCGTGAAAAAACGAATCGGGCGAATCGTCATCATCGTTTTTGTTCTGCTGCTGGCGCTGGCCGTGGCGGCAATGGTTTTTCCCCAAAAGTTTTTGTGCGTGGACAGCGGGCCGGCGCAGGCGGACGTGATGGTGGTTCTCGGCGGCGGTTCGGCCGAGCGGCCGGAGCGCGCGGCGGAGCTTTTCAAGGAACACGCCGCGCCGCGCATCATCGTTAGCGGCTTGGGCGATTGCGAAATCAACCGGCAGTTGTTGATCGAGGATGGCGTGCCGGCGGATGTGATCGGACTGGAAACCCGATCGCGCACGACCCGGGAAAATGCGGAGTTGACCGTCAAGCTGCTCCGCGAACAAAAACCGGGCCGCGTCATCCTGGTCACTTCGTGGTATCATTCGCGGCGGGCGCTGGCGTGTTTCCGGCATTACGCGCCGGAGATAAAATTTTATTCACGCCCGTCTTATGTTGCCTATGCGCGCGCCGACTGGTCGGGCCGGCGGTTTGCGCGGCGCGTCTATTGGGAATACCCAAAGCTTATCGGTTACTGGATTGGATATGGAATCTGCCCGTTTTAACGAAAATCCTTGCGTCGCTTCCGCTTGCCGGGCAAAGTGGCCTGTTCCCTGATCGCGGGGTGGAGCAGCCTCCCGCGTTACGGGATCAGGCTCATAATCCCGCAGAGCGGGATCGCTGGTCCCGCCGTGCGGGATCCAGTTCCGCAATTTGAGAGCGCGACTTTTTGATCGCGGGGTGGAGCAGCCCGGTAGCTCGTCAGGCTCATAACCTGAAGGTCGTAGGTTCAAATCCTACCCCCGCAACCAATTTATGGTAAAATGAGTGCTTTTGTTGGTTGCTTTGTTGGTTTTTTCGCTTATCTTTATTCCAATCGTTTCGGCAAGTTTCAGGTAGTAACATTGCAACTTGAAATCACATTATTATGCCTCTTGAATTGCGAATCGAAAAAGATGGACGGGTTCGCCCGTTTTGGTATGGCCGCTTTGAAATCAGCGGCCAACGTCAATGCCTTAATCTTGGCGTAAAAGTCAAAGGAACTCCCCCTGCATCATTGTCCTTGAAGGATGAAGGCGATTTGGATTTTGAGCGATCCCGCGTAGCAGCGCGGGCAAAGTTGGACAGCGTTGTAGAAGAAGCGCGCACCAAACAAGGCTCGGTGCGTTTGGTGGAAAAGCTGTATGAGATAAAAACCGGCGAGGCAATCAAAACGGTATCGCTGGAAAATCTCTCCCAAGAGTGGGCGAAAATTCCGCGCAAGCGCAAACTGAACGAACGCTATTCGTCGCAATGTCAGTCCACGCTCAAACGATTTGCAGAATTTGTCCGCAGCGAAAATGTGAAGGCTACAGAAATAGCGCATTTGACCCGTTCGGTCGTGCAGTCATTTTTGGACGCAGAATCCAAGCGCGGCGTTACTGCCAAAACGTGGAATGAAACACTAAAACTATTGCGGACGACATTCAAACATCTGCTTCCGGTTGGAGCAATCAATCCATTTTCAAACTTGCCGACGCGAGAAACCGAAACAATTTTTCGCAAGCCATATTCACCGGACGAATTGGCGGCAATTTTGGACGCCGCTCGTTCGGACGAATTTATACAGCCCGTATTGGTGACTGGAATATGCACTGCGATGCGACGCGGAGATTGCTGTTTGCTCCGATGGAAAGACGTGGATTTACAGCAGCGATTCGTCACGGTGAAAACAGCAAAGACGGGACAGACGGTGAGCATTCCAGTTTTTCCTTTGCTCTATGACGAACTAAAATCGAAAGCCAAAGACCGGAAATCAGATAATGACTATGTGTTTCCCGAACAAGCGTTTATGTATCAAGAAAATCCCGATGGCATTACTTGGCGCGTTCGCAAAGTTTTGGCTGCGGCGGGTTTTCGAGACGAGGACGAAGAGCCGCAAAAGTCGGAAACATCAATTCGGCGTTTGCACCCAAACGGTGAAACGTGTGTTATTCGGGGAGAAATTCATGTGGCACGAAAAGAAGGATTGCGGCGGGCGAGCGTGCGGGATTTTCACAGTTTCCGCGTCACATGGGTAACACTGGCGTTGACCGCTGGTGTGCCGCTGGAGCTAGTGCAAAAAGTGACAGGTCACAAAACGACGGACGTTGTGTTGAAGCATTATTTTCAGCCGGGGCAGGAAGCGTTCCGGCAGGCGTTGCAGTCAGCCATGCCAAAACTACTGACAAATGGACAAAAATCTCCCAAGGATGAAATACGGGAGATTCTCGCAAGAATGACGGTGAAAACTTGGAAAAAGGACAAGGCGCGGATGAAGAAACTGATGGCAGCGTTGTAAAATGTTTTTTCACCAGCCTTCCGCCGTGACCAACGCGCTTTCTTGCTGCACTTCACGGGCTGACGGTCGGCCCTGTTTCCCTCACGACCACGCCCGTTCCGTTTCGCAAAAAGCGCGCTCGTCACGAGCGGCATCGCATGGCGCCGAATGATCGGCGTGCTTCCGCCTGCGGTTTGCCGACGGTCGTTTCGCTCCGCTCCGTTCCAATTGTCTCTGCGTCTGCGCTCCACTTTCCCGTTCGCCAAACCGCAGGCCGAAGCAAAATCAAGGCAAGGCCGCCATAATTTTGTGCAATCGCTTTGTTGACTTTTCATTTTTAGGCCCAATGAGTATTTGTGTTGGCCTATGGCATTGATCCAATGCAGGGAATGCGGCCAATCCGTCAGCACGGAAGCCATCGCTTGTCCGCATTGTGGCGCACCACAGCAGCGACCCGTGCCGCCGCCGCTGCCTACTCAAACGCAGGAGCAAAGGATTTATTTCGACAATGTTGTTGCCGTAACCACAACACGAGTGGTTATTGGCGGAACGACCTATGCGCTGCGAAACATCACGTCAGTAAGCATGACATACACACCGCCAGGGGTTTTGGGGGCAATCCTGCTTCTCTTTGTTGGCATCATCCTTTTCTTCATCGGGGAATTTCTTTCATACGGTGGAATCTCTCCATCGGCGATCATCACCTACGCGGCTGCCGGCATCATTGTTTGTGGAACTATCTTTGGAATGTGCAGGGCAAAACCCACGTATCATGTCTGTCTTGCGAGCACGGCGGGCGAAGTCCATGCGCTCACTTCCAAAAACAAGGCTTACATTGAAAAGATCGTGGTGAGCATCAATGACGCCATTGTAAAATATAAATAGTTGAAGGCGGAAATGAAATTCGTCATGCTGGCGCGTCAGAAGCAACGCGCGATTTTATGATTTCAAACGAACGCCCCTCACCCTTCCACCGCCCGCCGTATCACCAACCCCATGCGTCACAGCCACTGCGTCCATTCGTTCAGGAAGACACGCTTAAATCCAACCAGGTGCAGATTGAGCGCAAGACCTTTGTCTTTACACTCAAGGAAAACCTGCGCGGACGGCTTCTACGCATTACCGAAGGCGTTGGTGATCGCCACGACACCATCATTATTCCCTCAACTGGTCTGGAAGAATTCAAAAAGTTATTGGACGAAATGATTAAAGCATCGAACGAACTGCCACCAAAAAAACACCATCAGGGCTGAAACACAGTTCATAAACTCTCATTTCTCGTCCTTTCTGACACTGGCGGCGATTGAAATACGGACGGCGGTTTCTGGTGAAATCACAGGCGGGATTTTCAGCATGACAACGAACCGTTCGGCCTCGTCATTCTTTTCCTCGCGGCGTTTCCATGCGTAGCAACGTTTGGCTTTGGGATGTCCGGTGAGCGCATAAACCTCAACGTCTCCAATCCACACCGTTTCCCCACGGATTATTTCATCAACTGATTGAGTGCGAAGATAGCGGGCAGAGCACTTGTGCAATTGCTCAATTGCTAATTTCAGCCGGCAGAGATAATCCCATTTGTTTTTCACGGCGTCCAACCTACACACAATTCAGGCTCGTCAAAAGCCCGAAGGGGGTGACATTTTCATCACCAGTAGGCAGACCGAAACCGCGAGCCAAAGAATTACCGCGATTCCACACAGAATTCCCAAACCTGTGATGCTCAGTTAAGCTGACTCTGTCCAGAAGCAGGTTTGCTTTCAGTGACCACAATGTCCCGGATTTTTGGCTGACCTTCGCCAATCAACGCGTGATATTTCTCCGGCAATTTCATCAGGCCGGACAATTCCAGCCGGTGAATGGCCGTTTCAATCCGCTGCAAAACGTGGCCGGAAATCAAAATTTCATGCGTGGCAAAAACCAAACGGAGTTTTTGTTCCTTGCCGTCACTGTCCAGATCAGCAAAAACGAATTGATCCAGCGGCAGCACGAGCCAACGGGTTGCCGTCATTTGAACGCGCAAGCAACGCGCTTGTGTATCAGTGATGTAACATTCGGGAGATTTGGTGTTCATGTTTTTGTTCTGGTTGAGAATGATGACGGGATTGTTTCAATCGGCAAAACGTATTGGCGGCATGTCGGCCAAACCGCAGGAGACAGCCATGCAGCCGGTCCCAAAGCGGATTGTGATTGAGCGGGCGCAGGCCACCGGCAAATTCCAACGCCAGCGGCCTGTGGCCGGAACGCGCCAAATTCTCGCGCAATTGCTCCTTGTCCGGCGTGAAAATGCGGACGCCGCGCCGCCCGCGCGAAATGGTGACATACCATTGTTGCGCGTTGGTAGCCGCCTTGATGGTGGAATCGGAAAAAAGAACATAATCCACCGTCTTGCCCTGTGAGCCGTAGGACGTGACGGCGTAGCCGGGCAGAAATTCACGAAAACTTTTGTCCAGAACCCGGCCGTCGGTTAGCTCAATTTTCCCGTTGGCGTGAACTGATTTGACGACGACCAATTCGCCGTTGGTGACGCGAGCGCCGGAGGCCAGCTTGCGATTGGCCTTGAGATGCAATTTGTCGCCTTGCGCGACGGGAATTTCGCGCGGCAGGCAAACGGTGATTTTATCAAGCACCTTGTTTGAGATAATGACAGTTTTACCACCAATCTTGATAAGAATCCCGGCCTTGACGATGCCCGCCAGTTTCCCACGCTTTCCCTGTTCAGCCTGCCGCACCTTCTGGTTGAACACAACCACCGCATCCTTCGGATAAAATCGCTGGTCACGCTTCTGCGCGTTCGTTAAATCCAGCTTGTCCAATGCTTCAACAGTGACATCATTTGCACCGAGCAATCCCTTCCCTTTAAGTCCATCACGCACCTTTGAATTGACGCGATGCACTTCCGCCCAGGTCTGCGATACCACGACGGCGGAAGCCTTTTCTTCCGCCAGCCGGACATATTCATCGGCCAGCTTGTCGGCTTGCTCGCCCAACCCGCAGGAAACCACCGCACCCATTTTGTCCAGCCGTTCAAACGATTCGGCCAGTTTGCCTGCCGCCGCCACTTCGACTGCCTTGCGATACTGCTTGATCTTGGAACTTTCTTTCTTACTGCGGCCAAGCGCCGGGTCTTGGCGGCGAATCGTGTGGAGTTCGACCGGCTTGACGCCGGAATACCGTTCAATGGCCAGCAACGCATCCGACGCTTCAACCGCTCCATGCTGGCGCGTGTCGCCTGACAGGATCACCCGCGCATTTCGCTCATGCGCCAGCCGGAGCAATTCAGACATTTGACGACCGCCAATCTGCCCGGCCTCGTCCACCACGACCACCGCACCCTCAACCAGTTCATGTTTGAGCAAAAAACTTGTCACCGTCGTCGGCGATGGAAATTCCGCCTGTTCCATCGCCACCACTTGCTGACGTTGCGGCGCGAGGACGACCACGCGCCTGCCCGAATGCCGGACTTGCTCGACCAGCTCGCGCAGGACGAAACTTTTACCCGTGCCCGCGCCGCCACGGAAAAGGGAAACGGCGTTGGTGGAACGCAGCAGCGCATCCAGAGCCAGGCGTTGCTCCGCATCCAGCTTTGGATTGGCCGTGTAGGAATGTTCCACCAATGGCCGGCAATTGCCCGCGCCATCCTTGACGGTTTGAACAATTTCCATTTCCCGCAACAGCACTTCCCGCAACGTCACTTCAGCGGGACGTTCTGAATTGCGAATATACGGACGCTGGCGGGTAACTTCCTTGAGTTCATCCACGGAGAAATTTTCACCGCGCCCCCGGTCCAATGCCTGTTGCCATAATTGGCATTCCAGCGCGACCGAGTTGCGGTCAAACAGATGATCCTCCGCCCACTGAACGGCTTCACCCACGCTCATCCGGTTGCCAGTGATTTTTTCCGAATGTTTCGGAGGCTGGCGCAAGGCGGCGCGTTCGGTCTCATTCAATTGTGAGTCCCATAGCATCCGCAATTCCGCCCGACTCAAATCATTTTGTTTTTTAGCGCGCGTCTCGACCGCCAGTTGAGCGCGCAACGCCTTGAAGTTTGCGCCCGTCAATTCCGGCTTATCGGCCAGCAGTTTCGCCAATGCCCTGTCAATTTCCGCATCCCGTTTGGAAAAGCGTTCGCAGACCGCTTCCGAAATGCCTTCGATTTGAAAATCGCCGCGCGCCAGGTTGCGAATCTCATAACCAAACCCGCGCAGCTTGCGGGCGAGTTCATGGTAATAGACGTTCTCGGCAAATTTCCGCGCCCGCAGCAGTTCATAATTTTGCAGCGCCTTCCAGCGGTTTTCCACGGCATCAAAAGTTGCATTGAAGACGATGCAATGCGTGTGCAGGTGCGGGTCCAGGGCGCGGGAGGTGTCATGCGTGAACGCGGCGGCGACAAAATTGCCGGTGGAGCGGTCACAGTCCGCCTTGCCAACCCGCACGCGCGTTGTGGCGAAGGCTTCAAATTCCTTCATCGCCGACCGGACGGCCTGGGCATGGGCTTCCAAAATCCGGTTATCCGCGCCGACCAATGCGGCGACCGAAACCGATTTGGGCGGCGAGAACGTGAAATCGTAAAAAATCCGGCGATTGGTGGCGTTGCCCCCGGCCTTATCCATCCGCATGGTATTCAGGCGTGGCGTCAATGTGTCGCCCGAAGCCGGATGCAGGTTCTCGCAGAGACGCAGAAATGCTTCCGCGCCGACTTTGCCGGACAAACCGAGCCGTTCCGCACCCAGGCCGAACCACTGGCCTGTCACCCGCTGCCCTTCATCATAGTAATCCCCCACGCAAAGATGCTCCTCAAAGTATTCCTTTGCGTTCGTCAATTTGTATTGCGTTTTGGCCGTAACCACGAAGGAAAGTATGCCAAAGCCCCGTTTTCACTTTGTTCATAAAATGAACAAAGTGATTCAAAAAAGCTGGTTTACTGGTGGTATGAAAATAAACCAGTCCATGCCTCCGACGCCCAAGCCGGGCGAACAACTATGGGGGATTTACTTCACCGACCGGGAATACGCCCGCGTCATGGGCGATCCGTTGCGCGCGGTTGTCGCAGCGCCAACGAAAATCGCCGCCGAGGAAGCTGCCACCCGGCTTGGCCTCGATGATACCTGGGCGCATCCACTCACCGCCGAACAAACCAAATCAATCCGGGAGTCAGCAACACGGCCCCTGGAACAGCCCCGTATCACCATGCAACCCACCACCGCCGAATTACGCACCGCCATCGAAGTCTTGAAGATGCTCGACCAGCGCATCAACGACCACGCCGCCCACTCCGTCATGCAATTGCCGGATACGGAATTGGGCGACCAATATGCCGGGCACATCGAAGCCCGAACCATCGAACAAACCAGCCACATCGAAAAGGTCTCCATGCAGTTGCAAAACTGGCGTGAAGAATTGCTCCAACAGCGGAAGCAGCAAGTGGCTCAATCAGTATGAGAATGAACCTTTTTTCGCACGTAAGCTTTACCCCTTCGTTACCGAAGGATTCTGCGCTAACCGCGCCGGGGTGCATTTGCCATTCGCGTGCAAATCGGCCCGCGAACATTGCCAGCTAACCGCGATGTTAACTCAATTGCTAACCGCAATGCTAACCAGAGTGCTAACTCAATGCTTGCGCCGGCCACTAACCAATTTGCTATGCCCATGCTAATCGCGTTATGAACCTCGATGCTATTCCGCCTGATGCACTGGATCGCTTTCGCCATGCTGCGGCATTGCTAACCCAAAACGCCAACTTGCGTGCTTCGCGGTTGCTAACCCTCAAGGAAGACATTGCCGCGCTCCGCAAGCAGGGCGTTTCCTACCGCTCCATTAGCGATTTGCTAACCCAAAATGGCATTCCCACATCCGATGTTTCCGTCATGAAATTCTGCCACCGCTTTTTGAATGAAAAACGTCCGCGCAAATCATCCGCTAACCGCCGTCCAGCGAATCGTGCTAACCGTGCCAACTCGCAAAAAACCGCGCCGGTTGCTCCGGCCAAACTCACGCCGCCGCCCGCGCCGGCCATGACCCCAAAACCCGCGCCTGTGCCGACGGAAACCTCTGCGTTCGCGTCGCGCGGGCCTCGAATTGCCAAAGTTGAGCAACTACCACCCGGAGAAACAATATGACCAAACGCCTTGATTTAATTTTTAATGGCAAGGGCGGTGTCGGCAAAAGTTTCTTTGCCGTCAACTTCGTCCAATACCTCAAAGACAAAAATATCCAGTTCGCCGCCTGCGACTGCGACAACGAAAACTCCACGTTGAAACGCTTTCATGGCGACGACGTGCAATTTTTGGATTTGTCCCATCCGCGCGGACTGGACGCCATGATTCGCGCGCTGGACAAGACTGATCTCGTAGTCGTTGACTGCCGCGCCGCGTCCACCGAGGTCTTTTTCAATTATTTCGACGATATTGATTTGCCGCTGACACTTAAAAACTTGTCCACCGCGCTGACACTCATCATGCCCATCAACCAGGAGGCGGACAGCATTGACCAGCTTAACCGCGTCACCGACAAACTCAAAAACGTGTGTTCCTACGTCGTGCTGCGGAACACCGTTCACAGCGATACTTTCCCTTTTTTTGAAAACACGGTCATCCGCAAGCGGTTGTTAAGGGAGCTTGGCGCAAAGGAAATCACCATGTCCAAATTGCAACCCTGGCTTGTGGAGGAATTGAGTCACAACAATCTCACCATCACGCCCGCCGTGGCCGACGGCCACATGCACTTGCTGGACCGTCAGCGGCTGCAAACGTGGCAGCGCAAATTTTACGCCCAAATCGAATCCGTCACCGACTTGTTGCTGCCGGGAAAATCATGAACACGCCTGACCAGACAACGCCGCCTGACTTTGATGAGGATTTTTTGCTGGCCATCGCCAAATGGAAGGAGCAGTTCAAAATCAAGGATGATGACCCGATTTTATTATTACTGGATTTGTTTCGGATTCACCAAAACCATTGGGATGAAATCCGCCACCGGCAGATGCCTTCGCTCGATGAATTTGAAAAAGACATTGCGGCTTTGACCGAAGCCACAAAGATTTTGAAGGAACGGGCATTGAAAGAAATTCGGGCGGTGGAGTTGCCGACCGCCATCATTGCCACCTTCACCGCCGCGCTCGCCGGTTTTCTCATCGGAAAGTTTTTATGAAACTTGATTTCATCCCGTTCCACCCGGTTCATCTTCCAGCCTTGTCCAAATCACTGCGCGGCTTCGCGCTTGGATATGCCCTTTTGTTGCTCATCATCACCGCGAGGGTTTTGCTAGGCAAACGCCATGTCGCCCAACTTGGCGGCCTGACTTGGAGACGAAATCAATTCTGCCGCGGCTGGCTCATCACCGGCGATACCGGCTCCGGCAAGACCACTTCCGGCATCAACCAACTGGCGCACCAGGTGTTTCAAAACGAGGACAAATGGGGCGGCCTGTGCATTGATGAAAAAGGCGTCTATTGGGAAACGCTTTCGGCGATGGCGCGGCACTATCAACGCGAAACCGATTTAATTCATTTGCAAATTCAGGCCGACGGCCAAAACGAACAATCATTGCATCGGTTCAATCTCACCGGCGACCGCAGCATCCCATTCACGACGTATGCGAAATTTGTGGTGGACACGGCCACCAGTCTTGGCCAGGGCGGGGACAAAGGTTTTTTCAAAAATCAGGCGCAAACGCACATCGCTTATGCTTTGGAATTGCTCGCCGAATTGCAACGGCCCGTGACGTTATCCGGCGCGCTGGATTTGCTTTCCAGCAAACCGAAGTTGGACGAGGAATTGGAATTTTTGAACAAACTTCCCTTGCAGACGCCACGCCGTTACGCCCTGAATTTCCATTTCAAACACCGTTTCCTCGACCAGCCGGCGGAACAGCTTGGCGGCGTCCGGGAAACCATCGGGAATTATCTGCAATACTTCCTGACGCCCGAAGTGGCGGAAATCTTTTGCGTCGAAAACAGCACCTTCGATTTTTCGGCAATTGACACCGGCAAAATCATCCTCGTCACCATGCCGCAGAAATTCCAGACCGAGCGGCGGTATGTGAACACCTTTTTGAAACTGCTTTTTTACCATCATGCGCTGCGCCGGTTTGACCAGGCCAAAAATCAGCGTGGCAAAAACAATCTGCTCATCCTGTGGGCGGACGAGGCACAGCGGTTTATGACGGCCAGCGAGGACGGCACGAGCGATTACAATTGCGTGGACGTGATCCGCGAGGCGGGCGCCACCATCGTCGCCGCCGCGCAGTCCACCACATCGCTCATCCCGCCTTTGGGAAACGACAAATCCAAAGTGCTGACGTTGAATCTTCGCAACCGGATGATTTTCCGTTCCGCCGATGAAGCCGACGCGGTTCAAGCTGCCGATTTTCTCGGCAAAAAACGTGTGTTCAAACGCTCATGGGGTTCGAGTGCCGGAAAGCGCAATGTGAATTATTCCGAAACCGAGGAGCACAAAATCAAGCCGTATCAACTCCGCGCGCTCCGCGACCATGAATGTGTGCTGGTGCATTGCGAAAAAGGATTTCGACGGATAACGCTGCCACCACTTGAACCAGACGAAAAAATCTCAAAATGGTTTTCGTGGTGGAAGCGGTTTTAGACTCCCACGTATTCAGCAAAATCCCATCGGCACTTGAAAACCAGCCATTTTGGGCTGCCAGAATGTAGCGCATTAGCCATTTCCACCGGAAACCTGATACGTTCATTTGGCTCGATAGCCGTCGCGCTTCCAAGAACGGCAGTAATTTTTGTTGTATTGCCGGATGAACGCCTCGTATTTCTGCGGGTCTTCGTGCTTCATCTTCAAGAGCCGCGCCAATTTCTCGGAGGCTTCCATCATCAACCGGCGCATTTCATCATCCGAAATCCGGCTGAAACCGGATTGTTGCGCTATCGGCAATGGCTTTCCGGCGTGAAGGTCTTCAAGGAAACCGTTGCGAAACGCGAAGGCGGTGAGCGCGTTGGCCTCGTCTCGAATTGTAAATTCCTCGTGAGTTGTTTGTGATTGCGCGGTTGTCGGAGATTTTGCGACCGGAGCAGAGGCCGGAGCAATTGACGGGCATTGCCGGAGAAAAACTTGTTTGCCGCACTGTCCACTACTCAAATCATCATGCCAGAAAACGGTGTCACCCTTGATGGCCTCAATCTCACGAACAAAAAGGCCGTTGCGATGCAAATAACGACCACCCACTTTAAGGTCACTTCCTTTAAGGCGTAATGGGGCTGCTTCTACTTGTGTTTTTTCAGGCACTTGGACTTTTCGCCGTTTTAATCTTCGCCCATCTTGCTTTTGCGGCAGCGGAAATCTTTGCTTTCGCAGCGGCACTCATTTGACGCTTTGGCTTTCGTGCCGGAGCAGTCTTTGATTTTTTCCCTTTGACTTTCGCCCACCGCGCTCTTGCAGCAGCCGCAATCCTAGCTCGGCCTGCCGCGCTCATTTTGCGTCTTTTCTTCGGAGCAGCAACGGCTGCGGGTTTTGTAGGAGAACCCAAAACCCGGCCAAGCTCATTTTCGAGCGATTGGATTTTGTCCTTAATCGCGGCAGCGCGCCGAAGTTGCTTTGCAGACAGATTTGCAATTAAATTCATGCCGTTCAAATAGGGGGTTGTTGAATTAAAAGTCAATAGCCGGTTGTTCACCGAAGCGGCATTGATTTCTGCTGTGTTCAGTCGCCTGCTTTGCGCGCTCCGGTCAAAGTTCACTGACAATATCGCGCAGGTGAACTTTTAATGCCCGCGCGATCCGCAGAAGAACATCCACCGTCGGCACCCGGTAGCCGCGCTCAATCTGCCCCATATAAACAGGATTGATGTCAATCCGCTCGGCCAATTTCTCTTGCGTCAAACCGGCCAGCTTGCGGTGTTTGCGGATTCCTTCGCCCAAAAGTTTTCGATCTTTTTTTGTGACCACGACTGGCTATAAGCCAAGCAGGGTGCAATAGAAGCGCACAGATTCTATTAGCTATCATTTTGTGCTTGCGTTCTTTTGAGAAAGATTTAGATGTGGGGGGCATGAACCGGACGGTGATCGTGGCGACACAAGGGAATGAAAAATCCCCGGCCAGAAAAATAATACCCCTTTTTCTCGAAGCCGCCTGTCCGATAATCGTCAGAATTCGCCAATCAAGGTGTGGGCCTTCACTTTCACGGCTTTGTCAATCCGCATCAAAGAATCCCGTGAAATGTTCACGCAACCCCGCTCGACCTTTCCGATATATTTGTAGCTCTCCAAAATCAGCAAGCAGCATCAATTCACACACAAGACCACAGCCTAAAATTCGTTTGGGAAAATATCTTTCAGATGAATTTTCAATTTCACGAGCACCGTTTCCAATTTGTCCAAAGTCAGATGATGTTCGCCGTGCTCAATGCGAAAAAGAGTTTGGTGCGAAATACCGACCTTTTTTGCAAATTCCGCGTAAGAAAGACCACCCCGCTCTTTTCGCAGAAATTTCGCCAGTTGCTTGTCCAGGTTGCGTTGCACATCTGAAAAGTGGCAAAAACATCGTAACGTATGCGTGATGATTTTCCTTTACAAGAAATCAGCCTTCGTGTGAAATAAGGGAAACGTCCAAAACTTTGTATGGCAGAAAAAACAAAACTTCTCATCGTCGAAGACGACACGCCGCTGGTGATGATGATGGTGCATATGCTGTCACACGCCGGGTGTGATGTGGTGGTTGCTGCGACTGGAAAAGAGGGAATGGAATTAGCTCAGGAGAGCGAATTCGACCTCATTCTATTGGAGATTGATTTGCCCGACATCACTGGTCTTGAAATTTGCGGCGAACTTAAACAAAGGCACCTGTCGCGTCATACGCCCGTCGTTTTTGTTTCCGACCACACCACCATCGAAGATCAACAGCACGGCCTTGACGTTGGCGCGGCAGATTACATCACCAAACCGTTTGATCCATCAAATTTTGTTTCGCGCATTCTTTCACACGCCACCGGCAGAAAGGATTCCAACTTAACCGGAACGGTTTCCGAAAGCTCAATGGCATGAACCAGCGCCAGACAACGACTATTGTTCCACCCTGGTGGGAAAAATCGCCAACCTCTGGCCCGATTGAAACTGCGGGCCGATTTTGTTTAGAGGGAGATTTTTGGGGAACAAATCTTCGAGCCGGACACCCAAAACTCGCGCCAGATAAAGCATTTCACAATCCGGCACCCTGCGCCGCTGCAATTCCAAGCTCGCCAACGAATCCCGGCCTATGTTCCAGCCGCGCAGTTGGAGCTTCGTGGCCAAAATTTCCTGCGACCATCCCCTTTTTTTGCGCCATTTCCGCACCTGCGAGCCGACCAGATTCATTGAGGGCCTTTTCACCGTTGACGACGGTAACGCGGTCACTGGGAAAAGCTGTGTTCACATGCACACGTTCAGCGGGAGGGCTTCATTCTTTTTTGCTTGCGTCGGGCAGGACAAAATGTTCAGAATCACGCGAACCTTTCGGGAAAGCAACACTGTGACCAAAACCACAAATGTGATTGCGGGGACAAGCGGGTTTTCAATGGGACGCTTCACTCGTGAATTATATCCATCTCACAGCAACGGTTTTCACCTCACCTCAAACAGAATATAAAAAGCAGGAGCAACTTATGAACAATCGAACAACCCCACCAACACTGAAAACCATCCCCAAGCAAACGGGTAGGGCGCGGCGCACAAAGTTGCCGCCAAAAATCGCGGCCATCATTTTGGCGTTGGCCGTGACAACCTTGACGGTTTGTTTGGCGGTGGCACAAAGCACGCCGCCGGTGCTGACGATAGCGCCAACGGGCACGAACCAGCTTTTGATCACCGTCACGAATGGGGTGGGCACGGCGAGCTACGAATTATGGTCCACGCCGGTTCTAGGCAATACAACGGATTATCCGTGGACAGTCGCGGCGGTGGGAACCAACAGCCAGACCTCTTTCATTCTGCCCATCGGCCCGTATTCCGCTGGATTTTACCGGGCGGTGCTGGATACCAACGGCATTCCTCTCTGGGAGATTGCCGACCCGAACAATCCAAGTTTGGGGATATTGGCGGTGACGATAGACAGTCCAACCAACGGCGCGGCGCTACAATAACGTCAAACAATCACCATGACTATGAAATCGCTGCATATCTCGCTGCTTCTGTTCCTTTCCGCAACAGTGTTTTCCAACGCACAAAGTGTCGGAAATGTGAGTTTTGGTTCCAGTTCCATGACCGTGCATCCAACCGACGGAACGATTAATGTGCCAGTGGTTGGCAGCGGCGGCACCCTTGGCGCCGGCGCGAGCATCTTCGCGCACAGCACGAATTCAAATTTTTCACCGGGACCTTCAACCGCTAGAATTTTTATAGATGACTATACCAATACAACGTGGGTGGCAAATGGCGGCGAGCGCAACGGGTTCGCGCAACTCGGTAATTTGGATAACACAACCTTGTATATTCCAATTCCATTGTTAATCACCACCAACTTTCCGAGCCGCACCATTGTATTGGGTTTTTGGGGAACGGCCCGGCAGATAGTTGGCAACGCCACTTGCACAGTTACCATTATCAACAACTATTCGCTCTATAATGCTGTTATCGTTTCCGGCACGAACTATTACAACAGCGCAGATATAGTCAGGGGGGAAAGCCCCAACAGCGCGACGATCCGCATTGTTCGTGGAGATTCACTTCAAACGCAAACGGTTTATTATTCGTTGGGCGGCAATGCGGTTAACGGCAGTGACTACACGGGTTCATTGAGTGGGAGCGCCACCATCAATGCGGGCAGCAGTTATGTGGATATTCCAATTACGGCAGTGGCAAACGCGAATATGGTTGGCACAAAAATACTGACGCTGACGCTCGCGCTTGATGCTCAAGGAACCTACCAAATCAGCACCAATAACACCGTAACCATTAATGTCTTGCAAGATGTGCCGATACTCAGCGTCACCGCTCCGGCTCAATACGCTTCGCCAAATAACTACTACGTCGGAGAATTCACAATCACCCGCAGCAGCGGATTGAGCAATGCACTCACGGCAAATCTGATTGTCGGCGGCACGGCGACGGCGGGCAGCGATTACACGGCCTTGCCCACGTCAGTCACATTCGCAGCGAATCAAACCAGCACCAATCTGAATGTTTCGGTTATCAATGCCAGTTTATCAGCCGCCAAGACCGTTGTCTTGTCGCTGAACAGCAGCAGCGCGTATTTTCCGGGACTCACGACCAATGCCACCGTGACCCTTCTGCCGAATGGTTCAACCACCAATTCGGTCGTATCGCCGGCAGACATGTATTGGCGAGGCAGCGGCAGCGACCCGACCTACTGGTCGCAAGTGATCCCTTTGGAATACGAAACGGGAACCGTGTATAGCAATTTGAACGGCAACTGCTCGGCCTTGTATCCTGGACTTTCATCCTGGAGCAGCCAGACACTCTACCACTACAACGCAACAAACACCGCCAACGGGATCGCGTTCAACAATCCCATTGTCGCCTTTGGCGAACGGGTCGGTGGAACGCCGTTGTATTTCAGCCAGCCTTACAGTTTTGGCATCTATGCGGGCGACCCGATTTTGTCCAATCAGCCGGTCGTGGTTCAGGCATATTACTGCACCAATTATCAACTGGCTGGCTCAGTTAGTATTTACCCGCCCGCAGTGTCCAACACCAACTTGTGGCAAACCTACATGACGAACGGTTTTCAACTCACAACCAATGCCTACGGATTGACAACCATTCTAGCGGGCATTCCAAATTTGAATTGGGGTGAGAATTCAAGGGGCGCGTATGTGTTGACGCACACCGCGAGCAGTCAGGCCACCAATTACTACTACATCGTTGGCATCGCCGGAAATCCCGCCGACATAAGCAATCCGATGGTGGTGAACGGCAGCGGACAGATGACAAACTCCCTGCTCTACTCGTTGGAGTTTGAGCAGCGACCGCCGTGGCGTTCGACATTTCTCGACCAGCCTCATTTTAACGGCAGTCCCTTGCCGCCGTTTTACGCAGGCAAAACCCTGTCGGAAATGCTGACCAACACGCCGCCAGTCACTAATGTCGTGAGTTTCACGCCATCGTCCGCAACCAACCTGGACAACAGCCCCGAACTGCGGCGGCATCCGATTTTGGACAACTTTGTGGCCAGCATGGGCAATGACCCGATTGCGCTGGCCAATTACGTCATCAATCAAGTCGGCCTTACCGATCCGATTGATGTCAACGACAATGGAAACGTCGCTGAAAATTCCATCAACCCGCCGGGAGTAACACGCGGCGCATTGGGAACATTTTTGGAAAAACAGGGTTCGCCCATCGAGCAATGCGCGCTGCTGGTTTATTTGCTGCGGCAAGCGGGCGTGCCCGCCGTGTATGAATTTGCTCCGCACAACGGAATGCAAATTTTGGATGCCCGGTTAAGCCAGATGCTCAAATTCCAAGTGCATGGTGACATCAATGAAGCCGGGCAGCTTTACACCACCAATACAATGATTGCGGTGAACTATCCGTGGGTTGCCGCCTACATCGGCACCAATTGGGTGCATATTTTCCCGTGGCTGAAGGATTATCAAATCAATGAAGGGCTGAATTTGTTCGATGAAATGCCCACCAATTACAGCAACGCCTACGAATGGGTGCATGATTATATTTACAGCAACACGAACCTCATGTCGCTGGCAGTGGATGGTGACAACACCCCGCGCGTTATTTTCCCAAGATATTTGCAGCAGACCCTTTTGCAAAATCATCCGGGTGTCTCTGTGGACGACATCGGCGTCAAAATAATCAATCGTCAGCATTACTGCGCGCGCTGGCAGGATTTTCCGACTCCGACCTGGGTGACCAATGTCAGCACGCCGGTTGAAAATCTTTCTTCCAGCACGCTCACCAACATCAATCCGGCGTTGACCAACGTTTTCGACACGATGAGCGTCGAAGTTTACAGCCAGACCGACCCGACCAAGGACATCAAGACTGGAGACATGCGGCTGGTGGATTTGCACAACCGCGAATTTTATATCAACCAGTCCGTTGTCGGCGGCAACGTGCAGTTAAATCTCATCCTGATGCCTTTCCGCACCAACATCACCAGTCAATTTGCGTTCAGCAATGACACCAACCTGTTGTCGAAGGAAGTGCTTACTTTGAATTTCGACGCGAATGACTACTCATTGGGGGTGCGCTTCAAGTATCACCGCCATCGCGCCATCACACCGTCGTATGCCATTGACCCGACGCTGACGTTTCTAAGTCTCAGCGGCTATAACGAGATTGACATTGAACGACCGCTCCGGGTCGGCGACCAGGCGGCCATTTGCCTGAATTACGGGCAGGTGACGCGCGACATGCTCAACGTCCACGCGGCGGATTTATGGCAGATGCAAAGTCAGTTGAATGCCAATCCTTCGCAGGCCGGCAGCATGTCGCCCGATGTCTATGAAGGGGCATTGATGTATCTGGCCGGGATGTCGTATTACGAAAAAGACAGCGAGTTCAGCCAGTTAAACCAGCAATGGCAAAAATTTGCCCAGCTTTCGTATTTTGCGGCTGGCTTGTCAAAAATAATACCGGCGCGGGACAGCAATGGCAATTTGAGCAATGGCACCGACCCCATCCTGCCTTGTGTGGATATGTTTTTCTACGAAACGATGGCGGCGGGCAATGACACGCTGCACCCGGATTCGGGGCAGAACTACACAATGTCAGAATGGAATTACAATTTGCTTAAAATTGTGGACGGCTCTGCCGAGGAACACCAGGCCATCAACCGTTTCTATCAGCAGACCAACGCTGTTTCCACCGTCCGGCTGTTGCAATTAGCACAAAGCAGGGGGTTGGGAATCGTGCCGTTAAACATCTATAACTACGTTGCTCAGGGCACGACGAATTATCAAGGGAAGCAGTTGCAGAGTTGGGATTCAAGCATTTGGCAGCAGCTTACAAGCAATTTGAAAAACTCCTCAACCTACGGTTATGTGACCGTCTTTATGACACCGGGGCCGATAACTAATTCCGTCTATAAAGGAATGGGAGCATTGATTTTGGATCCTTATTACTATGGGGCGCTGATTTCTCCCAACAGCATGAACGGAGGATTTGCCGGCCAGAATTTGCCGGCCAACACCGTGGCAGCCGCCAACACCCCCAACTACAATGTGAGCGACAATAACAATGATTATTCAGCCGCGTTAAACCAGCCGGCCAGCCAGACGGCCACGGTGCCCGACGAAATCGCCAGTTATGATGCGCCGTCCGTAGCCAGCCAGACCAGCACGTTTGTGGTTGATCCATTTACCACCGCTTGGGCGACCAGCGTTTCGCAGCAGCTTGGAACCACGGCGGGCACTTCGTCCTCGGCCTTGTCCTCGGACATTCTGGCCAGCGAGCAGAACGGTAACTTGAGAACTCCCAACGACCCGTCGCAGTCGGGCGCGCAGGTCTCCGACCCGGTGAACAACATCACCGGCGAATTTTATGTGAGCGAAACCGACTTGCAGTTGCCCGGCCCGATACCGCTGGCCTTGCGCCGCAATTATTCCAGCCAGAATGTGGCTGACAACCAGTTCGGCCGCGGCTGGATGCTCAACATCATGCCCTACTTGAGCCTCAGCAAAAACAGCACCAACATCTATGCGGCGGACATGGACGGAGCAGTGCTGGCTTATGTGCATAGCACCAACAGCGCCAGCACCAATATGTGGTTTCCCACGCTTGCCGCCAACCCGCAATTGAACAACAACACCGTCGCGGGCGTGGGCGGCTTGGCCAATCGGTTGCGTGATTACATCCTGCGCTCCGTCAACGGCTCTGTCACCAACTATACTCTCTATGGCGCTGACGGCAGCGTCCGTGTCTTCCAATTCATGAAATTCAACAGCGGCGCAGTTACCAATGCCAGACCTTATCTGCTCCAATGGACTGATTGCCGTGGCAATTACTACACGTTTGCCTACGACACAAATTCGGCGGATGCCAATTTCGGCCAGATGCAGCGCATCCAGTGCAGCAATGGAAACTTTCTTGGTTTCGATTACGACGTTTACGGCCACATCATTGACGCTTACACCGGCGACGGTCGTTGGATGTATTATTACTATGATGACTATGGCGATTTGGTCAGTGTTACACTGCCGGACAACTCCACACGCTCCTACCAGTATCTGCACGGCACGCAGGCCGTCACCGGCGGCACGGCGACTTACTCCACGCATCTTATCGTTGAGGAAGATAAACCGGACGGACGCGAACTGATCAACGCCTATGATAGCCAGCGGCGTGTCACCAACCAGTTGTCCACCGCCGGTCTGGATTTGAATCCCATTCTCACGGCGGCATTTGTTTATGCGAATAATTTTAACATCACCAATTCTTGGACTAACACTATCACCGGCTACACGCTTGTCATTGACGGGAACAATCACACCAACCGTTACGAATATACCAACAATCTAATCACCAAAATCACCGACCCGCTCGGACAAATGATTCAGCAGGTCTGGTTCACCACCAACACAAGTGCCGCCGGCTACTACCCGCGCAGTGTGCGACAGCGCACGGACAAGCGCGGCCTTGTCAGCCAGTATCAATATGATTCAAACGGCAACGTCACCAATACTATTGTGACCGGCGACCTCACCGGCGATGGTATTGCCTCACAGACAGCCACGAACACGGCCATTTACAACACGAACTGTTTGCCGGTTCAAATAACCGACCCTGTTGGCAACAGTGTCGTGACTGTTTATGACCCAACGTTTACCTTCATGCCGCAACAAGTTATTCGCTATGCCGGAGCAACGCCGATCAGCACCAGCTTCATGTTCTACGGCAATGCGACGAATGTTGTGGTGAACGGCAACACCACGCAGACGAATCGGGCATTTGGTGTCCTGACGCGCTTGATTCGCGCCTATGGTTCAGCCGACGCCGCCACCAATGATTTGACGTATGATGGACATGGGTTCATCACCCAATCCATCCGCTATACCGGCACCGGCGACCCGAATGTCGTCAATACTTTCTTCTACAACGAGCGCGGGCAAATGGTGAATCAGGTGGACGCTTTGGGTGCGGTCAAGTTCTTTGATTACGATGCGCTCAATCGGCCAACCGCACAGGAGGACTTCGACGAGTTCGGCAATGCGCTGTCGTGGAGCTTCAATTATTACAACGACAACGGCGAACTGACTTGGGTGGATGGCCCGCGTTACAACCCCGAAGATTATGTGTTCCTTGATTACGATGGCATGGGACGCCGCTCGACGGAAATTCACTGGCGTTCCGAGGCCAAGAGCGACGGCAGCGGAGTTGAAGCGCCCGCTGGTTACAACCAATACGCCCAAAGTTTTTACCAATATGACCCACTCGGAAACCTGACGCTGGCTGTTGATCCGCGTGGCGCGATGACAACCAACACCTGGGATGCCTTGTGTCGGCTGGTGCAGACCAAACATCTCGACGTGGATGGCGTCACCGTCTTGAGCGCGGAAGGGTTCAGTTATGAACCGGGTGGATTAGTCCAGACGCATACCAATGCGCTCGGTGGAGTGGCGGTCACACTTTATACCGACACCGGCAAGCCAGAGTATCGCAGCAATCCTGACGGCTCGACCAACGCCTGGCGTTACTACTTTGATGGACGTATAAACAAAGAAATTCAGGGCAACGGAGCTTACTGGCAGACGACCTATGATGATGTCAACCTTATTGCTACCCGGATATTTTATTCCGCCGCAGGTGTGCCGGAAGTTACCAATTCCATTCAACTTGATCTTCGTGGCAATGCGGTTCAACAAGCGGATGAAGGAGGCAATGTTTTTACCGCCGCTTATGACGGACTTGACCGCGTCAAAGTTACAGCAGGCCCGACGATTGTCACGGTTTCGGAAAGCGGCGGCGGCGGAATTGGAGTCCCTGGCACGAACATCACCTATGTCACCAATATTCTCCAGCAGGCTGTTGCCAATTTCTATGATGCCGCCGGACGCTCGCTGACGAACGTCAATGCACTCGGCGAAAGCACCGTTACAACAATGGATGCTTTGGGGCGCGTTACCGGCTCCCAAATTTACAGCCCTTCCGGGGCGCTTGTGCGCGAAAAATACATGGCTTACTCGCCCGACCATAACAGCGTCACTACTACTGATGGTTCGGGTGCGTCCGCCATCGTCAACACGACCTATACCGACAACGACGGGCATACAGTCCTATCCATTGCCTACCCGTCGGCGAATGCGGCGGAGTTCACCTTGAATCAGTATGACCTTGCGGGAAATCTTGCTTCCGCGCAGCACGATTCTTCGGCCAGTGGCGCAGTCACAACTTGGACGGCCACGAGTTTTAGTTACGATGGATTGAACCGACTCATTGGCAAAATTGACCGCGACAACGCGCTTACCACTTTTGCGTATAATCCGATGGGCGACATGACTAACCGCACCATGCCGGGTGGTTTGCAATGGACGGCCATTTACAACAATGCCGGCCAAGTTCTGCAAGATTGCCTCGTCGGTGCCGGCGGCGTCAGCACGCGCACGAACACCTACACCTATTATCCCGGCGGAAATTCGTTCGCCGGATTGCTCGACACCAAAACCGATGGGCGGGGTTTGGTCAGCACGTATAGTTACGATGACCGTCTGCATCAGGCTTCCATTTCGCGCACTGATTTTAATTATACACATGTTGACACGTTCTGGAATTACGATCCGCGCGGGTTCGTGACCAACATCACCGAACAGAACACTGGCAACGATGTTGGAGCGGACCCCAAAGTCGTGTCACGCACCTTTGATGCTTACGGACAGTTGAGTTCCGAAACCGTCACATGGAACGGCACAACTTTCTCCGGTGCCAGCCAGACCTGGGACCCCGCCGGACGGCGCACCGGGTTGGGCATCAACGGGGCCAGCTACAATTTCGCGTCGCGCGCGGATGGCGCGCTTATCTACGCCAGCGACCCGACCGGCAGCGGCAGTTACAGTTTTGACACCGCCGGATTGCTGACCAGCCGCGCAGTCGGCACAAAGACCACCACCATCACTTCACGGGACGGCGAAGGCCGTCCCTTTTCCATCGTTACCGATGTCAGCGGCGTGCCACAATTGACTGAATCCCTGGGATGGTCTGGCGACGGATTACTGTATTCCCACACGCTTAATCGTTCTGACTTCACTGACTCGCACATTTACTCCTACACAAGCATGAGCCGCAGGTTGGCGCAGGAACAACTCAATCTCAACGGCACTGCCGCTTGGACGAACTCGTTCGCTTATGACAGCGGCGTTGCCGCCGGGCCGGGCGTGCTCACGCAAATGGGAGCGCCCAACTCCACTTCGGCAGATTGGAACGGCGGCGTAAGCCCGTTCTCGCGCGTCAACACCGAGACCAATACGTGCATTAGTTACCCGGCCTACGGGCGGGTGAATGGACTGTCCACGTTGACAGCCTTGCTGGACGGCCAGCCGTTGGCTGTGACCACGAACAGTTCCGGCGATCCTTCCAATCCTTTCCAATGGCGCACACTGATGGAACTGACGCCCGGCGCGCATCAATTGAAAGTTGCGGCATTGCATCCAAGCGGCTTCTTCACCGCATGGGCGACCAATTCGTTCACGAACAATTTCGCACAACAGACCGCCACCGTCGGGCGCGACTCAGGCGGAAATATTTCTCAACGCATCTGGCGCAAACCCGACGGCACGGTCAATCACCAGCAACAATTGTATTGGGACGCCAAAGACCGGCTGACTGACGTGTTTGACTTTGATAGCACCCAAAGCGGCTATTATTTGCACGCGGAGTATGATGGATTGGACCGGCGACTGTTCACGCAATGCTACCCAATGATCAACGGCCAAGTGCAAACCGCTGGAGTCACGCCCACGACCATCAACCAGTATTACGACCCGCAGGTGGAATTTCTGGAACTCGGCGTTTCCTATAACGATCAAACCGTCTGGAAACTCTACGGCCCCGACCTAAACGGCAAGTATGGTGGAGAGAATGGAACGGGCGGCTTCGATGCCGTGTCGCCCTATTTGAGTTTGTTCAATCCCGTCATCAGCGACTTTCGCGGAAACATTTTGGCGGAAGTAACCAATGGCGTCGTGGCTTGGAATTCGTCGCGGCCTACGGGTTACGGCGCGGTGCCGGCTTATCGGCCCGTGGCGTTGGGTCACGGTGTTGACGTGGCGCAATCCTCGGCTTGGCGCGGGCATTGGCCGGACATCACTGGCTACTACAACATTGGCGCCAGAGTTTATGACCCCTTTGCTGGAATGTGGTTGTCGTATGACTCGGCTTGGAACGAGCGCGATCCAAATTATCTCACATTCTGCGGCGGCGACCCCATTAACGGTTTCGACGCCGACGGGCGCATTTCACAGAATTATTACCAGAATGGTGACGCGGCTGCGGCGGATCTTGCAGGCACACTTCCGATAGTGATGACTCCGTATATTGATGGCAACGGCAATATACAAATTAATGTCCATTGGAATGACCTGGCGTATGACCCATACCAAGAAGCTTCGGCCATAGGTCAATCTTTGTCCGACACCGTTTTGAATACCAGCGCCAGACGGGAGGCTGGGTATGAATTCACCCATCCCGATTTCGGCAGTGGCTTGGGAATAACGACTTGGGCCGTGTCGGGTGTTAGTTGGGTAGCAAACACAGCGGACATGGTGGGCAACTTTATTCCCGGCAAGGTTTTCGTTGAAAATTCAGTAAAAGTTTTAGCGAAAGATGTGGCCAAGCCGTTTACCAAATCACTTACCGAGGATACGGCAAAAGGAGCACTTGAAGCCACTGAGAAAGCTGGCGCGGATTTGATGGGAACTTATGGTGATGTTGGTGGACATCATGTCCATGCTCAATCGGCTTTTCGAGGCGATCTCAATTATAATCCCAACGAAGGATTTAGTATTAGCCAAGAATATATGGAAAGTATGGGGTGGAGCCATCAAGATATGACGGCAGCGCAGCGCACCCTTTTCGACGAATTGGCTGCAAGTGGCGGGGCAAATACGCTTCAAGCACAATCGCAAATTGCGGTTCAAGCATTGATGGCTGGAGGCGCAACCGAAGCAGAAGCCAGGCAGTTGGTTGCACAATCGTTAAAAAACCTGCGCGCACAGGGCGTTACCCAACCAACACGAATTCCTTGGAACAGTCCAAGATAATATATATAATCATAAAGAGTTATGAGTAATCCATCACTTGATAAATTTGGCGAACTTCTGATGAAAAGAGTTCGGGACAAGGCAATTGGCGATTGGGAGCGTTTTATTTCTGGTGAAATGAAGGGTGCAACCGCCGAACGGGTTCAACAACAAATTGTTTCGCTCACCCCGGAACAGCGGGATACACTTTGCAACTTAATTCCGCTGATAGTAGATACAACTCTGCACCATCTACTTTTCACAGCCGAGCAAGAGCGAAGCCTTCAACTAATAATAGATAATCCCGGAGAAAGTGCCGCGCATAATTTGCGAGATATTAGTGATGGGCTATCTGGTGAACTTTACGGAAAACACGGCTGGATTGCTCGTTTCAGCAAGAAATCAAAATAGCATTATCCCGTGTATGGCAGTTCAAATTGTAAAACCAAATAAAGTAGTTGATTCAGCAGTCATTCGGGAATTTGAAGCTGTGATAGGTGCAAAGCTCCCAGGCGATTATCAAATGTTCTTGCTCACTTTCAATGGCGGAAAGCCGGAAAGCAATGAATTTCCGATTCCTGATCAACAGAATGCTGCGGGAGTGGACCTTTTTTACGGCTTATTGGAAAAGTCGAAATGGGGAGATTTGCTTTCTCGGCGCACTGCTCTCACTGACCGTGTTCCTAAAGATGTTTTACCAATTGGTGATGCTTCATGTGGGAACATTGTTTGCCTTTCTTTGCAACCTAAAACATTTGGCCAAATCTTTTTTTGGGATCATGAGTTAGAAGCCGAAGAAGACGAACCTGCCACTTTTTCAAATCTTTTCAAAATTGGAGATTCTTTCACTAATTTTTTGGAAAACCTAAAAAAGTTCGATGCCAGTCAAGTGCAATTGAAACCCGGACAGGTGAAAAGAGTTTGGGGCAATCCAGACTTTAAGCCTGAATTCTAGTGTAACACTATGAAAATCCTATTTTGCCTTTTGTTGGTTTGCGGTTTCACCACATCGGCTCAATTGGCCGTGACCGTTTCGCCGCCTAAAATCGTCGGACAGAAGGCCATTATTCCATTGGCCATAACCAACAATCTCGCTGAAAAAGTTGAATCCGCCCGCGCCTTTTGCTTTTTGCTGGACGAGCAAGGCAAAATGGTCGGGCAGTCAGTCAAGTGGGTCGTTGGCGGCGCGAAAAGCCAGCCCGCTTTGGGGCCAAAAAACGGAACGACATTTAACTTTGTCATCACCAACCCACAGCCGTTCACGTCAACCAATCTAACGGCGAAGGTGAGCTTTTCCCGTGTGATTTTGGCAGGCGGCAAGCTGGCAAACATCGCCAGAGACGTGAGCGTGACCGAAGCGGCGCAGCATTGAAGGTTGCATTCCGGCGAAATTTCTGCAAACTCACTGCGACATGATTCTCGGAATGGCATTCTTCGTAGCATGAAGCTTTTTTCTCATTTCCGAACGCTGATGATGCTCGCAGTGGGCTTGACTGCCGCCTCGTTGCGCGCTGACGCGCAGGGTTTTGGTCTTTCTGTCACCAGTTCCGCAACCTCCATCCAAGTTAGCAATTCGTTGACTTTCACCATCAACGTCACCAATTCGACAGGCTTCTTTTTGCAGGATGCGGTGGTGACGAACACGCTGCCCCCATCAGTCCAGATTTTGAACGCGACCAACAGTCAGGGAACCAATTTAATCAGTGGCAGCACGGTTCGATTCAACCTCGGCCCATTCGTCGTCGGCGGAACGGTGCTCCTGGCCGTTGCAGCCGAACCTACGGCGGCTGGATTTATCACCAACACCGTCACGGTTGCTTCCAGCACCGCAGCCAGCACCGCTTCCACCAACACCGTGGTTCTGGTCACCAATGCGGTGATACCCACGGTTGATCTTGGCGTGATGATTACCGGCCCGGCTCAGGCGGTTATCACCAACGATTGGACGACCTACGGAGTCACGGCAACCAATTTGGGACCAAATGCCGCAACCAGCGTTGTTCTAACCAATACCTTGCCGCCCGGCGTGATATTGAGAGGCACCATCCCGGCCAATTATACCGTCGTCAGCAGCAACTTGGTTTTCAATTTGGGCACGCTGGCCAGCGGAGGTTACACGAATTTACAATTCACAATTCAGCCGACCAATGTTGCCACACTCCTTCTTTCCGCTTCCATAGGATCAGCCGTGCTTGACACCAACACGGCCAACAATTTTGCCAGCACCAACGTTCCCGTCATCGCCTATCTCCCCGGCACGCTCATCGCCTTGACCAATTCCACGCAAATCATCAATTTTCAAAACGCGCTTACGGAGCAAACCATCACGTTGTCAAACGCCGGCCCGTCATCCGTTCCCGCCGCGCGTATCGTGGTAACGGGCTTAACCAATCAGTTGTTCAACGCTGTCGGCACGAATAACGGTAGTCCCTTTGTTTATTACAGTGCCCAGCTTGCGGCGGGACAGAGTGTGAGCTTATTGCTGCAATTTTATCCCAGGGGTTATTTCCCGTTCACCAATTCGCAGTTGCACGCTTTCGCTGTGCCATTGCCCGCATGGACTCCACCGAGGGCGGCGTCAATCAGCACGAATATCAACATTTCGCGCATCGTCCAGTTGTCCAATGGCAATATGCTGATTGAATGGCCCACCACCACCAACCAAACCTACACGGTGGTTTACAGCGACAACGTATTGTTTTCCAACGCCATGATTGCGCCGCCATCCATCGTGGCTCCGGCCAACCGGACGCAATGGATTGATTACGGCCCGCCCACAACAGTAAGCGCGCCAACAAATGCCAGCGTGCGCTTTTATCGCGTATTCCAAAATCCATGATGCCATGCAAATGTTGACGCATCACCTTACGAGAATCCGCCGCGCCTGTCTGCCCTTGTGGATTTGGCTGGTTTGTGTAGCGGGCTTTGCACCGTTCGCCTCGGCGCAACCAGAAGTTTATGGAAAACCGGATTCAAGCGCGTTTATCCGAATCCCCCAGGATGCCGATGATTGGACGCGCCACTTCCGCATCGGCGCGTTGGTTGGAATGAATATCAGCGCCAACTTCAGCATGAAAGGGCAGTTCAACGTTTCCGGCAACAATCCCGCGAACGGAATTTATGATGATGGTTACGTGCGGGTGGACAGCACTGGCGATGTCGGCGGCGGCACAACTTATTGGGGCTATCAGAGCGCCTCGCAATACAATGGCCAGACCTTGACCATGCACGCCACCACGTCGTTTTCTGCATCCAGCAGCGCCAATGAAGACGGCGGGCTGTTCCCTGGATTCGACATGGCCTATGGCGACAACCTTTGGTATTGGAAGCACGCCCGTGTGGGGTGGGAACTGGGCTTTGACCTGCTGCCCATCAGCATCACCGACAACCATCCCATCTCGGCAACCGTCAATCAATCCACCTACACCTTCAATGTTGGAAACGTGGTCATTCCGGGAGCGCCTTATTACGGCAACCCTAGCGGCAGTTCAGCAATGATCCCCAACACACCGCCAACGGTGACGAGCCAGCCGCTTTACAATCAAACTGTCACTGGAACTCGCTCGCTGGACGTGATGCTCTACGCAGTGCGATTAGGCCCATCATTTTATTGGGATTTGACCGAGCATGTCGGCATGTCAGTCGGAGCCGGCCCCGCCATCGGCATTGTGTCGGGCGATTACAAATACGACGAAACCATCACTATCAACGGTGTTGGTGCTCACAATACAGGCCGGTTTGGGACAACCGACATGGTGTATGGCGGGTATGTGAACGCGACGGTGATGTATCACGCGGTGGCAAACGGTGATATTTATGCGGGAGTGCAATATTCGCCGATGAGCGATGCCAATTTCAGCGGTGCTGGCCGGGAAGGACGGCTGAATTTGGGCGGACAATTTTATTTTACCATCGGCATCAACTGGCCATTTTGAGCGGTGAAATTCTGTGCAATCATCAGAGGAATTTTGCAAAAAAAATTCGCATCTATGCTTCAGATTGAATAAACTTGTGGCTGATCCAAGTGGCGATTTGCTGATTGGGGCATGTCATTCAGGAAATTTGCGATTCTCCATCTTGGGCAGGGTTCGACGGATGTTCTGCTGACACAAATATGCGGTTTTCTGATCGCAAGCCTTTAAGAAAGATTGGTTGAAACGCTGGCGCGCTCGAATGTTCAACATTGGCGGGCACGCTGACAACGCAGTTGATTTAGTGACATGCCGAAACGTCGCATAGAACGGTTTTATTATCGGAACGGGCGAATCCACGAGGAAAACAGGGAAGTGGGAGGGGAATTCCACGGTCTTAACCGCACCTGGCACCATAACGGCCAACTGTCCGAGGTATTGCGTTATCGCCACGGACGGTTGCACGGCATCAGCCAGCAATGGGATGAAAAGGGACGGCTGCTCGGTTCCTTCACCATGAACCACGGCACCGGCAGGCAGCAGTATTGGCATCAGAACGGAAAATTGAGGCTGGAGATAAATTCGTTCAACGGCAAATTTTTCGGACGGATGCGAAATTGGATGCGGGACGGCACGCTGGTTCAAGAAATCTACTACATCAGCAATGTGGACGTGACCCGCGCCGCCTATCTGAAAGCCGCCCGGAAACATCCCGACTGGCCGCAACACGAAGGAGAACCGGCAGGCCGAGTCGCCCGCGAGGGGCCGGCCTTGAAACTCAGGGAGTATGAATTGTTCATGGAATCCCTCTTGGCCAAATCCCATGCCGAAGCCCGGCAATGGCTGAGTGCGGCCAAAAATCCCGATCTTCGCTCGCTCGCAAGGTTTCGCACGGCAAAGGCGGCGCTTCAATTTGTGGAATCGCTATACGTCGCCGGAGCGGAAACCGTCATTGCCGCCCTCATTTATTCGGGCAAACGCGGAAAGCAATTTGCCGACCGGCTATTGGTCAAACTGCCGAAGGCGTCGGCAAAACGGAAGGCATTGCGAAAGATTTGCCAGGACTTATGCGCCCAACGAGGCGGCGCAATGTTGCCGGACGAGAAGGACATGGGCGAAAGCCACCTGTTTATCAATCTGGAATGAAAAAACGAGTCCTCAACCGAGGCGGTTGCCGCCTGTCAAAATATATTGCAAAGAAACAAGTTTCCCTTCACACTTTCCCGCGTGAGAATGAAACCGAATGCCACAACAATCGCCTTGGCATTCGTGTTTGTTGCGAGTGTCTTTTCAGCGCACGCGGATGAAAAACTTTCAAGTCTTCAAACCGCGCTATCCTCGACGACAATCAGCGGTTATGAATCAGTCGAAATGTTCATCCCAACGGTTAATACCGCGCTCGCCGCATTTCAGCCAGAGCAGCAAGTTTCTGAAAGACAAGCATGGCCTGCCGAATTTTCCCACCGGCTGGCAAGAAATGACGGCTCATCCCTGTCGCCGCTCCCGCTCCTAAATCCATCCGAAGTTGAAAGCATCGCGCCAACGCTCAATTTGATTGACGTGAGCGTTCAAAATCCTTCACTCAATCTGCGAATTTTTCAGCCAGCAGTTGGGGACGTGAATTCCATTGCAGGCGAGACCTATGGTGGAGATTCAGCGGGCGCAGTAATGATAGAAACGATTCTCCTCCAAACGGCGCGAGCATCGCAGTTCTCGTCCGTTTCGCCAGCGCCAGATTTGCAAATTCAATTTAACCAGGGAGGGATACAACCCGCACCCGAACCATCCACGATTGCCCTCGGCAGTTTGGCTCTCGGATTGATCGCATTAACGCGATTAAACAGACGCCAGAGAGTTTTGAAATGATGGTGTCCACCGTCAGAGACAGCCATCGCAAAGCAGTTGCTTGACTCATCCAAAGTTGGCGTTTCTCGACCTGCCTTTTTGATTGGTAAATTCACAACCAACGCATCGCCAGTAAATTTTCACTTTTACCCGCTTTCGACTGAACTGGCGTCGGAGCATTCCGCCGCCGACAAAAGCTTTGTAAGCGTCACGCCAAGCACCTACTTGACAGAGCAACGGCCGGGGTCATAAGCGTGAGAGGTATTATGCTACGACACTTATGATGCGGCTTGGCGTTGCACCGGCGGTTGTCTTTTGCTCCAGGCTTGCGGGGTCACTTCGGGGATTTGATGGTTGGTCATGTTGGGCAGGCGCGTGAGCACGTCACGAAGATAAGCGAAAGGGTCAACGCCGCGTCGCCGGCAACTTTCGATGAGGGTGTAGAGGATGGCACTGCGTTGACCGGCATCGGCATCGCCGATGAAAAGCCAGTTCTTCTTGCCGATGGCTGTGGGGCGAATGGCGTTTTCGACCAGGTTGTTATCCAACTCCACCCGGCCGTTGGCCAGATACACTTCCAAGGTGGGCCACTGGCCCAAGGCGTAATCAATGGCCTGGCCCAGCAAGCTCTGCGGCAGATGGCGTCCGCTGGCTTTGAGTCGGATCAAGGCGCGTTCGATCCGTTCGACGATGGGGCAGCTTTGACTGGCACGCAGGGCTTGACGCAGCCGGGGACCGGCGCGGTGTTCGCGCAGATGCGCTTCAATCCGGTAGAGCTGCTGGATTTGGCGCACGAGCCAGGCCGTGGTCCGGGGCGCTTGTTCCATCGCTTCATAAAATTTTCGTCGCACATGCGCCCAGCAGCCGGCCAGTTCAATCGCTCCGGCCCGGCTGTTGGCAAAGGCACGATACGCAGAGTAGCCATCGCATTGCAGCGTGCCGCTAAAATTCAAGGGAATGACGTTATCCAGGCACGCGGCAGCGCGGCTGGTTTCCCAACGGTAAAACACGTCGCCCCCAGGACGACTGCCCGTCCAGAGATAGCCCTGCCGGGTCTTGCCGTTGCCCGGTGCCAGATATTCTATCGGCGTTTCATCCACCTGCACATAGCCGCCGGCCAAAACGCCGGTGCGGATGTGTGCGTAAATCGGTTGGAGCCAATCGGCGGCCAACTCCACCCAGCGCGCCAGCGTCTGACGCGGCAGATGGACTCCGTGACGTTGCGCGTAAATGTGTTCCTGCCGATAGAGCGGCAAGTGGTCGCAGTATTTGCCCACCAAAATGTGCGCCAGCAGCCCCGGCGCGGGCAGGCTGCGATCCAGCAGACGTTCGGGCAACGGTGCGATTAACGGCGCGCGGTTGAGGTCAAGGCGGTGAACGTATTTGCGGCGAATGGTCCGGCGGCGCAGAAAGCGCGCCGGTTCAAAGTCCAGTTGCTCGCTGACTTCCTGGCCGATGCAACGCCATTGTTCGGGCCGGGACTTCACCGGCTCGGGGTCAATTACTTCTTCCACCACCGGCAGGTTCTCCGGCAAACGGGGTGTGCGTTCCTTCCGCGAATTTCGGGAAGTTACCTTGAAAGTTGAAGGTTCAACCGGCTCCGGGCCGGTCAAACCCTCTGGCAGTTTCAAAAGCAGTTCCAGTTGCGCGCGATCCAGCCGCTCGCTGCTCGAACCGAACACGCGCCGAATGAGCAGGTCTATCTTCTGACGCAGGAGTTCATTCTCGCGACGGCTCTGCGCCAATGCCTCCTGGCATTCTTCCAACTGGCGGGCGAGTTCCTGTTCGCGCGACGTCATCGGTTGCAAACTCTGACGCGCCGCGGCGTCAGATGTTCAAACTTGGCAAAAGAATTTTCGCGCGGCGTTTTTCACGTCTCGCGCTCATACCACGGACGCAACTTCCCTCCGCGCAAATCCACTCCGTCGGTCAACAGCGCCAGCGCCTGCGGCGTCAACTTCAGTTTGGCGATCCCAGGTTCCACGTTCTTTGGCCAGGAAAACGTCCCGCGCTCCAGCCGCTTGGTCAACACCCACAGCCCGGTGCCATCCCAGCACAGGATTTTGATCCGCGTGTGCCGCCGGTTGCTGAACACAAACAGCGCCCCGCCACGCGGGTCTTCGCCCAATCGCTCCGTCACCGCCGCGTGCAGACCATTGAACCCTTTGCGCATGTCGCAGGCTTCCACGGCCACAAACACCTTCAGGCTGCCCGAAAAACTTAACATGGCTTGGCCAGTGCCCGCACTAAGGCCGCCGCCAACACCGCCTGTTGGACATCATTGATCTGAACCTCTGCTCCACCGGGCAACTCCAAGACGAGTGGACTTTTATCGCCGCGCTCCGGCTCCACCACCGCCTCCAGCCAACGCAGTTGTTTGGGACGTTTGACTGCCCGATACGCGCCACGCGCCCGACGCCGCTTTTGCGCCCACGTCGCAAACGTCGGGTATTTAATGCCCACCACCTCCGCAAACTTCTGCCCAGTCAATCCGCTCCGCTCAAACTCGTCCAGCAACTGTTCCCGGCGCGTCGGCGGCGTCTTCACCCGCCCCAGCACGTCTGTCTTCAAGATAGTTGTTTCATCGCCAAGTGTCGTATTCATCGTAGCTGTTATGCTACGACATCTATGACTTTATCCGATAGAGGTGCTCCGCGTGACGCTTACAAAGCTTTATATGCTGTGATGAATAAAGCCGCCGGGACCAACGGGCTGGAACTGACACGGCGGCCTCGCTAATATCGCTCCGGCCCGCCTTCCGTCATTTCCCGCCCGCTCGTCCCGCGCGGAATGCTGGAAACGCAGCCGCGTCCGCTTCCGTCAGCGGTTGGCGGCGGCGTTGCGTTCCGGCTCCGTTCCTAAAATCGTCTCTGCGCCTGCACTCCACTTCTTCCGCCCGCCAACCGCTGACCGAAGCGTGTTTCAATTTTCCATCTTTGAGTAGTCACTCCCTGGACAATTCATAGTTCCAACTCATGCAGCGGGATGCCGCCCGCGTTCGCAGCGATGAAAAGGCGGGCGATTATATGTCGTTGGCGGAAACGTCAAGGATACTACGGGTCGGCTCAAACAGGACTCGCCGCTTCCGTTCCTCCTTGACCTTTCCGCCAACGCCAAAGCCCTGCCTTTAGGTTTTCATCGCGCACACCTGTCGCTGCGCGTGCAAAGAAAACAAATAACAAAGTAAATGAAAGGCAAATATATGTTCACTACATCAACAACATTCGTTCGCCGCGCTGAATTGGCCGACGAGCAAATCCGCAGCCTTGCGCCGTCCGTGTTTGCAGCTTCGCCGCTGCCGGACGTGAGCGAGCGTTATGCGTTCGTTCCCACGGCGCAAATTGTTTCGCGGCTTCGTGAATCGGGCTGGTCTCCGGTTCAGGCTTCCGAACAAATCGTGAGGCTCGACAACCGGCGCGGCTTTCAAAAGCACCTGCTCCGTTTCCAGCGGCGTGAGGCGCAACCTGTCGGGAATGAATACTCGCCCGAATTGGTCTTAATCAATTCACATGACCGTTCCAGCGCGTATCAGTTGCACGCCGGTTTGTTCCGGTTTGTTTGCGGCAACGGCATGATTATCGCTGACGCCACCTTTGAGCGCGTCTGCATCCGGCACAGTGGTTTCACGCCGGACGAAGTGATTGAAGCCAGCTTCAAATTGCTGGAACAAGTTCCGGCCATCACCGCGCGCGTGGACGCTTTCAAAGAACGGCAGCTTGACTGCACCGAGATTGCAACCTTCGCCAAAGCCGCGTTGCGATTGCGTTTCGAGGACACCGACAAAGCCCCGATCAATCCGCAAAAACTTTTGGATTGTCGCCGCAATGAAGATGCCGGCAACGACCTTTGGCATGTCTTCAATCGCGTTCAGGAGCATTTGATTCGCGGCGGTCAACGTGACTGGTCACGCCGCCGTGAGGACGGACGCCGTTTCCCGCGCACCCGCGCCATTTCCGGCCTCGACCAGAACATCCGCTTGAACCGCGAGCTTTGGAATCTCGCCGAACGGGTTGCCAATCACGAGGCAATCGTTCTGGCCGAGTAGTGAACAACGGGGCGTTCCCGCCACCGCGCGGGAACGCTCCCTTAACCATGAACCATTTCAAGAATCAAAATTATGAACGCTATCAAGAACGACCAGGCCATTGACTTCAATCACACATACGCCGTTGACGAGTTGAAGAACACTTTGCACGAACGGACGCCGGAGTTGGATTTGTATTTGTGGCGGTGTCCCTACGGAAGACGCGAGCTGGTTTTCGAGGGCTTCGCCAAATGCGACGGCGGCATCAAACATTTGGTGCATCGCTACAAAAAGGTGTCGTTGCAGGTTGCGAAAAATCATGTGCTCAAATACGGAACTTTTTCGCCGCGTCCTTATCAGCTTGCCCAAGCGTGCGACGGTTCGACCACGACTTGCGCGCTGGCTTTGTTCGCGCGTTTTTGCCGCGACTGCGGCCACGACGCCGATACATTGCTTCGCGCCGCTTACCCGGACGGCCGCAAAGTGGATTGGAATGAAACAGTCGCGTCCGCCGATTGGGAAGGCGTCGCTTACCCGGCGCAATGGGATGAAGGCGCGAAAGCGGGCTTGCTCGAATCGCTCCACGAGGTCAACTATCACAGTCTTGCCAGCGTTGTTTCCGATTTGCCCGCCCCGCGACCGCAAATGGTTCCCAACAGCTATCAGGAACCCAAACCCGCGAAGTTGCTCAAAATCACCGAACGCTTTTACGGGAAGGTTATTTACACCAGCCAGGCGGACATTGACCGTGCCAATCAACTTGGCCGCGTGCTGATTCGTTGCCGTTGTCTGAATGGCAGACTCGTCAGTCACTACCATGAAGAAATGGGCTGGCACAATAAAGTCGGCACGGTTTTTCATCGGGAATATCTCGACGGCGCAACGATTGAAGAAGTGGAGGTGAAGCCATGAACACGGTTCAATCCAACCCGCCGCGCATCGTCACCCATTGGCGGCGATTTTCAACCGGCCTCTGGCGCGTGCCCGAAGGCGACATTGCCGCCGCCTATTGCGCGGACACGTTCCCCAAAATCAAGGTGTTCACGCATGAGGGGCGTTTATTCACCAACTGCGGCTGCAATTATTCCAAATATCTCGCCGCCGAAGTCAACTGTTACCCGCTCATCCCGCCCGACGAATATCGCGGCGCGGAGAATGTCCCGTATTCGTATGAAGGGCGCGAAGCGGCCTACAAGGGGAGGGTTTTCAAACTTGGCGCGAAAGTCCTCTTTGTCGCATCCAACCTGACGCTGGCGGAGTGGCGGCATCTGGCGCGAGTGCTTTACGCCGACGGCGGTTGTTTTGCTTCGGATTGCACCTACACGGAATTTGTCGGCAACCGATTTGATCCGCAGTCAGAGAATGGCCGCGCCGCGCGGTTCAAGGAACTGGCGGAATGCGGCGCACGGCCAATGCCCCGGACGCAGGAGGAAATGCGCCGGTTGCTGGCAGGGGAATCCGCCCTTGAAAACCAACCGCAACAAATTGACTTCGTGTTATGACACCGATTACCAAAACCATCCGGCGCGTAACCGTCGAAACTTACGGCTATGGAAAACACGCCCGCAAATTGGTTGCCGCCTTTGAGCGGGGCGACCTTATCAGCATCCGCGAGTTTGGCTGCCGCACCAAAGACACCGCCCGAATCCACGACGTGCTTTGGTGGATGAAACGCAGCAAGGCCGACAAAATCCACATGGAGAAATTGCGGGAGCGCAAGGCGGCAAAAGCGGCGCGACTGGCCGCGCGGCGGCAACGTGCCGCCACAAGGCGATTGTTCAACGGACAATGAGACAGTCGCGGGATTCATCCACCTGCAACCTGCCGCCGGAATTTTTTCCGGCGAGCAGGTGCTCGGCCAGCGCATCGCCGACCTGCTTTTCAACGGCGTCGCGCATCGGGCGCGCACCGAGCTTGGGATGAAAACCTTTTCGCACGAGAAAAGGCAAAACGGTTTTATCCAATTCGAGCGTGTGACCGCGTGCGGCAAGAAATTCAATTTCGCGCGACAAAAACTTTTCGGCAATCTCCAACTGGTGTTCGTAACTCAAGCGACCGAACACCAGTTTTTCGGTGATGCGGGCAAAAATTTCCGGGCGCAACGCCTGTTGCGCCCGCGAAAGGACATGGCGTTCCAATGTCGCGTCATTGGAATGTTGCAGGGTCATCAATTCCGCCGAGCCAATGTTGGAAGTCAGCCAGACATAAAATCCGCTGAAATCCAAAGTCCGGCCCGTCGCCACCGTGATACGCGCGGCATCCAGCAGTTGCAACATAATGTCCAACACGCGCGGATGCGCCTTTTCTGCTTCGTCGAACAACAGCGATCCTTCGGCGGCGCGTTCGCGCACCGCGCCCAGGTAGCCAGTCTCGCCGAGCCGCGCACCGAGCAGCAGTCCCAACGATTCTTGGGTTTGAAATTCCGACATATCGAAACGGAAAAGTTTTTCCGCGCCGAAAATCTGGTTGGTCAGCACAACCACGGTTTCAGTCTTTCCCACGCCGGTAGGTCCGAGCAATAAAAAGCTGCCGCGCGGGCGCGCGGGCTTGGTCAGGCTCAATTCGCCTCGCCGCACCACCGAGACCACGCGCGGCAAAACCTGGTTCTGTCCGCGAATTTCCGTCCGCAGCACGCCATCCACTTTGCGGAGGCGTTCGAGCCTTTGGGCATCAAAAGTCGTTGTATTCATGGCCTCCCATCCTGCCAGAAAGATTTTTTCACTTTGTTCAAAAAATGAACAAAGTGCTTCAAAAAATTTGAGAGGATGACCGCGTGTTTGGCGGAAAACCCGCCGTGATAATAAAAAACTTAAAATATGAAAAAACCATTCATTCCGAAAAATGTTCGTGCGCGTCTGCGCTCACTGCTCACCGTCGCGGCCTTGCTCGCGTTCAACGTCCTGCCCGCCTTCGCGCAAAGCACGACGTTCAATTCCACCGACCTCAAGACCGGCCTCAGCAACAGTCTGGCCGTTATTATGATGTTCGGGTTCGTGCTTGGCATTTTCGCTGTCATCTACGGCGGCTTCGCCATCCGGCGCGGCGACGTTGACCAGGGCAAAATGTCCATCATCGGCGGCGCAATCATCGCGGCGGCGCCGGCCATCGTCTTCGCCTTCTACAAAATCTTCGGCCTGGATTCCAACAGCGCGGTGGGTGTTGGCAACTTTTAATTTCACCCCAATAAACCTCCGGCCAAAACAACATGAGCGCCAAAAACGAACTTCGATTGACCGACACCAACGCCGCGTCCGACTCCAAAGGCCGGACCTGGGGATTGGAAGGCGGTTTGTTCTGGTGGTTGGTGGCGGGCATCGGCGCGGGCATCACGCTGTTCTTCGTGTTGCTCGTCGTCGTCGGTTCATCGCTTACCGTGTCCTTCCTTGTGGCGCTCGTGCCGGTGCTGGTTTGCCTCGCTTACATCTTCGGATTGCGGCAGGGCAAGCCACCCGGTTACGACCGCGACATTTTTGAATACGCCGTGCATGGTCGCGGCTTCAGTCCCGAAGTTCATCATTCCTGCACGCATCCGCTTTTATGAATCCCGAAGCCCAATCATCGCTGCCATCCAAAGCGCAACCCATTGGCGGGGTTGAATCCATGCCGTTGGAATCCGCGCTGATTCAATTCATCGGCCACCGGCAGACGTATGGCCGTCCCAAAAGTGATTTCCGGCAATTGAGTTTCACTTTGACGGAGATACGCCGGCAACAACCCAGTCGCCCGCCCCAGGAACTGTGCTTATCCGGTCCCGGCTTCACGGTCACGCTGGTTGGCTGGCGCTTGAATTTGCTGCCGGAGCTTTTGGCCAATGGAAAAATCAATCGCATCCGCGCGGTGGATAACACGCCGGGCGGGTTGGCTGTCGAAGGACCGCTCGTTTGCTCCATCCGCATTCATTGGCCGGGTTCAGAGCGGTCAATAATTCTTCTTCCGTCAAAGGGACGCTCATGAACTCCGAAGAACTTAAAGTTATTGAAAGCCAGCGGCAGGCATTGCTCGGCCAGCTCACCGCCGCCGAAGCCGCCTTGCGCGGCGGCCTGCATACGCACGGTTTCGGCAGCACCGCCCGCGCGCACATGGAGCGGGCGCGGGCGCATATTCAGGAAGCCTGCATCGCCATCAACGAAATCAACCGCGCCCGCACCGTGGAACAACTGGTGAATGATTTGATCCGCGTCCAGCAGGTGATGGACGCGGCCACACGCGGCAAATCCCAACACACCTGATTTATGTTTGAACGCGCCCCCAATGGATTCTTCGTGAACGATTTGATTTTGTTCAATTCGCTCCGGCGTGGCGGTTACATCGCCAAAGGCTTTGTCTTTGAAGCGCCCGACCTCACCAACAGTCCGATTGCCGACTTGAACATATTTCAAGACCAACTTGGCCAGCTTCTGGAATCGCTTCACGAAAGCCAACGGCTGCAAATCCAATACTTTTCGGACTCCGATTACAAAGCCGAGTTGCTGCGGTTCCAGCAGGAGACCGAACGCTTTGAAAATGTCTGGACCAAGCGTTCGCGCAACGAGCGGTTCGTGCGTTACTGGCAGGCAATGGTCGAACGCAAGCTGCGGCGGCAGCGCGTGATCCTTTACGTTTCGCGCGCATTGGAGAACACGCCCAGGCTGATGACGGGCAACACCGCGCTGCGCGAGTTTTACCGGACGTTGCTCGACGACTTGAAAGGGGAGTTTGAGCACGTTCACAAACGGCTCATGGACATTTTTGCCAGCACCGGCACGCGCATATTGCCCATGACTGACGTTGACCATTTCAAGCATTACAAAACGTTTCTCAATCCATCGCTGGCCGACCGATTTGACTTTGACGCCGCGCCGGACTTTTCGCCCGAACTTTCCATTCAGGAAAATTGCTGGCACAGCGAAGGCAATGGCCAGAGCGATTTTGGCTTTTACCTGGACGGCCATTATCACTCCGTCATCGTCCTGACCCGCTGGCCGCGCACAACCTATCCGGGCATCATCCAGCGGCTCACCAATCTGCGGCTGCTCGATTTCACCATTACCGTCAACATTGACCCGCTGCCCATCACCCAGGAAATCAACAAGGAGGAAAAAGAACACGACCGCATTGCCGGCGATTATGCCAGTGAAAAGAAAATCTCGCTGCTGACGGTGATGGAGAAAAAGCAGAAGAAAATCCATGCGCTCATGCAAGGGCAGACGTATCCGTTCAATGCGCTCTTTGTGATTCGAGTTTGGGACAAATCAAAAGACGGGCTGATCGCCAAAACCGGCGCGGTTAAGAATGCCATCAATTCGATGAATTCGGCGCAGTATTTTGAATCCAATCTGCCGAGCACTTCCAAAAATCTTTTCTTCCAGACGTGGCCGGGCTGGACCTGGGGACGTTACGAACATCGCAAACTTTACTCCGAACACCGATTCCTGGCCGACATGCTGCCTGTGACCAGCACGTTCACCGGCCACCTGAAGACCGCCGAGGCCATCTACGACGGCCCCAACAACAATCTGGTGGGCGTCAAGACGTTCTCCGGCTCGAAAGATAATCAGTCGCCGCAACACGCCGTGCTTTTGGGGATGTCGGGCGCGGGCAAATCCGTGACTGTTTGTGATTTGCTTTCGCAGACCGAAGGTTACTTCGCTTACACGGTCATCATTGAGGAGGGTCTATCCTACGGTATCTACACGCAGACGGTGGAGGAGGGGGCGCGGCCCATCATCATTCATCCCGACGGTGATTTGACCATCAATTATCTCGATACCAAAGGTCTGCCGCTGACGCCCGACCATTTATCCGCTTCAACGGCACTGGTTGCGCGGATGATTGGCACATCCAGTCAGGAGGACAAACAAATGCTGCGGCAGGCGCAGATCGCCAAATATCTGAACCTGCTTTACGAGGATGCGTTTCAGGACTGGCAGAAAAAACGGCACGACCAGTTGCTCGGCATCGCGCGTCATGCCCTGGCTTTGCAGAAATTCCGGCTTGAGCGGATGCCGCCCGGCGCTACCACCCTTGAAACCTTTGCGGACTTCCGAGACTGGAAGGCCAGCCACCTCACCGAGGCAACAGAGTATCTCGGTTCGTTCAACGAAGCCGACGTGCTCCGGTTTCTAAAAGAACCAAAGACCAGCCGTGAAGTCCGCAATCTCGCTTTCGCCTATTTCATGCCCGACGAGTTTCCCACGCACCGGATGTTGCAGGAATTGATGATGCTCGACCCCGTTGGCTCGGAACGCGACCAGATCATCGAAATTGCCACGTTGATTCTGCCGTGGTGTCGGGATGGAAATTACGGTTGTCTGTTCGACGGCACGAGCAACCTTTCGCTCACCGGCAAAATCGCCCATTTCGAGTTGGGTTACATTCCCGAATCGGCCAAGGAGTTGAAGGCGGCGGCGGGCTTCCTTATCACCAACCACGCGCGCAAGCACATCATGACGCTGCCGCGTGCGCTGCGGAAGCGGAACGTGTATGAGGAAGTCGCCCGCTTCCTCGATATTCCGGGCGGACAGGAAATCGTCCAGGAATCCTACGCGCAGCTTCGCAAGTTTAACTGTTGGAACATCTCCATCGTCCAGCAATATGCGCGGTTCAAACAGTCGCGCATCCGTTCCGCCGTATTCGGCAACAGCCGCCAGTTTTTCATCATGCGCCAGAACGACCGCGCCGACTTGGAAGACATGGCGCAGGACATCGCGCTGCCCGAAGTCACCAAGCACGCGATAATGAATTATCCATTGCCCGACCATCAATCGGGCCAGAAGTATTCGCCGTTCACTTATTTTCACACCGACTCCGGCAGAAATCTTTGCGGCACGGCTCACAACATTTCGTCGCGCGAGATGCTCTATTGCAGTTCATCCAGCGGCGAGCATTTTGACAAACGCGCCCGCGAACTGCGCCAGAGTCCAAACATTGTCGAGGGCATCATCGCCCACGCCAACCCGGAAAAGGAAACCCAATGAAAGAATTTCACATCCTGAATCTTGGCGCGGGCGTCCAGTCCACGACCCTTTACCTGATGTTCCTGCGCGGCGATCTGAAACCGCAGATTGATTACGCCATTTTTGCCGATACCGGCGAGGAACCGACGCCCGTTTATCGGCACTTGGAATGGCTGCAATCGCTTAACGGCCCGCGCATCTTGGTGCGTTCCATCGGCAGACTAGGCGAACATTTGAAGCATGGGCGCAATTCCACCAGCCAACGGTTCGCCAGCATCCCCGCCTATACCACCGATGAACCCGGTTCGCCCAAGGGGATGCTGCGCCGCCAATGCACCAAGGAATACAAGCTGGATGTCATTGAGCACGTCATCCGGCACGAAATTGTCGGCCTCAAACTGCGCCAATGGTTTCCGCGCGACGAAATCCATGTCCACCAATACTTGGGCATCAGTTTCGACGAGGCGGGACGCGCCGCGCGCGTGCGGTTGCGTTTCGCGGAAGTTCCCTGGGCAACGCCGGTGTTCCCACTCATCGAACGCCAAATCACACGCTCCATGTGCCAGCAACGGTTAAAAGCCTACGGCGTCCCCCATGAAGTGCCACGTTCGGCGTGCGTGTTTTGTCCCTACCGTTCCAACGAAGAATGGCGCTGGCTGCGGGACAACGACCCGGCGGGCTTTCAACGTGCCGTGGAAATTGACGTGGCGTTGCGGACGCCCGGCAATGTCGTCAACCGGAACCTCGAACAAAAACTTTATGTGCATCGCTCGTGCGTGCCGCTGGCCGAGGCATTCCTTGAGAAACGCGAATCGTTTCGAGACCAGACGTTCACGGGCTTTTACCAGGAATGCCACGGCCTGTGCGGAAACTAAAAACCATCAACCTTATGAAAAAATCATTGCTCATCATTCCCCTGGCTTGCGCCGCCTGTTTGTTCACGGGCTGCGCCGCCGTGACCCGAACCGCCACTGATGTCGGCTTGGGCGCGGGCGGCGCGGCCCTCGGCGGCGAGCTGACAAAAAACAATCCAGTCGCCATTGTCGGCGGCGCGGCGGGCGGCGCTTTGCTCGGCGAAGGACTCCACGCCGCCAACAGCAAACTGAACGGCGCATCTTATCAGACGGGCTACGACAAAGGCCGCAGTGATGCCGTCAAACAGCAATACTGGCTTTACGTCTCCATGCAGCAGGCCAAGGCGGGCGACGACGGCCGCGTCCAGCTTTACGAAGTGCATTTGCCGGAGCAGGTGATTGACGGCGTGATTTTCCAGCCAACCACCCAATTTCTCCGCATCGAAGGAGGCGGAGCCTCCACCCAATAAAAACAACCAAAGAAAGGACAACAAACATGAAAAAGTTAATCGCAGCAATCGTCATCGCCCTGCCGCTGGCGTTCTCCGCCCGCGCCCAGTGGATCGTGTATGACCCGACGATGAACATCGAACAGATATTGGACCAAGCCGAGAACATCGCCAAATACGTCACCATGATTGACAACCAGGTGCAGCAAATTGACACGCTCACCAGCCAGTTGAGCGAGTTCAAGAATTATGAGTCCCTGTTTGGCAATCCGTCCCAAGTCGTGCTGTCAATGATTCCCGCCTTGGATTCTGATTTGCAGAACATTGAGCCGGGATTGACCCTCGAAAATCTGGTGGCCAACGCTGATGGCAGCGCCGCGCTGACCTACAATGACAACGGCATCTATGCCACGGTGGGCGTCAATTTCCAGACGCCACGCGGCCAGACCATCCAGCGGCCTGCCGACCAATACAAGCCGTTTGCGGCCGTCATCAACTCCGCCAGCAATTATGTCGCCGTCGCTGACAACGCGGCGCAACGCCGCGCAACCATCAAGGACCAAATCGCGCAAACGACCGAGCAACTCCAGAACGTCACCACCGATGCCCAAGTCCAGAAGTTGCAGGGCGTCCTCACCAGCCTGAACGGCGACCTTGCCAGCACCGATGACGAGGTGAACCAGGCCGCGGCTTCGGCGCTGGTGCAGGACATCCAGAATCGGAACGACCAGCAAAAGCAGATTCAGGCGTTGACCGAACAGCAAAACGCCGAGTTTGAGGAGGCGACCAGCAATTACATGGTGACGTTTCAGTTGCTCGACCAGCCGGTGCAGTTCCCCACGCAATAATTCTATAACGCTTCATCGCTTATGGCCACGTTCGACACCATCTTTCCCACGTTCCTCGCCAAATGTGGAGAACTCCACACCTTGCTGTTGAGCGTGGCCTACGCCCTGTTTGTCACCGGCATCATCGTCACCGTGCATCAGCGGTTCAGTCGAAGAATCTTGCTGCATCTGCTGGTGCGAATCATGGTGCTGACCTCGTTGCTCGTGTTCCTGCCGGTATGGGGCAACGCGGTTCAAAATTTGTTGCAGGAATCCATCATCTCCGGTTTGGGCGTTGACCCGTCGCAAATCTACAAGCAGTTCCTTGAACTGTTAATCATCAAACGCGACCCATCCACGCTGTTGTCGTGGTGGAATGTTCTCTCGCTGCTTCACAACATCAGCACCGACCTCATCATCACCGCCGTCCTTTTCCTCGTCGGCCATTTTGCCTCCCTGATGATGTTTTGGGGTTACGTCTTCCAAAAAGTCATCTTGAACATGGGCTACGCGCTTTCGCCTCTGCTCATCGGCTTCATGGCGATACCGGCCTTGAAGCACGTCGGCAGCCGTTACCTTTTGAATCTTGCCGGGGTTCTCCTCTGGCCGCTCGGTTGGGCCGTGGCCGCGCTCGTCACCCAGGGGATGCTGGATTTCATATCCGATCCCACCCTGGAATACATTGACCCGAGTTCGCATCTGCCCGATTTGCAAAAAACCTATGGGGCGGCGGCCATCGGTTTCTGGATTATTTTCAGCACCATTGCCGCGCCCGTAATGATTCAAAAGGTGATTTCTTCCGGGGCGCTGGCCAGCGAATTGTTTTCGCATGGCGCGCACGCCGTGGTGCAGACGGCGGCGGCGGCGGTCGGCGGCGCGGTGGCTGCCGCTCCGTTTGGCCCGATTGCGGCGGTCGCCGCCGGGGGAAGTGCGGGCGCCTTGAATCTGGTTTCCACCGCCAGTCGGGTTGGCAACGCCGGTTCGCTCGTGACCGGCTTCGCCGGACTCGGTTACGCCAGAAGTGATCCGAGCGGCGAAAGGGCCGTCCGCCGCCTGCTCAGTCAAATGCTCGCTCATTCCGGCCAGTTGCCGCCCATCGCCCCGGCCAACGGCCTGCCTCCCAAATTATGATTATGAAAACCGACAATCCCATTTCAATTTCACCGAAAACCGGCGCAGCGCCCGTTCCGAAACACTTCGATTTGACGCGACTGCTGGTGTTGCGCGACCGGCTGCCGTGGTTCTGGTTTGCCTTCACCGTCGCCGTGCTGCTGCTGTCGGCCATTGACCGCTACCACATCGTCTCGCAGTTCAAGCAGCGCGAGCGCGTCGTCATCATTGACCCCGCTGGCACTTACTATTTGAGTCCGTTGCTGCAATTCCAGGAAGCAAAGCAATTGCACGTCCAACAGGCCGAGCTTGCGACAATGGCCTTCCTCGAACGCAATCCCAAAGACTTCGACAATCCCGACCTGCTCAAATTGCTGTTTCTCAAACCGGCGTTGGGCAAGGCGCAGGATGAGCGCATCAGCGAGGCGGTTGAATTCCGCGCCAAGCAGCTTCACCAAAAAGCTGAAATCGGCCGTATTGACATTCTGGCCACCCGCGACAACGAGGTGCTCGCCGCCGTCACCGGCCAGATCATCCGCAGCGGCATCTTTCAAGACAGGGCGTTCACCGAGGCGTTTCCGTTCACGCTCCGGTTGCGTCTCATTCGCAATCCCAACATGGCCTTGAACGGACGTTTCCCCACCGCTGTGGGCGACTTCAAATATGAAATCAATCGTTAATCTATTCTTGCTGACCACCACAGTTGCGCTGGCTGATTCACCTGCCATTCAACAAGTCTGGCTGGACGACCGCGTTGCCGTTTCCGTGCCGGTGGCCACCAATCGCGTGACCACCATCAGTTTCCCAAGTCCGATTGATGCCATTGACGGCGCGGGCATCACGGTGGACGGCAAAACGCCGGGGCTGTTTCAACTCGCCCACGCCAAAGGTTCGGCCTTTCTTTCCGTGCGGGCGATTTTTCCCAAAGCCTCCGCCAATCTCAATGTCCGGTGGAATGACCGCACCTACGTTTTCGAGTTGATCGAAAGCAACGCGCCCATTCTTTCGCTCAACATGGCGGCATTGCCGACGCCGGGGGAGGCAGGCGTTGGCCGTGCGCCCGAAGTCAGTCCGCTAAAACTTCTGTCGCTGCTCGACAAGGCCAAGGCATTCCCGTTGCTCAAAGCGCAACAGCCCGAAAGTGTGGCCGATGTTGGTTTCACCACCTACGACGGCAAGCCGCTCGTCAGTGACTTCAATGATTATCAAATCCAGATTGAAGCAGCCTTCCGTTTCAACGCCGAGGACACGCTGGTCTTCCGAGTCGCCATCACCAATGAAATCGCTGCGCCGCTGATTTATCAGCCGGACAGTTTTAGTTTGCGTGCGGGCAACCGGCTATATCCCCAATCCATCAGCGATGCCAGCGGAACGGTTCTGCCCAAAGGCCGGAGCATTGTTTATTTCGCCGTCACCGGCACGCCGGACGGCGGGCGGAACAATCTTTCCTTGAAAAATCAATTCACCGTCCTGGTGAACCGGCTGTCGCCGCCACCGCCACCGCCGCCCGTCGTCACGACCACCAATGCCCCCTTTCATCCCATTCGTTCCCCAAGAGGCCAGCCATGAAACCACGCGACTTTCTCAATTTTTTCAAAACCAAGAGCGGCAAGCTCGTCGTTTTCGGCGCGGTGTTCGCTGCCGGGCTGGTTATTTTTGGCGTCATTCGCAAGCAGCATTCGTCTTCCGAGGACGGCATCGCTGTCGCTCCGCTCTCAACCAACGCCACCGATAAACCCCAGGTGGTGCAGTCCGTCACGCGGCCAATGCAGGTGTTCAACCCGCCGTCGCCCAAGTCGCCGCTCCCGTCTTCCAATCCGGCTCTTGCCAGTCCGTCGCCCCAACCGTTGCCCAATGTTCCGCCGCGTCAGACCGAATCCTTGACCCCCATCAGTCTGTTTGCCGACAGCACGGCGGGCGCTGCCCGCCCGAAAAAATTAAGCGCGTCCTATGCGCCGTTCGGACGGCTGATCCCCTGTGAGACCGTCATCACGGTGGATTCAGCTTCCATGCAGACGCCCATCGTCGGCCTCGTCACCGAGAACATCTATTACGGCGGCAGGCTGATTATTCCGGCGGGCACGGAGGTTCACGGCATGGCGCAAACCGACCGGCAGCGCGACCGCATTTCCACCAGCACCAGTTGGAAACTGGTCTGGCAGGACGGCGAGGAATTGCAGCTTAAAGCCGTCGCCCTGGACCGCGAGTTTGACAACAACACCAATCAGAGCGGTTGGGCCATCACGGACGGCAGCGCCGGGTTGCGCGGTGAAATCATCAAGTCCGACAACATGGCCGACATCAAACTGTTTGCCGCCACCTTCCTTTCCGGCGCGGCCAGCGCATTGACTGAACAGCAGCAAACGCTGTTGGGTTCAATGCCTGCTCCCACTCTTGGCAACGCGCCGTTTCAAGGCGCGCAGGCCGTTCTGCAAACCTACGCACAGCAGATTAACGATTCGATTCAAAAGAACGGGTTCTACGTCCGTGTGCCAAGCGGAAAACAGTTTTACCTCTATGTCCTGCAAACCATTGACCGTGCCGATGCTTCCTTTGGCGGCGCGGGCTTGGTTGAAGAAACGGACGAGCAACCCGCAACCGCCCCCAAACGATGAAAGCATACTACCTCATTCCCTTGATGTTCCTCACGGCGTGTTCCACGCCCAAGCTCACCTTACGGCCACAACAGCCGCCACCGGCAACGGATAATTCCACCGTGCGTTATCCCGAAGTCGTCCGCGCCTATCACGTCGGGCGCTACGCCGACCCGAACGATGACCTGGTGATGCACGAGCAGCACGTCGTTTATCGCGTCGAGGAAAACACCCGATGGGATTTGCGGCCCTTGCGGGCGGCCACCATTGACGGCTCTGGCGCTTTTCCCACGGAACCCGCGCCGCGCGATGCGGCATTCAATCCTTTGCCCGCCAATGACGCGGTGCTGGCCGAGGTCAACGCCCAAAAGCTGGCGACCGTTCAAATCCTGTTGGAAGCCAGAACCCTGTCGGCGGCGCTGACGCAGTTTCAAGCCGCGTTGCAGCAGATCAAAACCAATTTGCAGGAAACGGCGGTGTTGCGCGCCTCGGTGATCGCAATGAAAAAGCGGCTGGACGCGCTCGAAACCACGCAGGTGCAGCCGTTGCCACCGCCCAATTCTCCAACCAATGAACCGCCGGACTCATTGAGTCCATGAAAACACTTTGCCGGTGTTATCGCGCCGGCAATTTAAGCAACCAAAACAAATAACAAATAAATACCTAATATGAGCACAACAACCAGAACTCCTCCATCTAATGGCGCTGCTGCCAAAACGCCTGCGCCCAACGAAACCCGCTATCAGCGGACCAATGCGGAAGCAGAAGGCAAAATTAACGATTGGATTAAAAAGCACCCCAAAGATTGGGACTACATTCAGGCGATGCCGCGCGACCGGCTGGAACGCACCGTTGTCTTGAACGAAGTCCGGCACTTGGAACGGCGGCAATACGTTGATACCGGCGTGCTGCAAAACATCAAAAACAACCCCGACCTGAAAGCCGCTTATGACGTTCTCTTGAAGGACGTGCCCGAAAACAAGCGTGATGAAGTCATCCTCAATATGGAACGTGAAAAATGGCTGAACAAGAAAACGCAGTCGCAGCCGCAAACCCAAACCCAAACCAGAAGGGAAGGTGTCAGGGTTTGACTGTCTTCCAAGGCCCGGTCTGGCTTCGGTGACGAAGTTCAGACCGGCGTTGGAGCAGACGAAGGCGGATTAGTCTCACTGGCGATGAACGATTTTCAATCCATAGGCATTAAACTTGCTAACAATACGGTGTTAATTGTCATGCCGGTGATTGTTTTGCCGGGGTTTTATGCAACCTGTTGTCCAGCATGGCGCCCGCAGTGCCAAGTTTTTGGACATTTTGGTTCAGAAACCGACCATCCTTTATTGTCTTCACGGCTCATTTTCCAGTGCCAGGAGAATAGTCCTGAATGGTTTTCACCCGGCTTTTCGAGACGGAAACATACCCTATGGAAATTAAGGATGGCAAGGGGATGCGTTTCCAGAACGTCACTGGCCGGAGAGTGGCCTATCTGCGTTACCAGCAGAAGTGGACGCAGGAAAGGCTGGCGGCCAAGTTGCAATGCAAAGGTGTGGACATCAGCCGTCTGTCGCTGGCACGCATGGAGTGGGGCATTACCAAAATCAGCGATACAGTCCTGGCCGGGCTGCAAAAGGTCTTTTGCCTTCCCATCGTCCGATTTTTCCCGCAGGAGATTCAGGACTTGGACGCGGATTTCGCCAAAGGCGGCCCCGCGCCATTGCCCGATCCTGAGCCTCCAAAGCAATCCCGGCGCAAATGCCAAAAGTTGACAAAACGGTCAAAGAAGGTTTAGAAAATCAGTTGGAACTTTTCGGTTCCAACCGCAGGCACTATGAACACACTGACTCAATACGGAATGATGGCCGAGAAACACTGGCGCGAACACCGCCCCAAAATGGTGCGCGAACTGGAGGCCAAAGGCCAGTTGCAGGAAATGCTGCTGGAGGCGGAACGGAAAACAAAGGACGAAATGGCCGAGTTGCGGACCAAGTTCATCCAGCAGGGATTGACGCCGCAACAGGCGCACGACCGCGCTTGGGAAATGGTGCGGGAAGAATACATCCTGCTCCCGGCGGAAGAGACCTAGCCGTCGGCCACCAGGGCGACAGGAATCTCAACAACTATCGCATCACCGACGACGACCGCTTGGGCGCGGGCGGCCCCAAGCAGAAGTTCCTGCAAAACGTCAGGGCCATCCAGTTGCTCCGCAAGCTGGAGGCGGCGGCGAGATCCGCCACCTCGGATGAGAAAGCCGTGCTGGTCAAGTATGTCGGTTGGGGCGCGATGCCCCAGGTCTTTGACGACCGCAACCGGGAATGGGCAAACGAACGGAAAGCATTGCGGGAAGAATTGACTGACGGGAAGTATGAGCAAGTCCGTTCCACCACGCTCAACGCGCATTACACATCCCCGGCCATCATCAGCGCCATGTATCAGGCGGCGCAACGGTTTGGTTTTCAGGACGGACAGGTTCTGGAACCTGCCTGCGGCATCGGCCATTTCATCGGCCTCATGCCCGAAAAAATGCTCCGGCAATCCACCGTCACCGGCATCGAAATTGATCCGTTGACGGCACGCATCGCCAAAGCGTTGTATCCCGCCGCCGACATCCGCGAGCAGCCCTTTGAAAAATCCAAACTCGCCGACGAATCTTTCGACCTCGCCATCTCCAATGTCCCGTTTGGTGATTATACCGTCCACGACCCCCGCTGGAACAAACACAAATTTCCCATCCACGATTATTTCTTCCCCGCCGTCTTGGACAAGGTGCGACCGGGCGGCCTGCTCATGTTCATCACTTCACATCACACAATGGACAAGCTGGATTCGACCATGCGCGAGATGCTCGCCGCCAAAGCGGAATTGCTCGGCGCAATCCGTTTGCCAAACGATGCCTTCAAGAAAAATGCCGGAACGGAAGTCACCACCGACATCGTGATGCTCCGCAAGTTGCGCGCCGGAGAATCGCCGTGCGGCGCAACTTGGAAAACATCGGTGGATTTCATCAACGAGCAGAAGGAAAAAATTCCGCTCAATGAATACTTCGTCGCCCATCCCGAAATGATGTTGGGGAAAATGCGGCTCGCCAGGGGAATGTATCGGGACGGCGAGCCGGTCTTGGTGCCGGACGGCCGTAATTTTGAGGAAGCATTGGCCCAGGCCGTTGAGCGGCTTCCGCAAAACATTTTCCAGGCTGAAAATCAGCGAGTCGCGGCGCGGGTCCCGGACGTGAACATTCCCGCGCCGGACTACATCAAGCCCAACGCCTTTTGCGTCCACGAAGACGGCCGCGTTTGCATTCGTGAAGATGACAAACTTCGTCCGCTGGACGATATGCCCGTTGAAACGCGCTCGCGCATCCGGCGAATGATTGAAGTGCGCGACGCGGTGCGGGTTTGCCTGCGTTCACAGCTCGACGGCAGCAGCGAGGAGCAGGTCATCGAGGCGCGTGACCGGCTTAATCTTGCCTACGACCGTTTCCTTTCCCGTTTCGGCCCGATTAACGCCCGCGTCAACCAGAACGCCTTCGACGGCGATCCTGATTTGCCGCTGCTGCTGTCGTTGGAGCATTACGATGACGAAAGGAGCATCGCAACCAAAGCCTCGATTTTCCACGAGCGAACCATTCACGACAAAAAACCCATCGAATCCGTTGGCACACCCAAAGAGGCGTTGCTCGTCTCGCTCAATGAAAAAGGCCGCGTTGACCTCGACCACATGGCCGGTTTGCTCGACCAGTCCGTTGACGAGTTTTTGCCCGATTTGAAGGGGATGATTTTTCTCAACCCACAGACCAATCAATGGGAAACCGAAGACCGATACCTTTCGGGCAACGTCCGCGAAAAACTCGTCGCCGCCGATGCTGCCAGCGTTGGCGACCCGCGTTTCCGCGAAAACGTCGAGGCGTTGAAGTCGGTGCAGCCGCAAGATTTGCCCGCCACCGAAATTGACGTGCGCTTGGGCGCGACCTGGTTGCCGGAACCGGACGTGGAGAGATTCGTCCATGAATTACTTGGCGTTTCATCCGGTGTTCAAGTCAGCCATATTCACGCGCTCGGTTCATGGCACGTCACGGCGGATTGGGAGGCCAAACAATCAACGGCCAACACGACGGATTGGGGGACAAGCCGCTACACCGGACTCGAATTGATCCATGACGCGCTCAATCTCAAGACGCCGACCGTCTATGACATGACGAAGGACAAAAAGCCCGTCGTCAATCCGACCGCCACCGAAGCTGCCAGAGAAAAGCAGGAACGCATCAAGGAAAAGTTCAAGGAATGGGTTTGGGCGGACGATGACCGCCGCGAACGGTTGGTGCGGCTCTACAATGACACGTTCAATCACAGCCGGGTCCGCACATTCAACGGCGAACATTTGACGCTGCCAGGCGCGAGTTCGGCGGTTCGACTGCAATTGCATCAAAAGGCGGGCGTCTGGCGCATCCTGCAAACGGACAACACGCTGCTCGGCCACGTCGTCGGCGCGGGCAAGACCTACACGATGGTTGCTTCGGCGATGGAACTGAAGCGGCTCGGACTTGCACGCAAGCCGATGTTCGCCGTTCCCAATCACATGCTCGGCCAGTTTTCCACCGAGTTGCTCACGCTGTATCCGGGCGCAAACATCCTCGTCGCCGGCAGGGAGGATTTCGAGGCGCAGAACCGCAGGAAACTTTTCAGCCGCATCGCCACCGGCAATTGGGATGCCATCATCGTGACCCATTCCGGCTTTGAACGGATACCGCTGTCGGAAGAAACGCAGGTTCGCTTTTTCAAGGAGCAGTTGGACGAACTGGAAAACGTGAAACGCGAACACGCGGGCACGGACAACCGGCGCTTGGTCAAGGAAATTGAAAAGGCCAAGAAGCGGTTGGAGGCCAAACTTGAAGCCCTCGCCGCCAGCCACAAAAAAGACAACACGTTGACCTTTGAGGAACTCGGCATTGACCGGCTTTTCGTGGACGAGGCGCATTACTTCAAAAATCTTTTTTACATTTCCAAGATGACGCGCATTGCCGGTCTGCCGCAAACGGCGAGCGAACGGGCATTTGATATGTTTCTCAAGGTGCGTCATATTCAGTCCGTCAATGGAGGTGGGGGTGTGGTCTTCGCCACGGGCACGCCCATAGCCAACAGCATGGCCGAGATGTTCACCATGCAGCGGTATTTGCAGCCGGACGACTTGCAAAAACACAAACTGCATCATTTTGACGGCTGGGCGGCGACGTTCGGCGAGCCGGTGACGGCGATGGAACTCGCGCCGGACAGCGCGGGCTACCGGCTCAACACGCGCTTTGCCCGCTTCATCAACGTGCCGGAATTGATGCAGATATTCCGGCAGATGGCCGACGTGCAGACGGCGCAGATGCTCAATTTGGCGCGACCAAAACTGGAAGGCGAGAAACCGGCCATTCGCAGCGCGCCCGCCACGCCACCCCTGAAAAAGTTCGTTCAGTCGCTGGTCGAACGCGCCCACAAGTTGAAAACCGAGCGCGTTGATCCTTCGGAAGACAATATGCTCAAAATCACGAGCGAGGGACGCAAGGCCGCGCTCGATTTGCGGTTGATGCTGCCTTCGGCCAAGGATGACCCGCAAAGCAAAGTCAATCTGGCCGTCGAAAACATCTACCGCATTTGGGAGGCGACCAAAGATGATCGCCTGACACAACTGGTTTTCTGTGACCTGTCCACGCCAAAGGACAGGGGCTTCTCCGTTTATGATGACATGGCTGAAAAACTGGTGAAACGCGGCGTGCCGCAGGCGGAAATCGCCTTCATTCAAAATTACGATGCCGATAATGCAAAACTGGCTCTGTTTCGTTCAGTGAACGCGGGCAAGACGCGCATCCTTTTCGGCAGCACGCAGAAAATGGGGTCGGGAACGAATGTGCAGGAGCGTCTGGTTGCGCTGCATCACCTCGATGCTCCGTGGCGGCCCGCTGACGTGGAGCAACGCGAAGGCCGTATTCTGCGGCAGGGCAACAAAAATGCCGCCGTGCAGATTTACCGTTACGTCACCGAAGGCTCGTTCGATGCGTATATGTGGCAGACGTTGGAGACCAAGGCCAAGTTCATTTCCCAAGTGATGAGTGGCGACATGACCATTCGCCGCATCGAAGACCTCGACTCGACCGCGCTCACCTATGCCGAGGTCAAGGCCATCGCCTCCGGCAATCCGCTCGTCATTGAAAAGGCGCAGGTGGACGCCGAGCTGATGAAGCTCACCCGGCTGCGTTCCGCCCACGCCGAGGAACAATACCGTATTCGCGCCAATCTGCGCCATTCGCACGAGGAAGTCCAACGATGCACCGAGCGGCTGGCAAATCTGCAACAGGACTTGGCCGTGCGTCAGGACACGTCCGGCGACAAGTTCCGCATCGAACTGGACGGGCAGACGCTCGACAATCGCGGCGTCGCCGGTGAACTGCTTTTTCGGCGCGCGGGAAAAATCAAAAACAACTTCGGGGCCAATGCGCGCGTTGGAAAATTCGCCGGGTTTGATTTGTCGCTGCACGCCTCTTACAACAGCGAGGTCGAGTTGCTCTTGCACGGCAAAAACAGTTACAGCGCGCGGGTCACGGACACCGCGCTCGGAACAATTCGCTCGCTGGAATCCATCGTGCAGGGATTCGAGGAACGTGCCACAGGACTTGAACGCGACATCCGCGACTCGCAGAAGCGGGCGAAGGAATTTGAGGCCAAAGTCGGCGCACCCTTTGAGCATGAAAAGCGTTACCACCACCTTGCCGGGCGTCAGTCCGAAATTGAGGAAAAACTTGATCTCACCAAAAACCAAGCGCCAAGCCAGGTTGAAGATGCTGCCGAGGACGAAACCGAGGAAAAGATTTCACAGCAACAGAGTCAGATAAAATCAAGCAAGGAGACTCGGCGGACTGTGATTCGGGTGTGAACACGTTTTCAATGACACGCGATGAACACAGAGGAAAGAGTGAAACGGTTATTCGAGGCATCGCCGGAACAAATCGGTTCAATTGACAGCATCCTTGAAGGGAAAAATCAGAAAAATATGACGCAGACAGTTGGCCCGCTTTTAATGGGAATGACGGCATCTGCTAAATTTCTCGGCGTCAGCCGCACGACTCTTTGGCGAATGGTTGACAAAGGGCTGTTGCAAAAAGTGGAAGTTTTGCCCGGCAGCTTTCGGCTTCGGCGGGCCGATCTCGAAGCGATTGCGAACAAAAATTAGCCCCCCCCAATGGCGTTCATTTTCAAGAATTCCTATGGACGCTTTCATCCTCAAATGCTATGAATTGCGCCGAAATTTGTTGGTGCTTTTGTTGGTTTTTGTGCAAGAAGTTTCACGGTGTTTCATCAAGTTCCAAGTTTTGGCGAAGAACTTGAAAACCCAATTAAAATCGTATGAAAACTATCGAATTGAGATGGCGAAGATGGCCAACGCGGGACTGACCTTCACACTCATAACCTGAAGGTCGCTGGTTCAAATCCAGCCCCCGCAACGAATTCAGCACAATATAGTTAGCTTGGAATTAAGGGGTTGCAACCGATCTCGTCGGTAGACCCCTGTTCCTATCCCAACCCATCACAACCTACCGCAAGCCCAAAAATGTGGCGACAAAGTGGCGACAAAATTGGGTTCATTTCGGCGGCCATCTCCGTTTCAAATGGGTTTGAAGACGATGATCCTGATCTCCACTCCACCATTAAAATCCTTCTTGCAGAACGACATCTGGTGAACACAACGCTAAAATCTTCTTTGGCTCTATTTCCATCCTTTCCGCAAAACGAAGCCATTTTATCCCGCCATGTAGCCAAAACCAATTTGCGCATACAAGGCTGATTTGACCTCCCCACAGTAATTTTGGAGTAACAGTTGTATATAGGTCATGACAACTGAAAAACAGATACAGACCAATCGCAAAAACGCGTCAAAAAGCACTGGGCCGAGGTCGGTTGCCGGCAAGATGATTTCCTCCCGCAATTCGACTCGTCACGGTTTCTACGCCATCAATGTGCTCCTGCCGGACGAGGATCGCGAAGAGTTTATCAGAATGGGCCGACGCCTCGTTTTATTTTACGCCCCTTCCAGTGTTCTCGAAGAGGAGCAGGTCAGAACCATCATTGAAACGCGCTGGCAACTACGCCGAGCCAATTTGGTGGACACCGAGCTTTTCCAGATGTACAGGTTTTACGAGCAGGAACAGCGAGGCGTAGGGACCGCGTTCGCGCAAGACGCCATTCAAGGTAACGCATTTTCCAAGCTCACCCGATACCAGAGTTTTCTTCTTCGGAAACTCCAAGCTGCGGAAAAAGAACTTGACCGGCTGAGGGCAGTTAGAGCCGCCACACAGCCTGCGCCAGGCCTTGGTGCCGCGGACACTTTGAATTCTCCAAAAGCTGCCGTGTTTACAGCAACGCCAGATTCAGCTCGGCGGGAGGCTGCCGCTCAGCAGGCGTTGAAATGGCTCAAACAGGAGGACTTATCCATTACTAATTCGGCCAACAAATAAACTATTGTTCAAAACATGCAATCAAATCCAGTCTCAAAAAACATTATCGTTCCTGTTATTAAACGCCCGCGGCGGGAATTACGCATCCCCCGAATCGATGCCCACGCCCGTCTCCTCGCGCAGCGACGTGAAGATGAGCGCATCAGAGCTCTGTGCGAAGGAACCAGCCCCCAAGTCCGGGAATTATTCCGAAAGATTATTTTCCGTGCAGAACGCCTCTTGGAGGAGAATTATCCGTACGAACAAATCATAATCACGATCGAAGGAGATCTAAAAACCTTCGAGGTATTACGGCCAGAGTTTTTGTTGCTGCTGAATCGGCTGTGGGGATTGGGGATGGACAAACTGTGTAAAGCGCCCGTGCGGGTAATCGCGATGATTTTGCTATATGGGATAAGACTTGCATCTCAAATCACAAAAAGCGCCGAAAAGTCCCAAACTAACACATCAGGTGGCCCGAAAAAGTGAAGTCACGTCAGCTGTTTGGACCGTGCTGGCTTCGCCTCCGGCTCGCGTTACCTCGCCGCCGGGGCTTTCAGGCTTGACCCTCCATCCCACAGGTGTTTTCACATAGCGCGGTCGGATGAACACCCGCCTCATGATTCGGGGGGCCATCCAGCCAGTTGTCTGGTGCGTTCCTCCCAGACTATCACATCACTTGGGCTGAAAAAGCCGAGTTACATCAATCGGGCACGATTAATTCAAGCAAGGTCCAAAATACGACAGCCAAAGGCAACAGAAAAAGGCCGTCATCAAACCAAAATCCCACCAATAATACGACTGCACTCGCACGGCAAACCACTGTCTCCGCCTGAACAAGCCATCCAACCATATCGTCATTCGAGTCTCGATTCTCGGACGTCTTTTCTCGAAAGTCGGGATTGCGGGGAAGTTGAATCGCGGCAAAACTCAGCCATATATAAGCGGCGAAAGTATAAAGCGCCGGCAATCCGACTCCTATGCCGAGCATAAAATAACTATTCGATGAGATCACACTGCCATCGGTCAATCGCGAATCCATGTAATATTCCGAGTACATAAGTTCGTACTGGTTCCAACTGAATCCGGCCCATGGCCGGTCATTAATCATCTGGAGTGCTCCGACATACGCGCTGATACGATTTCGCCAGGACAAATCAGTCGCATTAGCTACCGATAATGTCCTCTTTAGAATAAGCTGCTCGGCATGGCGTGCGGAAATACACGCGAATCCTGCCAATAGTGCCAATAGTGTCAACGCCGCAAACAGAGCCGCGAACTTTACAGACTTCTTTCTCAGAAGAGGTTTCGCTTCTTGATTAAGGCCAAAAGTTGACCGCAGGGCATCCACATTCTTTTTGCAGGAAACCGGCATGGCGTTGTATAACTTTCTCAAAGAAACTCCCAGATAGATAAGGCCGAGAAAAGTCCCTAGCCAAGCTCCGCGGCTGAAGCTTTTCAGCAGCCCCAGAAAAACCATCGGGCAGACAACGCTGAGCATGGCCCAAGATCGCCAAGAGGTTTTGACGGTTTGTTGCCTCAAAAAACACCACTTGCCTTGCAATCGTATAACCAGCAGCCCGACCGATAACACAACCCCGACTCCCATTACCACTCCAAAATTATTAGGGTTAGGAAAAAGGCCGGTCCACCGCAAGTAATCATGGTATTTATAAAGTTGATTCCATTTCTCCCAATTTGGCTGAAACGAGCCAACAAAAGCCAGAGCAGGAACAAGCGCATCTAAAACGATTCGCCGGATTTCGCCTGTGTGCCCGCTGAGACTGACTTTCCGATTCCATATTGCGAAGCCCTTCCCGATGGCCATCGCCGTTAGGAGCACCAGCAAATCTGTGGAAGTTGAAGTTGGATCAAAACAAGCCAGGTACGGGACGACACACAGCATTACGAAAGTGATAAAATGCGCATGCTTCAACAGAAAAGGGCTTCGCCATGCCGGTACTGCGGCAATGCTGTTTTCACGCTCTTGCATCAGTTTATATTCCATCCACAAGAGTACGGCCAGATAAGTCACCGCTATCAATACAACAATCAATTGAGTATCCGATTCATACACGAATGTCTTTAAGACAAATCTGAGGTTCTCTATAAAAGGGGGTACTAGCGCAACTTGCCAATATTGGGAACCCAATATTAGTATAAACAGTAGGAACACTGTAACAAATTTCTTGTCCAAGTTCATCCTATGTGCGCATTCCTATAA
>JBEKMU010000001.1:0-66599 GCA_049523555.1 Verrucomicrobiota bacterium | reverse complement strand
TCCGGCGCGGCCACTTCGAGCCGGCTGGAGGCGTTGCGCGAGCGTCTCCGCGCCCTGCTCGGCGACGAAAAAGTTTTGCCCGTGAACTTCTCGGCCGCCCTTGACGACGCTATCAAACCGGAAGAAACCGATATATTTGAAACCGCCAGTTCTTTGCCCTCGACCCCCGACCCCCGACCCTCGACCTTTCATGTTTGGGGGTTCATTGGCGCGCCGGGGGTGTCGCGCGCAACGCGCGAGAGCCAGCACTTGTTTGTCAACCGGCGCCCGGTTGAAAACCGCGGGCTCAACTACGCCCTGCTCGAAGGTTACCATACGTCGCTGATGAAGGGCCGTTATCCGGTCTGCTGCCTGTTCCTGGAAATTGATCCGGCGGCGGTGGACGTGAACATCCATCCGGCCAAACGCGAGGTGAAATTTCACCGCGAACCTGAAGTCCGCAAATTTGTCGCGCAGGCGGTCCGGGAAACCTTGCTGGCGTTCCATTCGCCTTCGCTCCGCTCCGACACGACCGGCACCGCGCCGGAAAAACCGGAACCGGATTTGGCCACACAGGCGCGGGGCAGACAAAGTGAAGCCCGGGCGGAAATCACACCCGCCCCCGCGTTTTCCGCGCCCGCGCTGCCCAACTTCCCTGAAAAATTAAAACCGTCCCCGGCGGTTGAATCGCCGAAGACTCCGGTTGAACAAAAACCACCGAAAACCGGTTTGGCTCCGACAAAACCGGCGGCGGCTGAACCGCAAACGCCATCTGCCACGCGCCATCCTCCCGCCTCGCCGGAGACTGGGCCTCCATCTGCCATCCCCCAACCTTCCGCTTCCGGCGGCCAGCCACTTTTGAGTGTCCCCCTGCGCCTCGTCGGCGTCATCGGCAAACTTTACGTCGTGCTCGAATCCGACCGCGGACTCGTCCTGCTCGACCAGCACGCCGCGCATGAACGGATTTTGTTCGAGCAAATGTTGAACCGGATTGAGCAGAGCGGTTCCGCGCCGTCGCAAAAGCTGCTGTTGCCGGAGACCATCGAACTACCGGCGCGCGACGCGAATTTTTTGCGCGAGCAGTTGCCCGCGCTCACGCGGCTCGGCGTCGGGTTGAGCGAATTCGGCGAGCGGACGTTTTTGCTGGACACCCTGCCGCCATTCGTCAAGGTCGCTGACCCGCGCCGTTTCGTGCTCGACCTTGTGGACGAGTTGAAGGCGGCGGGGCGCGAGGTGAATCTGGCGCGGCTGGGCGAGCATACGATTGCCAAGACCGTCTGCCGCCACGCCGTGAAGGCCAACGATCCCCTCGCCGGACGGGAACTGGAGAAACTCGTCGAAGATTTGCGCCGTTGCGCGATGCCTTACACCTGTCCGCACGGCCGGCCGACGTTGATTGAAATGAATTACCGGGAACTGGAGAAAAAATTTGGACGGACGCAGTAGAGTTGAAACGTAAATGCACGTCACGCTATGCAAAACGGGGAAAATGCTGATCCCGCCCAAACTCTACGGCGGCACGGAGCGGATCATTTACTGGTTGGGCAAGGCGCTCGTCGAACTGGGTCATCAAGTCACGCTCATTGCCAACGCGCAAAGCCACATCCCCGGCGCGGAGTTGCGCCCGATTGCGCCGGACGAAAAAGACCCGCAAGTTTGGTTGCGGCTCATACCGCGTTCGACGGACATTGTGCATTTTCACGAAAGACCGGCCGCGCCAATTGGCAAACCCTGTTTGATGACTTCCCATGGCAATGGCCGACCGGGTGAACAATTTCCCCCGAACACGATTTTCGTCTCACGGAGACACGCCGCGAACCACGGCTCGCGACATTTCGTTCACAACGGCATTGATCCGACGGAATATTCCTTTTCCGAAACGCGTGAAAACTACGCGCTGTTTCTGGCCAACGCGCGGGCCGCGGTGAAAAATTTACGGGGTGCGGCCAACGTGGCACGACGCGCGGGGTTGGAATTGCGCGTGCTCGGTTCACGCAACTGGCCGCTGAATTTGCACCGACTGCTGCCGCCGATCCGTGGAGTGCGGTATTACGGCATCATGGGGGGGGCGGAAAAATGCGATTTGCTGGCCCGGGCGCGTTGCCTGATTTTTCCGGTGCGCTGGCACGAGCCGTTTGGCATTGCCATCATCGAGGCGTTCGTGAGCGGCGCTTACGTCGTTGCCACGCCGTACGGTTCGTTGCCGGAAATTGTCACGCCGCAGGTGGGCGCGTTGAGCGCCAAGGCGGAGGAACTCGTCGAAGCCGTGAAAAATCCGCAGCGGTTCCGTCCGGCTGCGTGTCACGACCACGTGTGGCGCGGCGGGTTTACACATTTGGACATGGCGCGGAAATATCTCGGCTATTACGAATGGATTTTGTCACACGGCTCGCTGGGGGAAGCGAACGAGCCCGCGCCGGGGACGCAACCGGGTTTTGTGGCAAAACAGCTTTTGCCGTGGGAAGATTGAGTTTAACCTTCGCGCATGAAAGTCAGCGGGTTCACCTTTTTGCGCAACGGACAGAAGCTCGGGTATCCGTTTGTCGCGTCCATCCGCTCCATTTTGCCCATCGTGGATGAATTCGTTGTCGCGCTTGGCCCGTGCGACGACGACACAGAAAAACTATTGCGCGAAATCGGCGACCCCAAAATCCGCATCCTTTCGACGCAATGGAACGAGCACATCCGGCCGGATTACAGTGTCAGGGGATTTGTCTATGGCCAGCAGAAATCCATCGCACTCTTCAACTGCACCGGCGACTGGGCGTTTTATCTGGAAGCCGACGAAGTGGTTCACGAAAACGATCTGCCGAAAATCCGCGCGGCGATGGAAAAACATCTGAACGACGAACGCGTTGAGGCGTTGGCGTTCGATTACCTGCATTTCTACGGCAACGTCAACACCTATGTCTGGTCGCCAGGCTGGTATCGTTCCGAAGTCCGCATCATCCGCAACACGATTCCGGCGTGGTCGTCCGAGGCGCTGTTTTTCATCGTGGTGGTCGGACACAAAAAATCCCGCTATCCGCGCGCCGTGCACACAGGCACAACGATTCATCATTACGGCTGGGTGCGTAGTGAAACGCAAATGAACCTCAAAACTTCCGCGACGCATAAATTCTGGGACGACAAACCGTTACCAGCGGCGGATTACACGCAAATTGACCCCGCCACGCTGAATTTGTTCACCGGCACGCATCCCAAAGTCGTGCAGGGTTGGTTGCCCCAAGCCGAGGGGATTTTCCGCGCCGACCCGGATTACAAATCAAGTGCGCGCGAAAAAAAACATCGCCTGATGTTGAAGCTGGAACGGTGGTTCGGCTTCCAGTTCAACAAGAAACATTACCGGCTCGTACGCTGACATTGTTGTAGTATCTGCCCTTGAGCGGCGGACTTGCCTCCCAACGGCAGGTATGCCAGTCTGCGATGATCGGTTCGCGTCTGTGCTTGACCATCTCTTGTCGCAGAAGCGGCTTTGCCTGATGCGATAGTAAGGGCAACAGTGAATGATTGTTGTGAAACATATTGCCTACAAATCCACGGCTGTCTGCATCCTAGGGATGCACCGGAGCGGAACCTCCAGTATCACCCGCGCGATAAACTTATTAGGAGTTTATCTGGGGGAGGACGCGAAGGTGAAGGGGCGCGGGGCGGACAATCGTGAAGGGTTTTGGGAGCATTCTGAAATTTGCGCTCTTCAAGAGCGTCTTCTAGCGCGACTGAACCAGACTTGGGATGCAGCAGCACCATTGCCGGATCAGTGGCACCGTTCCGAGGCAGTTCGTCCTTTCAGGGACGAACTCAGAAGACTGGTTGTGACCAACTTCGCCAACCACTCTCTGTGGGCCTGGAAAGATCCAAGGACTTGCCTTTTGCTGCCAGTGTGGCGCGACGTGTTGGAGGAATTGGAAACGAAGTTACTGTGTGTATTTGTGGTGAGAAACCCAATCAATGTGACAAACTCATTGATCACGAGAGATCCGATTCCTTTCAGCAAAGCATTGGGCGTCTGGTTCAACTACTGCATCGCTGCGCTCAAAGATACCGCTGGCCTTCCCACTGCTTTTCTAAACTACGACAGGTTCCTTGCGTCTTGGGAACCGGAACTGCGCCGGTGTACGGCTGTCCTTGGCCTCAACTGGCCGGCGGATGAACAACGGCTACGGGAAGCCATGAATTCTTTCATCCGGCCCAATTTATGTCACAACCAGTCCGCACTCACTCATCTGCAAAGCTTGCCAAATCCGGTGCAGGAACTTTGCCAAATCCTAGTCGAAGCCAGCTCTCGGACAACTGCGCACGATGACCGTTTTAACGAGACGGTAAACAGGCTATCCAGGGATTTTCATGCCTATGCTTCTTTTTTCCAAAGCGGTTTGGACGAACCTGCGTTGAGGTGGCCATATTTGAAACGCACCTGGCAGCGCTGGCAAAGATCATTTCGTAAACGCTTTCCAAACGCGACAGATAAAATTGCCCAGTATGGCGAGTAGTCTGCACCGGTGGCGGGATGTTTCAACTCGTTCGTGTTCCCGGTTTCTCTGTTTCTCCTGTACTTGCAGGAGTGGGAAATTAATAATTGTCCGCCATTTATGTTTTACTTGGACGAATGCGGCGTAGGCCGCTCTTGTTCATTAGGGCGGCTTAAACTGACCTGCGACAGCCTAAAAAATTATGAGCCGTGATTTAAGCGCGGAAATTCCAAAAATCATCTGGATCATGTGGCTGCAGAGATTTGATGTGGCCCCGGGTTTGGTCAAGAAGTGTCTGCTTTCCTGGCAACGCCATAACCCGGAGTGGAAAATTGTTTTGTTGGATGAGAAAAATATCAAAGACCATGTCAACCTTGACGACATCAGCAAGCCTAACCGGCAAACCATTTCGATGCAGGCGTTGTCGAACATCGTCAGGATCAATTTGCTGGCAAAGTTCGGCGGAGTGTGGGTGGATTCAACGTGCTTTTGTTGCCGGCCTTTGGATGAATGGATCGGGAATCACCTGACCTCCGGTTTTTTCGCCTTCGAAAAACCGGGCCAAGACAGATTAATATCCAGCTGGTTCCTGGCTTCCGGCAAAAACTGCCATCTGACAGACGCCTATTATCAGGAGGTCAACTCGTACTGGAGCCGAAATCTTTTTCCGCATCAGAATAAACCCTTGGGCCGGAAAATCATCAAGTGGATGGGTAAGATCCTCAATCGTAACGCGCGCCTGGCTGGTCTTTGGGTTCATCCGCTCACTGCAAAGATATTCAGGCTCCATCCCTATCATTGGTTTCATTATATTTTTTACCGGGTGGTCACTACGGATAAGCGCAGCGGCAAAATCTGGCGCCAGACTCCGAAAATCAGTGCCGATATTCCGCACCGGCTTCAGATTGCAGGTTTGCTGAAACCGGCATCAGCCGAGATAAAAACCATCATTGATGGCAGGAAAGATCCACTCTATAAATTGAACTGGAGATGTGACAAGGATTCGGTGCCTGGTTGCACTTTGGATTATTTGCTGCATTCGGGCTAAGTGCGCTGTAACATTTGAATCTGACTCAGGGCACCTACGGTTTCTGGCGCTTTTGTAGGTCCACTTAACGGGTTAGCTTGACGACTGTAACGGCGGATTTTCTTGGCCAGATCAGATTTATCAGCGGAACTCACTTTAAGCCTGATTTTGATCATCGGGCGCCTTTGGCAATGGATTTGTCAGACCAGAGCGCCAAAGGCAGACCGGCTTCATTAAACGCCCGGACACAAGCTTGAAGAACCGTGGCGGTCTTCACATTGGAAATGATGCGGTCATTGGGCGGCACGAGCGCCCAATCTGCATGTTGGTAAGGATGCGGCCGACTTGGCGCGGCGGATTCCATGATCATTACCACCCTTTTGCCCAAAGCCACCGCCAGATGCAACACGCCGGTGTCGCCGCCAAGCGCCAATGTGGACAGTCTGGTCAGTCCACCGGTGACCAAGAGCGGCACGCCTGCGGAAATCGGGAAGCCTGCCTGACGAACCGGTTCCAATGCCGACCAGTCTGCCGGTCCGCCGCCGAACAGAACCTGCAATCCGTGTTGCTGCCAATGCTGCGCCAACTCCAGAAAATTCTCCAACGGCCAGTTTTTCTGCGGCGAACTGGTGAACGGCTGGATGAAAAGCGTGGGCTTGTCGGTTTTCAAGTTATGAGCCGCAAAAAACCGGCGCGCTTCGTTCAGCGCGTCTTCCGGCAAAACGAATTCGTTGACAATTTTGCCCGGATGCAGACCACATTGCTCCAGTAGCGACAGGTTCCAGTCCGCCGGATGGATTTTTTCATTGCGCCGGACGCCGCGCGTGTAAAGCCAGCCGCGTGACCGGTTATAGACGCACCCCCAGCGCGTGGGCGCACCGCTCCACCACGCTAAAAGCTCCGTCTCGCCGTAGCCTTGAAGATCAATCGCACGGGAAAAATGCTGCTGCCGCAACCGTCGCAGTAACTGAAACGTGCTGCCGCAGATGGCCTTCGGGTTCTTCGAGAAATAAACCGCGCGGTCGAGCGGGATGACGGCATCAATTTCTGAAAAGCCGCGCAGGAGCGGCGCGTTTTCCTGCGAGACGAGGAAGTGAAGTCTGGCGCCGGGAAAATTTTCGCGGACAACGTGGACGGCGGGCAATGTGAACAAAATGTCGCCGATGGATTTAAGGCGAATCAGCAGAATGTTATCTTCGGTGCTCATGCTATCGCGGCAGCCCCGCTTTCTTCGGGCAACCGCGCAAATGCCAGCGCACGAGCGCAGAGCAAACCCGCCAGCGTTCGCGCCAGCGCGCATTTTGGCCGAGCGTGGCCAGCGCGCACAAGCCCGCGGCCAGCGAATCAAGCAAAAGCCGCAACCACAAGCCCGCGGCCAGAACCAGCCGTGTCGGCAGGCGATGATTTTTGGCGAAGTAGGCGTAGCGCGAACGCCAGTATTCAATTCGTGCGCCAACGGAAACCTGCCTAGCCGTTTGCCCCTGCCCGTGCCAGACGCGGACATCCGGCAGATGAAAAACGCGCTGTCCGCGCCGGCGCGCTTGCAGGCAAAAATCCGTTTCCTCGAAAAAGAAAAAGTAGCGCTCGTCCAGACCGCCGAGCGTGTCCCAAACCGACTTGCGGACAAGCATGAAAGCGCCGACGACGGTTTCCACCTCCACTGGCTCGCGGAAGTCGTGTTCCTTGCCGGGAAATTTTCCCGGCCGGAGCCGGCGCAGCAGCGATTTGTTCAACAACTCGGTCGCCAGCGTGGGGAAATTGGCGATGGAATTCTGGCGCGAGCCATCGGCATTGAGCAACTGCGCGCCAGCCACCGCGCAAGCCGGTCGCGCGCGCATCCATACGACCGCCCGCGCGAGCGCTTCGGGCGTGAGCCGCGTGTCGGAATTGAGCAGCAGCAAAAATTCCCCACGCGCCGGTTTCGCCCCAAGATTGCAGGCGCGGGCAAAACCGAGATTTTTCTCCGGACGGATGAACTGGATTTGTGGAAATTCACGCGGCAAAACGGACGCGGTGTCGTCAGTTGAACCATTGTCCACAACCAGAATTTCGTTTGGCGGCGAATCATGGCTATCGAGCACGGATTGAACGGCGGCGCGGGTCAGCGCGCAGGTGTTGCGCGTGACGATGATGACCGAGACGTCCGTGCGATTGGCCATGGGCGGGTTCAAGGTTTGACCGGTTTGTTGTTTTGCGCGGCGCGGATCTTGGCGTAGCGGGTCGCAGTGTAGAACGCCGTCATCCACGCAATGTAACCACCCTGCCAGCCGTCCAGAAAACCAAGGCGGATGAAATATGAGCGCAGAAACCGCCACAGCGGCCGCAGGACGACGTCACTTCCATGGGCGGCGCGGTTGTGCGCCGCGGCGTCGCGCGCGAAGTCCTCGCTGTAACTCGAAATCTTGGCAATCTGCCGGTCAATCGTCTCCGCGTTGTAGTGCAACAGGTCGGAGCGCAAATTTCCAACAAGGCCCTGGACGAAGAGCTTGTCGTGCGGGTCCACACCGCCCCAGTGCGCCCGGCCCTTGCGCCACAAACGCGTCTGCCGGTCGGGATACCAGTCGCCGTGGCGGATCCAGCGGTCGCAGAAATTCGTGCATCGCGGGAAACAAAACGCCGCGTGGTCGCCGGGTTCGGCAATCGCGCGCCGGATTTCGTCACGTAACGCCGGTGAAACTTCCTCGTCCGCATCGAGGCCGAGAATCCACGGTTGCGTCGTCTTGTCGGCGGCGGAATTTTTTTGGGCGATGTGGCCTTTCCACGGTTCCCGAAATACTTTCGCGCCGCCCGCTGCGGCAATTTGATCTGTGCCGTCGTTCACGTCGTTGTTGAGCACCACGATGATTTCCCCCGCCCAGTCCATAACGCTGTCGAGGGCGCGGCGAATGCGCTGCGCCTCGTTGCCGGCAATCAGGCAAACAGAGATGGGCAGGCGTTGTACGGTGGTCATGTTGTCAGGCACGTGTGGTATCAGCAATAATGCCATTTTCCGCCAATCCTTTTTTCGTGCAGGGAACGGCCGTAACGCAGTCGTTCGGTTGTCTTCCACCATTGGGAGCGCACTGCGGTTTGCAACTGCGCCCATTTTCGTTTGGGCCAGGTCTGGCCGGTTTTTTTTCGGTAGTAAGCCAGGTCTCCCAAACTCATGTTCGGCTGATTGAGACTGGCCTTGATGCTTTTTTGGGTCACCGAGCCGAAGTGATGGAGAAAGGCCCGGCCGGTTATTGCCATGCGGAAACCGGCACGGCGAACGCGCCGGAAAAACTCGTCGTCCTCGTAGCCGCCCAGTTTGGGGCCGTCATCGAAATATCCAATGGAATCAAAAACCCGGCGATGAACCATGAAACAAACGGCGAAGGCAACACCCCGACGGCAGGCCGGAGACATTGCCTGGACGAATTCTTTGGCGTGGGACTGAAAATCGTAATCCAACTCACATTCGCACATCGCGGGGCTGACGACCTCGAAAGCCCCTTTCACGGCGAACCGGACAAGTTCCCGCATGGTGTTTGGCGCAATCAGCACGTCATTGTTCAATACGACGGTCCAAGGGGACGCCGCGGTTTTGGCTCCTTGATTCCAGGCGTAACCGCAGCCGCGATTCGTCGAATTGTGAATGGCGCGGATTTCCGGCCGACTGGCCAGAAATTCAGCGGTCTCGTCCGTCGAGGCGTTGTTCACGATCACGATTTGCGAGTCCCGGATGCCGTCGCGGTTGAGGCTCTCCACGCAGTTGACGGTGTAGGACAACTGGTTGAAAACCGGAATGACGACACGAATGTCTGCTGTCAAAAGTTCCATTTTGGTGAGGGCATAATCAATCGGCTCGCCGGTTGAAATTGTCAAAATCCAGACGCCTGATGGAAAGGCAAAACTGATTTGCGTGACAGCTATGTTTGGTTTTTTTGCCTTCGCCAAGCCGGTTGGTTTTCACAGGCTGGATTCAATCAAAAGCGCGCGACAGTGAATAGCACAAACTCAAACAGCCTGGAAATGAGGTCATGTCCTCCCTCACTTCCTCCCGCCGACCCGCAACGCAGGTTGCAGAGCGGGGAGTTCACGGTATCTCGGCCAGATGGGGGATGCCGAACTTTTCACGTTCGATTCGGACCCTGCGGTCATGGATGTGAAAAAGCGGTTTATGGCCGTAGAAGGACGCCCCCATCGAAAAAGTGCCAAAGGGCCCAAAAAATATAGTCGTACTTGGCCAGCGCGTACATGTCTCCCACGGCGGAACCGGCGCCAATTCCCACTCGCAATCCCGGGAATTCGTGCTCGTGCCGGGGTTCGTCACTACACACGAAAAAAGCCACTTTGCCGCCCCTCGCGTCAGCCATGGGATCGCGCCGGGCCGGTGGATGGTTCAAGTTTGACAAGCTACATTTGTTAACAGAACATCCCGCCTAGAAGGCACCTCATGTATGGAAAAGGGTGCCTGATCACAGTTCAGGCAGGTAATGGTTTCTCCTGGAAAAATGACCGCCCGATTTTGGCCATGAATGCCTCAAGGTCTTTGGGTGTTTTAATCCCCACGCGCAATTCCGCGGCGCTATTGCCCCGGTATTTGGAGGCGCTGGAAGTCTGGCTTGACATGGCGACGGAGGTCGTTGTCGTGGACAGCTTTTCCACGGATGGAACACTGGAATTGCTCAAAACGAGGCTCCGTCACCCGCACGTGCAATTTCTTTCCCATCCGCCCGGTCTATATGCGTCCTGGAATTTTGGCATCCAACACTTGCAGTCCGAATATACCTACATTGCGACGGTGTGCGACACCATCACCAGGGCGGGAATGGAAAAATTGTTGGCTACCGCGCTTTTACATCAGAGCGATGTCGTGGTCAGCAAACCAAACTTGCATAAGCTGGATGGCCGGCCTGTGGAAATTAAGTGGCCCATTGACGATGTCATTCAAGCACTCGGCATCCGGTCGCCACGGACGCTGCGCCGTCTCGAAGCGGTTGTCTTCGCCTTCTTCCACGCGGCCAGCGCGCTGACGGGCAGTTGCGCGAGTGATCTTTTCCGCACGTCGTGCCTGAAACGGTATCCCTTCCCAACCGGGGTTGGCATGGTGGCCGACGGCGCGTGGAGCACCCTGCACGCCGCCGAGGTCACTTGGACGGTGGTGTCAGAGAAATTTTCCACTTTTGCGATCCACCCCACCTTTGCGACCGCCGAAGACTGCTTGCGGGGCCAAAAAATGAAGGGTGCCGATCAAATCCTGGGGGAGGCTGTGAAAGAGTGGCAACGCAGCAACCTTGTGACGGAAACGGACCTGGAACGCCTGGGCTGGAAGGAAGGTTTTCGACTTCAACGGCGGTTTGTGGAAAACAGGGCCGCCCTTGATCGTTGCCGGAAGAACAAGTTTCCTTGGATTTTGAATCCCCGCGCCTGGCTGCTGCGCACGCAACGGCAGCGGGCGCGGGCGCGTTTGCACTCGTGGAAGATGAACGCGCTTTGTGCGGCGGGGGAGCACGAGCGAACGCGACCGTGCGAGGGAGGGTGACGGGGTTCCGTGCGTGCCCGACCCTCAACCCTCCGCGCGCAGGGCTTCAACACCCAGTGGCATGGGCTGAACCAAATCCCGCACGCAAGGCAGTCATGCAGGTTTTTTTCGACGAACAGATGTTTTTGATCCAGGACGCTGGCGGCATTTCCCGCTATGTTTGTACACTGGCGGAGCACATGGCGCGGTGCCCGGATGTTTCGGTGATGGTGTTCGGGGGTATTTCGCGAAACATCCATCTGCGCCAACTGGCGGGGAGCACCTCGCTTCGGAATATCTCCCTGGCGCGCCGCGACCACTGGCGCATCAACACCCAGGTCAAACGTTTCTCCCGGCTCTGGCGGCGGCTCACGTTCCTTTCGGTGCGGTGCCGCACTCCCACCGTGGTTTACCATCCTTCCTATTATGCCGTGGATCCCTTCATCGCACGGTGGGCTGACGCCACGGTGGTGACGTTTCACGACATGATTCCCGAATGGCTCGACAAACAATCGCCTTCAAAAGGATCGGATCATTTGCCAGTGCAAAAAGCCGGGACGCTGCGCCTAGCGGATGCCGTGTTGACGGTTTCGGAAGCCACCCGGCGGGACTTGGAACATTTCCATCCAGGCGCCCGGGGCAAAGCCACCGTCACACCGCTTGCCACCTGCCTGGGTGAAATTACTCCGGCACCGTTGCCTGATTTCATCCCCGGCCACTTTTTCCTTTTCGTCGGCAACAACCGCGAAAGCTACAAGAATGGCATGACTCTTTTGCGCGCCATGGCCCTGCTGGCGGACCGGTTCTCTCAGACCGGCGTGATTTTTTTCGGCGGTCCGGCCTTTACCGGCGACGAAAACGAGTGGTTGCAAAAACACCACTTGGAGAATCGCGTCTGGCACGTGAGCGGGGAGGACCCGCTGTTGGCAGCGTGCTACCGCAAGGCGGTGGCGTTGGTTTATCCCAGCTCGTATGAGGGCTTTGGCCTGCCGGTGCTGGAAGCGATGCAGCTCGGCTGTCCGGTAATTACCTCGCCCAATAGCAGCCTGCCCGAAGTCGCCGGCGAGGCGGCGGTGTATGTTGATCCGCACGATCCCGCGGCACTGGCCGGGGCCATGACCCGCATGCTCATGGACAAATCCTGGCGCGGTTTGCTGGTCAACAAAGGCTTTTCCCGGAGCGCACATTTTTCCTGGAGCAAAACTGCCGGACAAACCGTGAGTGTTTACCGGGTGGCGGTAGAGCGCAAAGCGGTCCGCGTCTGAGCGGCCATGCTCACGGTAAAACGTGCCGGGTTAAATTGTCCGACCTCAAGAACATCGGACCGGGATTGAGTCAATCGGCTTCTCCAAGGTGCCAATTGCACGCCGTGTCCATTCGCCACCGAAGAAAACATGCCCCTCAACAGAAAGGTGGGAATGTGATTTTGCCGCCGATAAATAGCAGAACTCCCGCTTTCTTCCGCCGCCAACCGCAACGCCTGTTGCAGAGCGGGAAGTTTAAGGGATCTCGGCCAGATCGGGGATGTAGAACTTTTCACGTTCGATTCGGGTCTTGCTGTCGTGGATGAGAAAAAGCGGTTTATGGCCGTAGAAAGACGCCCACATCGAAAAGGTGCTCAAGGGTCCAAAAATATAATCACACTTCGCCAGCGCACACATGTCTCCCACGGCCGAACCGGCGCCGATGCCCACCCGCAACCCCGGGAATTCATGCTCGTGCCTGGGTTCGTCACTACACACGAAAAAAGACACCTTGCAGCCCGGAAACTGCTCCGCCAGTTCATTCATCCAGGCCGCATATCGTGAAGCCGGGAAGAAGAACTTGCCGCCCCGCCAATTGGCGAAGTCTCCATGGCGGACATGAACACCCACAACGATATCCGCGTGCTGCCGGAGCTGAGCCACGGCCTTGAAACTGGCTTGCTCGATCTCTGCAACCGGCTGGAAGTAGGATTTTATTCTCTCCGCGTGCCGCTGCACGAGGCCGGGCGCTCGAAAGGTCCAGCCATTCACGAAAACGATCCTGGCGTCGCGGATTTTGGCTTGAACCTCCGGATCGTCGAGCGCGGTGATTTTCTGCGCCGGGCATTGGCGCAAGGTGAAGATTCTCTTGCCAAAAATTGGATAACGCTCATTCAGCAAGCCGGCCGCGCGGGCCACATGAAAGAAGATCCGCGTGCCGCGGATGGCACCGCCAACGCCGGGAACCGTGTCCCACCAGCTTCTTCGCATTGCGGGGGGATACTGGCAATAGATGTCCCCCCGCGTCGCCTTGAAGAACCTGGCATAGGAATGGAATGTCGGGTTGATCACGCGATGTCCCTGCTCCTCCGCCAAGGCAATGAAATTGGCGAACAGGATGATGCGATTCCCCAAACGGCCGCACCGGCCCGAGATGACGAAGAGTTTGTGATCTTCTGGAAGTGGCGGTATCGGTCGCTCATTGTCTTTCGCCAAGCGATTGTTTTCTCCAGGAATTGGCTTTTTCGCGATTGTCATCGTGAAACGGCTTTGTTGTTCGCTTGAGTCGCCCCGCAGTCGGCGTCCTCCGGCCCATTTCAAGACGTTGTCAAAGAGAGGTATTGCTGGTGCAGGCCGCCTCGATTCAAGGACACGATGGCCAATCAATAAATGACCCGCCGGTTCCTGTAAAGGCGAATTGCCTTTAAGCGGCACAAATCGCGTTGGAGCGCCACCGGCGTTCCCGCAGAAAAATTCTCGCTTTCTTTTGCCGACCGCCAACAATACCGGTCGGCGAATGATAACGTTTCTGCTCAAAGTCTGGGGTTTGGCCAAACCCTACCGCGCGCGGCTCTTTCTCGGCGTGTTGACGGGAATCATCAACGGTCTTACCGCGCCGCTGATGATTGGAGCGATCATGTTTGTCTATGGCGCCGTTTTCCCGTTGGGAAATCACGAGGCACCGGCGCAACTGCCCATTCGCGGCCTGCCCACGTTCGTTCAAGAATGGTTTTTCAACGTGCGCGCCGCGCTGGAAGGCGGCCTGCGCGCGCATCCGGCGGCCGTGCCGGCGTTGATTGCCACTTTTCTGTTCGTGGTCTTTTTGCGCGGACTGTTCGGGTACCTGAACGTTTATTTTTTGCAGTGGACGGCGAGCCGCACGGTGGCCGATCTGCGCACGCGGCTGTTCGCGCATTTGCTGAATTTGTCCGCCGGATTTTACAGTGAAAATTCCTCCGGCCAGCTCATTTCGCGCGTGATGAACGACACCGGCTCGCTGCAAGCCATCCTGAGCAACGCGACTTCCGTGATTATCCGCGATCCCATCGTGTTGATCGGCACCATCGGCTTTCTTTTTTCGCAACAGCCCAAACTCACATTGATTTCCCTGATCGTGCTGCCGGTGTGCATCATTCCCATCGTCGTTTTCAGCCGCAAAGTCCGCCGCCCCAGCCGTGAAATGCAGGCGCAATCCGCCGAATTGACGCAGATCATGAGCGAAGCCTTCACCGGTTATCGCGTCATCAAGGCCTACAACCTCGAAAGCACCGTCGCCGACGAATTTAAAAACACCGCTCGCAAAGCCGTCAGCAATTACATGCGCATCATCCGCGCGGTGGAAATTCCCGGACCGCTCATTGAATTTTTCGGTGCGTGCGGTGTGGCGTTGTTGCTGGCGTATTTGATTTATCTGTCGCCATCGCGGCCCAGCCCGACCGCCTTTCTGCAACTGGTGGGCACGATTTTTTACGTGTATACGCCGATAAAAAATCTCACGCGGCTGCAAAACCTGATCGTCCAGGCCCGCGCCGCCAGCGAACGCGCCTTCGCCCTGCTCGACACGCAAAACACCGTGCCCGAGCCGGCGCAACCGCGTCCGCTCAAGGCCGCCGGTGCGAACATCCATTTCGATCACGTGGATTTCGCCTACGGCGACAAGCCGGTGCTGCGCGACATTGACCTGCGGATTCGCCCCGGCCAGTTGGTCGCGCTCGTCGGTTCCAGCGGCGCGGGCAAAACGACGCTGGCCAATTTGCTGCTGCGGTTTTACGACCCGGTGCGCGGCGCCATCCGCATCGGCGGTGTGGACATCCGCGAAGTTGCCACGCGCGACCTCCGCAACCAGATCGCCGTCGTCACGCAGGAAACCATTTTGTTCAACGACGCCATCCGCCGGAACATCGAACTCGGCCGACCCGGCGCGACGAGTGAAGAAATCATCGCTGCCGCACGTCATGCCTACGCTTACGACTTCATCATGGAGAAACCGCAGGGCCTCGACTCGGTTGTCGGGGAAAAAGGCGTGACGCTGTCCGGCGGCCAGCGTCAGCGGCTGGCCATTGCGCGCGCGGTCTTGAGAAATACGCCGATTCTCATCCTTGACGAGGCGTTGAGTGCGCTCGATTCAGAATCCGAACGCATTGTGCAAAATGCGCTGGATGAGTTGATGAAGGGGCGCACGACGCTGTGCATCGCGCACCGGCTTTCCACCATTTTCCACGCGGACATGATTGTCGTGCTCGACCAGGGCCGCATTGTTGAAACGGGCAAACACGACGAATTAATTCAACGTGGCGGCATTTACCAAAAATTATACGAGTTGCAATTCCAGTCGTGACGCGAACACCATGGTTGCCGCGAAAAAAATTCTCGCCATCCAGTTCAAATACCTTGGTGACGCGGTCTTCATAACTCCCGCCCTGCGGGCGCTGAGAGAGCACCTGCCGGATGGCGAGCTTCACGTGCTGGTGGCCGAGGAAGCGGCTCCGGTGCTCGAACATTTGCCGTGGTTGACAAAGGTGTGGCCGATGCCGCGCACGCGCGGCAAAGCGCGGATTCGCGAATCCTGGCCGATCATCCGGGCCTTGCGCCGCGAGAGATTTGATTTCTCCGTGGATTTTGCCGGCAACGATCGCGGCGCGATTTTGAGTTTCTTATGCGGCGCGCGCGAGCGGCTGGGCACGTTTGAAAGCGGGCGGTGGTGGGGAAGAAAAATTTGCTACACTCAAACCGTTCCCGTGGAAACCCTGCCGGATTCCTGGGTGCGCCGCCACGTCGAACTGTTATCCGCCTGCCAAATCCCGCCGCCCAAATCCGTACATCTGGAGGCAAATGCCGACCCGGCGTTGTCTGGCGAGGCCGCGAGGCTCTTGCCGGACGCCAGAGTCATCTGTCATCTGGCGACCTCGCAGCCCAAAAAGGAATGGCCGGTTTTTCGCTGGGCGGAATTTTATCATCTGGCCACGTCCGCAGGTTATGCCTTGGCCTTTTCGTCGGGAACCAACCCCCGGGAACGCGCGCTGCTGGACGAACTCAAGGCGATGGAACCGAAAATCGTTGCCCTGCCGCCGACTCCCAATCTCCGGCTTTTTCTGGCAATCTTGCAGCGAGCCAGACTGTTGATTGCCGGCGACACGGGACCGCTTCACTTTGCCGCGGCTCTGGGTGTTCCAGTGATTGGATTGTTTGCCACCGGAGATTCGCTCCTGCACGCGGCTCCAATTTACGAGAAAGACCATGTGATTGTCGGCCACTCCTGCATCTGTGACACCCGGTTCGTCAATTTCGCGATTTGTCAAGATGCTCACCCTTGCATGGCGTCCATCCAGCCAAATCAGGTTTTGCAGAGGCTTGACCGGATTCTGGGCGTTGCCGGCAAGATTGGCCGTTAAGCGAAAAGCAGGGGATTGATTTGGGCGTCAAGATTGCTGCGACAGTCAATTCGCATTTGTGGCTGTTCAAAACCAGACAGCCCGCCTATTTTTTCCGACAACATGGCCGACCAAATTCCCTATCTCGACCTGCCGGCGCAATTGCGCGGCATCCGCAAGGACCTTGACGCCGCCATCGCGCGCACCATTGACCATTGCTCGTTCTGCCTTGGGCCCGACGTGGCGCAATTTGAAAAAGACTTCGCCCGATTTGTCGGCGCGGAACACTGTGTCGGCTTCAACAGCGGCACCTCGGCGCTGCATGTCGCCATGCGGTTGCTCGGCGTCGGCCCCGGCGACGAAGTCATCACCACCCCGTTCACGTTCGTGGCGACGAGTTGGGCGATTTCCTATGTCGGCGCGAAGCCGGTTTATGTGGACATTGATGACGCCACGTTCAATCTCGACCCGAAGCTCATCAAACGCGCCCTCACGCCGTGCACCAAGGCCGTTCTGCCCGTGCATCTTTACGGCCATCCGTTCGACGTTGACCCGATACTGGCCATCTGCCGCAAACACAATCTGCCGCTGGTTGAAGACGCGGCGCAGGCGCACGGCGCGAAGTACAAAGGCAAATTCGTCGGCACGTCCGGCGTGATATCCTGCTTCAGTTTTTATCCCGGTAAAAATCTCGGCGCCTGCGGGGAAGGCGGCGCGCTCGTGACCAGCAACACCGCTTTCGACCGGCGCGCCCGCGGCTTGCGCGAGCACGGCTCAACCGTGCGCTATTACCACGACGAAGTGGGCTACAATTACCGCATGGAGGGCATTCAGGGGGCAACGCTGGGCGTGAAGCTGAAACATTTGACGAAATGGACGGCGGAACGCCGCCGCGTCGCACATCGCTACCATGAACTTCTGGCTGACACGCCGTTGCACCTGCCGCGCGAAGCGGATTACGCGCAGAGCGGATGGCATCTTTATGTCGTGCGCCATCCGCGTCGCGACGAGCTGAAAAAACATCTCGAAACCAACGGCATTGGCTGTGCGCTGCATTATCCGCTGCCGTTGCATTTGCAAAAGTGCTACGCGAATCTCGGCCACAAACCCGGCGATTTTCCCGTCGCCGAAAAGGCCGCGCGCGAGTGCCTGAGCCTGCCGATTTATCCGGAATTGACCGACAAACAACTCCAGCGCGTGGCGGATGTGATCAAGGATTTTTTCCGCAAGTAAGCAAACGCACCCGTTTTTGTTCCAATTCATGGCAAAAGCGTCGCAGGCGCCGGCGAGTTTTTTTCTGTCCCTTTCCTGAATATTCTGCAAATAATACCCATGTCTCGGCTCGTCCCGGACCGATCAGAAAAATATGAAAGCAACAAAAACCAAAGACACCGCCACCAGCCGCTGGCTCTCGTTCCGGCCGGAAATCAAAGTCCTCGACTGCACCGTCCGCGACGGCGGATTGATGAACAGTCATCACTTTGACGACAAAACCGTGAAAGCGGTGTATGACACGTGTGTCGCCGCGGGCATTGATTACATGGAGCTCGGCTACAGGGCGTCGCGCAAAAACATCAAGGCCGGCGAATACGGCTGCTGGAAATACTGTCTCGAAGACGACCTGCGCCGCATCGTGGGTGACAACCAAACCGGCCTGAAACTTTCCGTCATGGCCGACGCCGAGCGTTGCGATTACCACGAAGATATTTTGCCGAAGAAGGACAGCGTCCTGGACATGATCCGTGTGGCAACTTACATCAATCAGATTCCGACCGCGCTCGACATGGTCAAGGACGCGCACGACAAGGGCTACGAGACGACCGTCAACCTCATGGCCGTTTCCACCGTGCCGGAAAGCGAGCTGGACGAGGGTCTGGAAATGCTCGCCGCGTCCGAGGCGAAGGTCATTTACGTGGTGGACAGTTTCGGCGCGCTTTACAGCGAGCGGATTCATTATCTGGTGAAGAAATACATGGCTCACTGCAAGGCATCGGGCAAGGAAGTGGGCGTGCACATGCACAACAACATGCAACTCGCCTACGCCAACACCATCGAAGGCATCATCGAAGGCGCCAATTTTCTCGACGCCACCATGGCCGGTCTGGGCCGCGGTGCGGGCAATTGTCCGATGGAACTGCTCCTCGCCTTCCTGCACAACCCGAAATACAATTTACGCCCTGTGCTTGACTGCGTGCAGAACCACATTGAACCGCTGCGCGCCAAACTGTTGTGGGGTTATGACCTGCCGTATTTGCTAACCGGCATGTTGAACCAGCACCCGCGCACCGCCATCAAGTTCAAAGAAGCCGAACTGAAAGGTGAGAAGGGCGACATCCTCAAATTCCACGATTCCGTCACGGACCAGGAATAAAAACGATTTCCATGCCAGCAAAATAATTTTGCGCGGAGCGAAAACGGTTTTGTCTGGAGCTTTGTGTCTTGGTGTCTTCGTAATTGGAAGCTAAACTGCGTTCATGTCGCACGCGGGCTTTGTCCATCTTCAACAGTAAGACAAGCAACGTGCATGGTAGACGATAAATCAGGTCCAGGCCGTGCCATATTTTTCGTCAAATCAGTGAGTCACAGGCGAATGCTGTAGATACTGATTGACGTAAGGTCTGTGGACTAAGGGGCCTTGAAACGGCTCTACCACTATCTGAATCAATGGCCCAGTGTTTGGCTCGTTAGGATCCTGAACTGCAAGACCTCCGAAAACCAGATCCTGGTAAACTTTCATCGATCCTAATGAAGCCGAATCCTGAATCGTCACCACCGACTCCACACTATTCCCAATGTTAGTTTGAACTTGCGACTGATATTGTACTTGAATGTTGGTTGTCGCAGTTTGTTGTTGGTTCAACGTCGCGCTACCGCTGATTGGACCAATATTGCCGCCAAAGGTGGCAGAATTTTGGCCTGATTGATTTGCAGTTGTATTGCCATATTGTCCCGTGACTTGGAGTTGGGACTGATAACTCGTTGTTTCCGTCGAGTCATATTTCCTGGAAACGTTCGGCAGGGAATTCCCTGGAGCACTAATGAGCACAAAGCGTGCTGGATCAAGCGACGCTCCCTGCCAAGCTCCGCCGGAATAAAATGGATCCAAGTTGAGCAGAGCAGCGCATTCCTGTGGCGTGAAAGTATTGGTTGTCGAAGGAACAGTGTAATTGGTTCCGACTAGTACTGCGTAGTACAGCGAGTTTACCGGGAGGAGCAAGTCGCTTTGGGATCCTTGACCGTACGCAATGACCTGTGCCGCCGAAAAGGCCGGCTCTCCTTCACCAAGAGAGGGATAACTCCATATCGCGAACACCGGGTTAATAATTACGTCGATCATGTCTCCCCAGAAGGGTTCTTCCCACCGTTGCACCTGATCGCCGGCTGGTGGCGGCGGATTACCTTTGGCGACGTTTTCTTCAAAGGTCGTTGCCAAGCTTGAGTTTATTGTAAGAGTTTCTGTGTTATTCGTCTGGGTTTGCACCGTGGATGTCGTGGTAATTTGGTTCCCGAACGTGGCAGCTGCATTGATCCCAGCCTGACTGTTGGGCCCCAAATCGACGCCTGCCAGATTAAATGAGTAGTTTGCACCAATCTTAAATGACTGCCCAACAACATTGGCGACCTGCACCTGTGTCTGGTTTTGAACTTGGAAACCCATCATAGTACCATAGGTCGAGGTGGTTTTAAATTGCACATCGCTGTTGTTTCCTGGTGGTGTGTAAATGATGGTGTACGGGAGGGCATGCATTTGTCCAAAATAGGTGGGTGCGATTATCACTTGGAACGCGGGAGATGTATCCCAATTATGCCCTGCTGTCGCATCACTGATGATTGTTCCAACATTCTGGTGATCAAGCGGTTGCTGACCGACTTGAGATGCGTAGACCGACCCGTTCGGAAATGACCAACCCGGGGAAGTAACACTTTCGTCCGTATCGTAGAGTTCAGCATAAAGGTCCACCCTCAAGGTATTTGCCACATCCGGGAGCGCAATGGGCACAATCCATGGCATTGAGTACGGGGTGTTTCCAGCAACGTTAATTACCGTATCCGGTACGCCCGTCGGCGGCGTGTAGCCGGTCGCAGTCGCACCATTGGCGTACATATCCAAAGCGGCCCGCGTCATTTGAGACCACTGGCCTGAAGAGTTTAGCTGCTCGACTTGAACTTCGAAGTGAGCATGGTTGAAGATGAACGCGCCCCAGCCTGGCAGATAGTAACAGGGAATCACCAAACTGACGACATTCCCACCGACAACCAAGGCACCCTGCACGGTAACTCCAACCAATCCTGAACCGTTTGGCGTTGTCGTTGCAACGGGGTCCGGTGAGGTCATCGCTAAAGTGGAATTAAATATTCCAGTTAATGGCGCGCCAGAATCATTTTGCCAAAAAGCCGGGGGATCGGAGAAAAAGCCTGCGTTGAAGATCTTCCAGTCATCAACATTGTTACCGCCATGGCGATTGCCGAGTTGGTCGCCATTAGCGAAGATTGAGGCAATAGGCGCCAACTGTGTAATTATTGCGTTGCCAGCTAAATTTGTCTGATCGAATAGTCCAAGCCCGGGGCGGAGTCCATACACGGGTTGGGGAGAGGCAACCTGTGGAATTTTTGGTCCGTTACGGCTGATGAGGTCTTGGAGCGCCGCCAAGACTTGGTTGTGTGTCTGACGTTGAGCAGCTTGCAACGAGTCCAAATCGTGAACAGGTGCAATTTTTAAGGTCGGAAGATTGAGGGGTATGATTGTCGGCGGCACCACGGCCTGTTTGTTTTGTAAAGGGGGATGCAACGATGTGTCGCCGTTTTGAGCGACACCAGTCACACCGGCCAACAATCCAAATACCATGAACGTCCTTATAGCAAATTTCCTGTTCAACATTTTACGAGTTCGGTAGAACGGCTTTTTGTTTTTTACCAATTGCGACGTTTTTGAGCGTGACGGCTGTGTCGCGCAGTGTCAACCTTATTTTAATTTTAATAGAATCTTATTTTAATTTCCGCCGTGGCAAAAGGTCGCCAACGGTCAGCCGGTCAAGACGTATCGCACCGTCGGCCATCCCCAATGCCGGCAAATCCGAGCTGTTTAATTTTTCAAAGCTTTGCGTCTTGGTGTCTTCGTGATTGGAAGTTAAACTGTCCTCATGTCGCACGCGGACTTTGTTCATCTTCATTTGCACACCGAGTATTCGTTGCTCGATGGCGCCTGCCGGCTGGACCGGCTGGTGGACAAGGCCCATGAATTGAAATTCCCCGCGCTCGCCATCACCGACCACGGCGTGCTCTACGGCGCGATTGATTTTTACCAGGCCGCGCGCGAAAAAGGCATCAAACCCATCATCGGCTGCGAGGTTTATGTCGCGCCGGGCAGCCGGCTGGAGAAGAAAACCAGCAGCGGCGGACGTGATGTTTATCACCATCTCGGCCTGCTGGCCCGGGACGCGACCGGCTACAAAAATCTCATCCAGCTCACCACCGAGGCGCATCTCACCGGCTATTATTACAAGCCGCGCATAGACAAGGAGCTTCTCGCCGCACACAAGGAGGGTTTGATTGCAATGTCCGGCTGCCTTGCCAGCGAGATTCCGGAATGGATTTTGAAGGACCAAATTCAAAAGGCGCGCGACACGGTGGACTGGTTCAGGCAAACGCTTGGCGCGGACAATTTTTACCTCGAACTGCAAAACCACGGCATCGCGGAACAGGCCAAGGTGAACCGCCATTTAATCCAGTGGGCGAAGGAATTTGGCCTCAAGCTCGTGGCGACGAACGACGTTCATTACATCGAGAAAAGCCATTCGCACGCGCACGATTGCCTGATTTGCATCGGCACGCAGACGCAGCTCGCCGACACGAAACGGCTGCGTTACGAACCGGAGCAGTTTTACCTGCGCCCGGCGGAGGAAATGAAGGCGCGCTTCGCCGAGACACCCGAAGCGGTGAAGAACACGCTGGAAATCGCCGACAAATGCAATTTGGAAATCGAGTTCGGCAAATTGCATTATCCGGTGTTCCATCCGCCGGAACATTTCACGCGCGAAGGTTACCTGCGGCAATGGCTGGCTGAAGGGTTGTTCCGCCGCTACACGATTCACGCCAAGGCCGAGGGGAAGGAATTCATCGTCGAAGGCATTGACGACCCGAAGCGCTTGCCCACTTACAACGTCGGACAGGCTTCCAGCCTGTCTCAAACTTCAAAAGAAAAAAACGGAGACAGGCAAGATGCCGGTCCTACATTGAACGATCCTGCCGTTGCTACTGCCATCAAGACGGTCATTGATCGTTTGAAACTGGAACTCACGGTCATCGAAAAGACCGGGTTCATTTCCTATTTCCTCATCGTCGGCGATTTCATCCGTTACGGGCACGAGCGTGGGATCGCCTGTGTGGCGCGTGGTTCGGCGGCCGGTTCGATTGTCACTTACCTGCTGGAGATTTCAAACGTGGACCCGATTCGCTACGGCCTGCTGTTCGAACGGTTCCTCAATCCCGAACGCGTCAGCCCGCCGGACATTGACATTGATTTTGCCGACGACCGCCGCGCGGACGTCATCGAATATGTCCGCGAGAAATACGGGCGCGATTCCGTCGCCCAAATCATTACCTTCGGCACGATGGGCGCGAAAAGCGTGGTGCGAGACGTGGGCCGCGTGATGGGCTTGAGCTACGGCGAATGCGACCGGCTGGCCAAGATGATTCCGTTCGATTTGAAGATGACGCTGGAAAAGGCGCTCAAACAATCGCCGGAACTCAAGGAAGCCTACGGGAGCGAGGACGTCACGCATGAACTCATTGACACGGCGCTCGTACTCGAAGACCTCGCGCGCAACGCGAGCGTGCATGCCGCGGGCGTCGTCATCGGCGACCAGCCGCTCGTGAATCTGCTCCCGCTCAAGCAGGACGAAAGCGGCACGCTCGTCACGCAATACGCCATGAACCCCGTCGGCGACCTCGGCCTGTTGAAAATGGATTTTCTCGGCCTGAAAACGCTCACGGTCATCCGCAACACGTGCGAAATGGTCAGACGCACGCACGACATCGAAGTGCCGATTGATCATTTGCCGCTCGACGATCAAAAAACCTACGACCTGCTTAATCGCGCGGAAACGCTCGGCGTGTTCCAGTTGGAATCCGGCGGGATGCGCGATTTGTGCCGGAAATTCCAAATCAGTTCCATCGAACACATTACCGCGCTGGTGGCGCTTTACCGGCCCGGTCCGATGGAGCTGATTCCTGAATTCATCCGCCGCCGCCACGGCGAGGTAAAAATTGAATATGAGCATCCGCTGCTCGAACCGATTGCCCGCGAGACTTACGGTATTCTGATTTACCAGGAGCAGGTGATGCAGGCCGCGCAGGTGCTGGCGGGTTACACGCTCGGCGGCGCGGATTTGCTCCGGCGCGCCATGGGCAAGAAAAAGCGGGAGGAAATGGCCAAGCAACGTGCTGTTTTCGTCAAGGGTTGCAAGGAGAAAAACCAGATTCCCGAAAAAAAGGCGAACGAGATTTTCGATTTGCTGGAAAAATTTGCGGGTTACGGCTTCAACAAATCGCACGCCGCCGCCTACGCCATCGTCGCGTATCAAACCGCCTATCTGAAGGCGAACTATCCGGTCGAATTTTTCTGCGCGATGATGACCAACGACATGGCGGACACCGTCAAGTTGAGTCAATACATCAACGAGGCGCGCGAGTTCGGCATCGAAGTCCTGGCGCCGGATGTGAACGAAAGCCAGGTTTATTTTGCGCCGGCGGAACGCAAGAACGTAGGACAGGCTTCCAGCCTGTCTCCATCTGAAAACAAAGAAATTAGAAACCGGCAGGATGCCTGTCCTACAGGCGGCATCCGTTTCGGCCTGGCCGCCATCAAAGGCGTCGGCGAAGTCGCGGTGGAAACCATCCTAAAGGCGCGAAAAGAACATGGAAAGTTTTCTTCGCTCTCGGATTTATGCGAGCGCGTGGACGGCCGCACGGTGAACCGGAAAATTCTCGAAGCGCTCATCAAATCCGGCGCGTGCGATGGTTTCGGACAGACGCGCGCCACGTTGTTCGCGCAGATCGAACGCACACTGGCCCGCGCGGCAAGCATCCTTTCCGACAGGCAGAAGGGACAAAGTTCGCTGTTCGGTGTGTTGGAGGAAAAGGCCCCGCCAATGCCGGAATCCATCAGCAACCTGCCCGAATGGCCGCAGCACGAACTGCTCGCGCATGAAAAGGAATTGCTTGGTTTTTACGTCACCGGCCATCCGCTGACGCCGTTCGCGCCGATTCTCGAAAAATATGCACTGACCAACACTGCCAAGCTCGCGGAATTGCCAAATCGCAGCCTCACGCGCATCGGCGGATTGATTGCCGCGGTGCAAAACGGCGTGTCGAAAAAGAGCGGCAAGCCATATTCGATGGTCATGCTCGAAGATTTGGAAGGCTCCGTGCAGGTACTCTGCATGAACGAGAATTACGAGAAATACCGCGAGTTGCTCAAGCCGAACCGCGCCATCCTTGTCATCGGCGAAGTAAACACCGGCGACGAAAAGCCGAAAATTTTTCCACAGGAAATTTTGCCGCTGGAGGACGCGCCGAAACGTTTTACCAAACAGGTGCATTTGCGCCTGCACACCGCGCATTTGAAGCCCGAACAACTCGAATCCGTGCGCGAACTGGTCGCAGCGCACCCCGGCAAATGCCCGTTGCTGCTGAGCTTTCTGCGTCCCGGCGGCGGGGTCATTTTCATGGACACAAACGAACGATTCAGCGTCACACCGTCCATCGAGTTGGAGCAGGCAGCCAACAAATCGTTTGGCGAGGAAACTTACTACGCGAAAGTGGACACCTCGCCGCCCGAACGGCAACCGCGCCGCTGGGAACGCAAAAACGGATACAACGGCAGCGGGGAATAAAGCACCGTTTACGCCCGTTGCTTTCTAAGCGTTTGCCAAATATCCGCAAACGCTTCCGTCTTCGGTTTCGCTCAACATTACCCACGAACTGCAGGGGTCGTGTCACGCGGGGGCCGCCGGGGCGTCCACTGGTGTGGCGGTGCGGATGGGCGCCGTCAATCCCAGTTCGATCATCCGGGCGGGCAGTTCCGGTTTTCGATTCAGCTTTCGTCTTCGGAACGGACTGCTCAACAGCCGGAGAATGTCGGTGAACTTCATGTGCCGGCCCAGGGTGCGGAGCAGCTTAAAGGTCTGGATGGGGCGGAAGAAAATCCGCCGGGCAAAAAGCAACGCGTAGCCTTTCTGCCGCGCGCGGTTGACCACCTCGCTGGGCAGAACCGTCGGGTCAATGTCCGAGCACTTGAACCACTTGGCCCAGTCGCGCTCGTCGTCGAGGATGCCGCGTTCGAGATACTCGTGCCACAGCGGCGTGCCGCGATAAACGCACAGCCGGTTGAAGCCGAACGTGTCCAGCTTGAGCCGGGCGCAGAAACGGAAGCTTTCCAGGATGTCCTCCTCGGTTTCCCCGGGCGAGCCGACCAGGAAAAATCCATGCGCCCGTTCGATGCCGCAGCGCTTGGCTTCGCTGATCGCGTGTTCGATTTGCTCGAGCGTCTGTCGCTTGTCGAGCCGGTCCAGAATCTTTTGCGTTCCGGATTCGACGCCAAACGCCAAAAAATTGCAGTTCGCCTCGCCCATGATGGGAAGTTGATCCACCGCCACCGAATCCACCCGGCCTTCACAACCCCACTTGAACGCCAGTTTGTGGTCAATGATGTTCTGGCAAATCTCATTGATGCGGTCCCGTTTCAGCAGGAAATGATCGTCGGTCAGATAAATCGAGCGGTAACCCTGGTCATGGAGCTGCTGCATTTCGCCCAAAACATGCTCTGGAGAACGGAAACGCCACTTGCCGTTGGTCAGCGCGGGAATGTCGCAATAAATGCAGGTGTAAGGGCAACCCCGCGAAGTCTGCATCGTGCAGAATTTTTCCAGCGAAAGAACCGCCGGCACGTCGAGCGGCAACGATTCAATGTAATCAATCGGCAGCGTCGTTCGGTCGGGATATGGGAACCGGTTCAAATCCTTGATGATCGGGCGGGCGATGTTCTTGACGATTTCCCCGCCGTTGCGCCAGATGAGACCGGCGACTTTCGCCGGCCGGTCGAGATGATCCAGATAATCCGGCAACAGCTCCTCGCCTTCACCCACGCCCACGGCGTCAATATAAGGACAATCCTTCAGAATCCGCTCCTGGTTCATCGTGGCAAAAACGCCACCGCAGATGATCGGAACTTTCGGCATCTCGGACTTGACCACCCGCGCCATGCTCTTCACTCCGGGATAAGTCGTCGTGGACAGAAACGAGAGGGCCACGACGTCCGGCGGGTCATCGCGCAAGGCTTGCGCGATGTCCGGCTCCTTCATCTCCGGGTGGCAAGTGTCGAACATCCGGACCTGATGGCCGTGCTGGCGCAGGACGGGCGCGAGCGTCTCGATGCCCAGTGGAGGGAATCCCATCACCTTGACGCGCGGGTCGCCCGGCTTTGAGCCGCCCAAATCTTCCGGCAGCAACCGGTAGAAATTCTCATCATTGACGTAAATGAGGAATATTTTCATAGCGGTCGGCCTTTCTCAATTCGGCGGTTGACGGGTCGAAGGTTGGTTGTGGCGACGTGGCAACCTTCGGGGAGGGTGCGCTGACCAACTCCGCCCCGGGCCAGCCGGCTCATGTTCGAAAACAGGTTCAATCGCGTCCGACGGTTTCTACAACGGAAACGGGCAAAATGAAACCCAAAACCCGCCCCTCGGCAATCTTAAAGAAAACGACTACAAAGTAAAACTTCGCCTAATTTTACCGCTCCGGACCGGAAACACAATCCCTTTTTTGCCGGGGTCGCCCTGCCATGCAAACAGCATTGACCTCTCGGACGCGCTCCAATATGAATCAGCCGAATGCTTCTCAACATCCTGTTTTTTTTTATCGAGTTTGGCGTGCAAACGGTCTTTCTGACCGTGGCGCTCTGGATCATGATCAAGCTCCAAAAGCTCGATTACAATTTCCCCGGGCTGCTGGGCTCAGCCGCCCTCGCGTGCGGTCTGGACACCATCCTGAACCTGATCCTGGGACGCTGGTTCGGGCCTTTTTCTGTTTACATTTCTGCTCCGGTCTTTGTTGTCGTGTTGTTTGTGTGCATCCGCAAAGTCACCCAGGCGGACCAGGTGGACGTAATTTTCACCATCTGCGTGGGCGGTGCGCTCAGGTTTGGCATGAACCTCTGGCTCATCGGGGCGCTCATGGGCGATTTGCGGCCATCTGCCGGAGCGCCCGAAGAATTTGAAACCGTCACGCAGCAACCGCCGCAGCCGCAACTGCAGGCAACAAACAAAGTTTCTCAAACTGCCATCAAAACAAATCAGCCGGTTCAAAACACGCAGCCGCCGGCTCCCAGCGCGTCCACCAATTCAGCAGTGCAAAAGGGCCCGGCAAAACCAGTCGAAGCGGCGACCAACCTTTTTTCCGTCAAAGGCGTTTCCCAAAACGCCTCCAAATCGGCGGTGACCATTCAAACCGGAAAGCGGACCTATACTATTTCGCTCGGCGAATCGGCCTTGACGCAAACGTCCGACGGCTTGGTTTCCGTACGTTTCAAGGAACTGGGTGATGGCTGGGTAGTGCTGACCATTAACGGAAAAGAAACGAAATTGCTGTTCCACTGACCGGATGTTGAGATTGCACCGCTAACCAAGATAATCGCTATGTCGCTTCTACTAACACCGAGCAGTGCATATTTTTATGAAAGCCAACAATTCATTTGCTAAATCATTGCTCATTATCTGCGCTCTAGTCGTTTTATTTGATGCGGCGGCGCAAGAACCTTCGTCCGGTGGCCCGAAGCCTCTTTTTCCGGATGATCCGAAGGGACGAGAACTTCCAGCCGGCGTGCCAAGAATGGTTGATACCAATGGAAATGTTGTATGGTTGGACCACAGTTTCACAACCAGGCAATATCAGGAAGCGGCTTTTAAGCTGGTTTTGCAGGAGGCCAATCGGGTAGCAAAAGAACTACAATTACCGGGCGAGTTGCCGATCACAGAATCGAATTTAGTCGAAGCAGTGGTCACCCCGTTTGGATACAACTACGTTAACAAGAGCATCGGAAGCATTACCACGAAAAAGTATTGTTATTATGTTTCCCAAGGCAACAGGTTTTCCTATCTGGAAGGGACGCACCAGACGGAAGACTGTTATAGGTATCAGGATTCATACACATGGCCGGTCAGCCGCATGAATACCAACCAAGCTTACCAATTGGCAACTCAATGGCTGGCGGCCGTTTCGATGGATGTGAAGGCAATCAATCGGGATAGTCAGGTTACTGTTAAGCCTGACGACAGCTACGTTCATTCGCCTCGCGGGAAATTCGTGCCGATCTATTTTGTCTCTTGGAAGCGCAGAGGTTATGAGATGAGCAATGATGTGGCTTCAGTGATACATAGCGGTGTGGCTTCAGTAAGAGTTTTTACACCGACGAAGACATTGCTGCAACTGCGTGTTGAAGATCCAAAATATATCCTGCGAAAGCCATTGGTGTTCACGAATCTTGATTCTTTCTTTCCCGGAACTGCGCCGGTTTACACGCTCCCTCCACCCACAACAATTTCATCACCGGGGCCAGGCTAACTGGCTATATTTCATGTACGTTTTGCTGGCTGCTAGGATTGACAGCCGGATCGTCGGCGCCAAGAACGCCGCTCGTTGATCACATCCAAAATATCCGGGATGACTTCCGCCTTCGGTTTCACGCCGAGGTTGCCCGGGCCCATTCACACATCTGTTCGACATGCGCCGCCGAACCATCACGGAGCCAGCCGTCGAGCTGGGACTGGTCTTTGAGCTGCTGTCCGCGCAGGCGGGGCACCACCACAAAGCGCGACTTGATTTCCGGCAGTGCCGTCATGTCCACCCACAACTTCTCGAACTGGCTCACGGGGAATATGTCTTCCTGTCCCTGGCCCCAGCGTTTTTTGACGTCCTTGATGGTGACATAGGTCGGCACGCGCGCCGCTAGGGCGCGGACAGCGGCGGTGACTTTTTCCGCATTCGCCAGGTCGCCACGAGTCAAACTGAACACCGCCAGCAACTGGTCAATGTCAATCCAGCACGTGTTCGAGTTGTAATAGCTGAGCGCAAACTCGTCCTCCTCGCGCGGCATGGCCAGTCCCTCAACAAGACGCACCTGGCCGTTGACGCGCGCCAGGCCGCCGCCGCGGTCCTCCAGCCGCCGCGTAATCACTTCGAACGTGAGGCAGGACCCCTGCTTCAGATGCAGACCGAACATTGCCGGGTCGGCGTCGGCGCCGAGCGTGTCAATGTTGTGGAGCATCAGATGCCGGAGTTGCGGGCGTTCGGCGAGCAGGCGGGCCAGCACGCCGTTACGGAGCAGGTTCGGAACTTCAAACCAGTGGCCGACCGGGTGCAGGCATTGACCGGGAAGATTGTCGGTGTAATCACTGCCTTCACCCGCGGCGCGCGCCCAGTTGATGAGCGCGGCACGGAGACTGTCGCGGACCTTCTGCTGTTGCTCGTCGAGCATCTGCTGCGGCATTTCCTCCCAGAGAAAGCGCAGGTCGCGTTCCATCGGGATCATGCGCAGGCCGATGGAACGTCCGGCCGACAGCAACACCGGGCCGGGATAGCCGCAATTGTTCTGCTTGGCGAGATAATCGGCGGTGGCCTGATGTGTCAGGTAACTCGTGGTAACAATGTGCGGCAACGGCTGGCCCGCCAAGCGGCTGATTCGCCGGCTTTTGGCCAGGTGCATTTCGACGAACGTGCGGTATTCGCCGCCCAGTTTGCAGAAGGGATGGAGCGCCTTCACCACACCCGCGCCCTGGGTCCAGCGGCTGCCCACGCCCGCGGCCAGCGTCACGACGGCCAGTTCGCCCCGGGCAAGCGCAGCGAGGCCGGCTTCGCGCAGGTCCTTGGCCAGCGGTGCGGTGGCGTCCAACACGTCGCCGTTTTTCACGTCCTTGATGTCGGCATTGACCGGCAGACGGTTTTGCGCCAGCCCGATGCGGCCCGTTTTGAGGTCGTCGCTGATTTGTTCGTGCTGGCGGCGGTCAAAGCCGTTTTGTTCGAGCAGGTCGGCGAGACTTTGCTGCCGACCGTCCTCCGTCCTGGGTTGCGGCAGCAGACGGTCAAAGAGTGAGGACATCATGCCGCCCAATTCGGGCCGGGTGTGGCAGGCGGTGCTGAATTTGCCGATTTCGGCGCGGCGTTCCGGCGGCAATGTCTGCGGATCCATCCGCAACCAGTTGGGAACGTGGAGCGAATAATACGCCGCGGGCAGCAGGGCCTCCGCGCCGGAGAGCAGGTCGGCCCAGGTACCCCGTTCGTTGATGGCGAAATCATAAACCACCGGCTCCATGGCGAACGGCAGGGCGTTTTGCAGTTCGCGCTTGAGCTCCGACATGGCCGCCCCCAGCCATTCCTGCGCCCGGGGTTTGTGCTCCGGTTCAAAAATGAAACCCATGCCGCCGCCCGACATGCCGCCCAGCATCCAGAAGCCCCAGAAATGCTGCCCGAATTCCTTCTGCACCCGCCGGATGAGTGATTCGGTGAAATGATTGTTGGCCCAGGGAATGATGGTCTGGATCGGTTCGTTGAAGTTGCGGGTCGTCAGCGCGCCGATCCGCTGGACATCGCCGTCCCGCAGCGCGCCGATGATGTCATCCAGAATGCCCATGGCCTGCTGGCGGCCGCGCCATTCGGCATCGGAGCGGAGCAGGTATTTTTCCGTGACCATTTCGAGGATCGGCCCGACGTTCTGGGCCATGCCGCCGTGGACGAGTACCAGGCTTTCCTGCAAACGCCGGTGCGTTTCCGGCGAAGCGTCGTGTTGATCGAGAATCTTGTGCGTTGGCATGAGACGTCCGCGGCTGACGCCAAATTCAGGATCGTCCTCGCCGGCGAGCACACCGCAAATGAGCTTCATGCCCGGCCACACGCCGCCGGAATCCTGCCAGCCGCCGCCGGAGCCACCGAGCCATTCACCGAGCAACGCGCGCGCCAGCACCAACCGGCGTTCGTCCTCCTGCAACGAACCGTCCAACGACCCGGCCTGGCCGGTCGCGCGCATGCAAACTGAAATCAGCGAGGCCAACAGGCTCGTGGAAACGGCGAGCCGCGAACCTTTGGGAATGTTGTTGACGCTGCTGACGATTTCCAGACCGCGGCCCGGCCCGGCGAGGCGGGCCAGCAGGTCGGCGAGCTTTTGACCGGACCCTTCAATGCCCGGAGGCACGATGCCCGCCGCGATGACCGCCGCCTTGAGCAGGCCAAGGTAATCGCGGGCGAAATCGAAAACTTCGGCGAGGTTGTTGATGTCCGCGCTGGCACCGAGGTCCGCGCTGGTCAGGCGGAGAACCGGTTCGTCAATGACGCGCAAATAGGATTCGACCGGCGGACGCGGCGCGGCGTCCCGGCCATGCACGCCTAGATCAATGGAAACGTTCAGCACCCGCGCGCCTTCGGGAAAATCCATGCCCAGGAAGAAAATATCGCTCCAGCCGCTGTGGCTGAGGTCCATGCGTACCGGGGTGCGCTCGCGCAAAATCGGGTGGCCGCCATGGGCGTCCCGTTGCAGCAATTCCGGCCGGAGGCGCAGCGGATGATCGATCGGATGTCCCATGCGGAACATCCATTGATTGCCGCGGACGGAGCGCACGCTGCGCCGCACCTGGTCGGCCAGCGTTTGAAACGCGAGCCGTTGATACGCCGCCGCCAGCGCGCTGGAGATGGGGTCGCTGGGGCCTTCGGCCTTTTGCACCGAGAGAAAGTCTTCAATCGCTTCAGCGAACCGGCGGTGCAACAGGTGCTTGAAACCCTGAAACGGAATCAAGCCACGCTGGCTGACACCCGGCTTGAACGGCAGATGAAACCGGTGGATGGCGTAAAGAAAGAACAACGCCCGGACGCGCTCATAAAGATTGTCGCTGTGCCGGCGAAAGTCGTCGATTTCGGCGCAGGCGGCGGCGAGTTGCTCCAAGGACGCGGCGCGACAAACGGAGTCGAGCGACCGGTTCCGGATCTTTGAATCGGTCGAGGTGATGATTTCAATCAGGGGGCTGGCCATGGAAAAAAACGAAAATGATTGGGTTTAGGAGCGATGAATAATCACTTGCCGCCCAGCGCCAGCAACTCGACGAGGCCGGAAAGAACTTCGTCGCGGTCCTTGCCGTTGAGCGCCAGCGCGAGTTGCGCGGTCAACAAGCCGTATTGCACACCTATGTCGAAACGGCGGCCTTCCAGTTCACACGCCAGATACCGTTCGTGCTCCGCGAGCCGCGACAACGCCGCGCTCAAATGCACCCGCCCATTTTTGCCGGCTGCGGCCACGTCCTCTTCAAGCAACGCCATCACCCGTGGCGTCAGGACGTGCATGCCAAAGAAACAGAGGTAGTAGCCGACGCGCAAGCCGGGCACGATGAGCTTCTGCTCGGCCTCGGTGGGCGTGGGTTTTTCCATCACGTCCGACACGATATAAATCCCCTTGCGCGCTCCGGCCAGCCGGCCCCCCACTGCGCCGTAGTAAGGCAGCTTGCTTTCGTGCGTGGCCTGCACGGCGGAGACGGTGCAGGCTTCGGCGGCGGCCGTTTCGACCAGTTGCTGTGCGCAGCGCTTCGCGTTCCGGCTGAGGTAGAGGTGATCTCCCACCAGCAGCAGGAACGGTGATGAACCGGTGAACTCCCGCGCGCACCAGACGGCGTGACCATAGCCGAGCGGCCGGGTTTGCTCGACGAATTTCAACAGCCGGCCATGCGGCCCGGCGGCGGCCCGGTAGGCATCCTGGTCACCGGGGCTGATGATGACACAAATCTCCTCGATGCCGGCCTGAAGGGATTCTTCGACAATGATGGCCAGGGCGGATTTGGTCTGGCCATTGCCATCCACGAGGGTTTGCAACGGCAGCGTGCGCTGGTTTTGTCCGGCAGCGGTAATGACGGTTTTTTTAATTTCCATGTCGGTTTTCCCTGCGATTGTTTGTCAGTCAAACACAGCACCTCAATTCTCCGTGCTGCGCCTTTTAACACGTCAACTCATGGCCTGCATATTTAAGCTCGCCCCTCCCTGATTGCCAGCAAAATGTCCGCGATGACTTCCGCCCTCGGCTTCGCACCGGCACAGCCTTGTTCGCCTCTTAGGAAAGCACTCTCAAGCTACCGCTTTTGACGCGCCCACTTTGCTTCGGCGTCGGAAGCCCAGAAAAGTTCCGACACCACCCGCCGTAGCCGACGGCAGCACATGCTTGAGATAATCCTTTGTTGCCATCGCCTCGTGCTGCACCCACTCGCCGCTGCGTTTCACTTGCTCCTGCGTGTGTGTCGTGTCGCAGCCAACGTATTTCCCAAACGCGAGCAACGCGATGAGCAGTGCGGCAACAACCCAGACCAACCGCGTCACCTTTCGGAAAAACCAGCCGATGCAAAATCCTGCCACATAACTCGCGCCCATCCGCACGTAACCGGGGAATGGTTTGCCCCAATTCCAGTGCGAGCTGGCCACGGCGCCTGCGGCGTTGGGCGGCGTGATGCCTGATGCGTTGGCCGCCGCGTTGTCCATTTCTTTTTGCGGCGGACCGTTTTTGATGTCAGAACACCAAAACCCCAGGCCGACCAAGACCACGGCAAACGCGGCGAGAACGGATTTGGAACGCCACGGACCATCACCGAACCAGCCGGTGAAAAAGCCGGGAATTTTTTGAAAGAATACGTTCACACACTTCTATGCCGGACCACCGAAACGATTTCTGGAATTACTCCCGCCTTCAGGGTCGCGTCAACGTTGCCTTTGTCAAGGAGGCGGACGGGAGGCGCGGAGTATTGCTCCGCGAGTTCCTGGCCTTTCATATACGCGGAGATGCTCCGCGCTCCACAACTTACGCCCGCCGCTCTTTAATCGCCCGCAAAATGTCAGCAATGAATTCTACCTTCGGCTTCGCGCCGAGGTTGCCTTTGCCGTGCAGACGAACGCTCACGTTCCCGGCCTGCAAGTCGCGCGGGCTGATGACGAGCATGGTGTGTACTTTCGCCTCTTCCGCGCGCTGGATTTTGCCGTTGATTTTGTCGGTGCCGTAGTCGGCTTCGGCGCGAACCATGTTCGCGCGCAACTCGGCCACGATTTTCTTCGCGTAATCCACGAGCGGCTCCTCCTCGCCGATGGTGAGGACGCGCACCTGCTCGGGCGCGAGCCAGAGCGGGAAATTGCCGGCGTAATGCTCGATTAAAAAGCCGATGAACCGCTCGTTCGCCGCGTTGAACTCCTGCGCGAACTGCTCCGGCGTGCAATAGATGTGCGCGTCGTTCATGTTGAGCGACCGCACGCGCATGAGGACCGAACAACCCGCCGGCCTGCTCGTAGCGATAGTTGGTGCCGTATTCCGCCAGCCGCAACGGCAAGTTGCGATAACTGCGCGGCTCGGCCGCAAAAATGCGGTGATGATGCGGGCAGTTCATGGCTGAATGAAAACAATCCCGTCCAATCCGGCCCAACAGGCTCAATCGCTGGCAAGCCTGCCAATCAACCCGCCATACGGAAACTTCAACTTGCCGCATCTGCCAAACAATTTCCGTACTGTCTTAGACTCCGGCGGCGCAAAAGCCAAAGCGAAAGCACCAACACCAACGCCGCTACCGACGTAAAACGAAAATTTGAATACCCCCAAGCTGCCTCCGGAAACGAAGGCCGCCTCTGCACCTTGGAATAAAGCAAACATCCCTTGCACGACCGGCTGGCTTTTGATAGAATCGGATCACTTCAGCCCGGGACGCGTAAATTAGCCGGGAAGCCGAAGACCATGAAGCGGAAGATGTTCAATCTTGTAATGGCGTGCGGAGCGGCATTCCTTGTGTCACATCCAGCCAAGGCGACGCAAACCGGGAGTGTTGCTTCGTGGGGAGACCAAGCGATGCCCGTGGTTCAGCCCGGCACCCGCTTTAAGGCCATCGCCGCGGGAGGGTATCACAGTTTGGCGCTCAAGCCCGGCGGGACCGTCGTGGCGTGGGGACGTAATTATGAAGGCCAAAGTATGGTGCCAGGCGGTTTAAGCAACGTCGTGGCCATCGCCGCGGGAGAGTATCACAGTTTGGCGCTCAAGTCCGACGGAACCGTCGTGGCTTGGGGAGACAACAATTATGGCCAAAGCACGGTGCCGGGCGGTTTGAGCAACGTCGTGGCCATCGCCGCGGGAGGGTATCACAGTCTGGCGCTCAAGTCCGATGGAACCGTCGTGGCTTGGGGAAACAACTCTGCTGGCCAAAGCACGGTGCCGGGTGGTTTGAGCAACGTCGAGACCATCGCCGCGGGCGATTATCACAGTCTGGCGCTCAAGTCCGATGGAACCGTCGTAGCTTGGGGAAACAACTCTGCCGGCCAAAGCACGGTGCCGGGTGGTTTAAGCGACGTCGTGGCCATCGCCGCGGGAGGGAATCACAGTTTGGCACTCAATTCCGACGGGACCGTCGCGGCCTGGGGAGACAACTCTGCTGGTCAAAGCACGGTGCCGAGTGGTTTGAGCAACGTCGAGACCATCGCCGCGGGCGATTATCACAGTCTGGCGCTACAGTCCGACGGGACCATCGTGGCCTGGGGAGACAACTCTGCTGGCCAATGCACGGTGCCGGGCGGTCTGAGCAACGTCGTGGCCATGGCCGCGGGAGCGTATCACAGTTTGGCACTCCAGTCCGATGGAACCGTCATGGCTTGGGGAGACAACAATTATGGCCAAATCACGGTGCCGATTGGTTTAAGCAACGTCGTGGCCATGGCCGCGGGAGCGTATCACAGTCTGGCGCTCAAGTCCGATAGAACCGTCGTGGCTTGGGGATGGGGAAACAACAATTATGGCCAAAGCACGGTGCCGATTGGTTTAAGCAACGTCGTGGCCATCGCCGCAGGAGGGTATCACAGTTTGGCGCTCCAGTCCGACGGGACCGTCGTGGCTTGGGGAGACAACTCCTCTGGCCAATGCACGGTGCCGGGCGGTTTGAGCAAAGTCGTGGCCATCGCCGCGGGAGGGTATCACAGTCTGGCGCTCCAGTCCGACGGGACCGTCGTAGCTTGGGGATACAACTATTCTGGCCAATGCACGGTGCCGATCGGTTTAAGCAACGCCGTGGCCATCGCCGCGGGATGGACACATAGTCTGGCGCTCAAGTCCGACGAGACCGTCGTAGCCTGGGGAGACGACTATTATGGCCAATGCTTGGTGCCGGGCGGTCTGAACAACGTCGTGGCCATCGCCGCGGGATGGGCACACAGTCTGGCGCTCAAGTCCGATGGAACCGTCGTGGCCTGGGGAGACAACTCTGCTGGCCAAAGCACGGTGCCGGGCGGTTTAAGCAACGTCCTGGCCATCGGTGGGGGATGGGCACACAGTTTGGCGCTCAAGTCCGACGGGACCGTCGTGGCTTGGGGAGACAATTCTGCTGGCCAAAGCACGGTGCCGGGCGGTTTAAGCATCGTCTTGGCCATCGCCGCGGGCGGGTATCATAGTATGGCACTGGTTGTCTCGCCTGTTTCGCAGGCCCCCACTTTGCAGGTGAACCTTTCGGGAACCAACATCACCCTTTCATGGCCGCCCTCGGCGCAGAATTTCAGTCTGCAAACCACCACCAATCTCGCCAACCCGAATTCCTGGATCACGCTGACGAATATCCCGGTGGTTGTGAATCTTCAATTCACGGTTACGAACCCGATTTCCGGCGGGGCCAATTTCTTTCGTTTGAAAAAGTAGCCTCGGGCGGGACGTCTGACTCCTGGCAGAGGGCCACCAGCAGGTGAGGTGCACAAGATGCCTGCTTTGTCTTCACGTCTGTCGTTCCTGAATCGCCGTCAAAATTCGGGCAATCACCTCTGCCTTCGGTTTCGCGCCGAGGTTGCCTTTGCCGTGCAGACGAACGCTCACGTTCCCGGCTTGCAGGTCGCGCGGGCCGATGACGAGCATCGTGTGCACTTTCGCCTCTTCCGCGCGCTGGATTTTGCCGTTGATCTTGTCGGTGCCGTAATCGCCCTCGGCGCGGACCATGTTCGCCCGCAACTCAGCCGTGATTTTCTTCGCGTAATCCACGAGCGGTTCCTCCTCGCCGATGGTGAGCACGCGGACCTGTTCGGGCGCGAGCCAGAGCGGGAAATTGCCGGCGTAATGCTCGATGAGAAAGCCGATGAACCGCTCGTGCGTGCCGAGCGGCGCGCGATGGATGCACAACGGCGTCTTGTCCGTGTTGTCCCTGTCGCGATAGACCAAGCCGAAGCGCTTAGGCACGGCGAAATCCACCTGGTTGGTCGCCAGCGTGAATTCGCGGCCAATGACGCTCCAGACCTGCACGTCAATCTTCGGGCCGTAAAACGCCGCTTCGTTCGGCACTTCCACGTACGGGATCTTCGAATCAATGAGTGTCTTGCGGACCATGTCTTCGGTCTGCTTCCACAGCTCCGGTTCGTTGACGAATTTGGCGTTGTCGCCGGTGAGACGGGACGGATCGTGCGTGCTGAAGCGCATCACGTATTTGTCGATAGCAAATATCTTAAAGTATTTCAGGTACAAATCGTTCACCGCATTGAATTCGGCGGCGAATTGCTCCGGCGTGCAATAAATATGCGCGTCATTCATGTTCAGCGAGCGGACACGCATCAGGCCGAACAACTCGCCCGACTGCTCGTAACGATAGTTGGTGCCGTATTCAGCCAGACGCAACGGGAGATCGCGGTAACTGCGCGGCTCAGCCGCAAAAATGCGGTGATGATGCGGGCAGTTCATGGCTTTGAGGTAATAATGTTCCTCAAGCTTCTTACGAAGTTCTTTGAGTTGCCCATCAAGTTGGTGCAATTCTTCCGCTAATATTCTCATTTTTGCATCCGGAACTGCGGAAGGATTTTTTCTCCAGCTTGTTAGCAACTCCTCGACGACCGCAAACTGATTTTCGCTTGAACCACGTTCTTCACCGCGCATCTGTCGAATTTGAGTCACTTTCGGGTCGTCGAAGCAGTGTTCTTGAATTTTGTGTTCCAAGAGCCGAATCTTGCCTTGGATTCTTATCCGATCTTCTTCACGGGCTTCACTAAATTGCTGTCGAAGTGTCATCGGCGGGAACATCGATTCCTTGTAGAGAATCGGCAGGTGCCCACTGGTAAGGTACATTTTCTCCTTAGCGATATGCGGTGTCTTTACGCGCACGTAGCCGACGGCAAATTCGGTTTCCTTTGCTAGCTTTTCCAGTTCCTCCACAATCGCTGTTCCTTTGGGCAACCAGAGCGGCAGACCGGGACCGACGTATTCAGTGTCAATCGCGAACAGGCCCATTTCCTGCCCGATCTTGCGATGGTCGCGGCGCTTGGCCTCTTCGACCATTTTGAAATACTCGTCGAGCTGGGTCTTGTTCTTGAACGCGGTGCCGTAGATGCGCTGGAGCTGCGGATTGCGCTCGTCGCCCTTGTAATAGGTGCTGGCCACGGTCGTGAGCTTGCACGCGCCGATGTTGCCGGTGCGCAGCACGTGCGGCCCGGCGCAAAGATCAATGAAGTCGCCGCTTTTGTAGTAGGTGATTGGCTCACCTTCGGGAATGTCGGCAAGGTTCCCAATCTTGAATTTGCTCGGGACTTGGCGGTCGGCCAATGCGCCAAGGCGTCCCCGGTGAGCATCCGCCAACGCCTGTTCGCGCGAGACGACGATTTTCTCAAAAGTGTGGTTCGCCTTGATTTCCTTTTTCATCTCCTCCTCGATTTTCGGGAAATCTTCGGGCGAGATACGGTGGGCGAGTTCGACGTCGTAGTAAAATCCGTTTTCGACCGCCGGGCCGGAGGCGAACTGGGCGTCCGGCCAGAGTTTGGCAATGGCCGTGGCCATGACGTGGGCGCACGAGTGCCGGATGCGCTCCAGCTCGGACATTTTCGCGCGGTCATCCAGAGTTTTGCGTTCGGATTCCATGGCTTTCTTTTAACGCAAAGACGCAAAGATGCAAAGGCGCAAAGCAATTGAGGATTGTTTTCTCCTGGCGGCTTAGCGCCTTGGCGCCTTTGCGTTAATCTCACCGGGCGGTCTTCCAAATCGTGAGCAGCGCGCCGAAGCCGCAGAGCAGCAGCGCGCTTACGGCCAGCGCGCCGCTGTTGGCGTATTGCGGCAGGAATTGCAACGACGCCGCGCCGACCGCCGGACCGAGGCAGTTGCCCACACCGATGGCCGCCTCGTGAATGCCGCCGTGTTCGCTTTTGATTTCGCTCGCGTCCATCGAGTAAAACAACGACGAGTAATAAATCAGCCCGATGGCCACGCCGAAGAAAATTTGCGCCACGAGCAGCACGGCCAGACTCGGCACGATGAGAATCGCCGCGAACGAAACGACGAGGAGGCCGAATGCCGTCACGAGCCAGCGAAAGCGGTAATGCCAGCCGGTCCAGGACCACAGCGTGAGGAATATGCCAAGCCGCGCAAAGCACCAGAGCGAGCAGGTGAATCCCGCCAGCATCGGTGAGAGATGCAACCGCGCAGCGAGGCCGGGGATGACGGCGATGAAGGTATTGATGGCGATGTAGGCGAACGGGTTGGCGAGCCACGCCATGCGCAGAAACGCCTTCGCCTTTGCCGGCGATGGCCGATGGGGGTCGGGCGGCGGGGGCGCGGCGGGCGGTTTGTTGACGGTCAGCCGGGCCAGTTCGGTTGCGTGATTTTGCAGCCAGAAGGTCAGGGCAAGCTGGATGAGCACAATCCCGATTGGCAAATAGAAGATGCTTCGGAAACCGAACGTTTGGATGAATGTGCCGCCAATGAAATACGCTATCGCATTGGCCACCGCCCAAGTGATGTTGTAAAGGCCAACGGCGCGCGGCACGCCTTCGGGCGTTTCGCCTTCGCTGACGAGGGCTTCAATCGTCGGCCAGATGAGACACATACCGAGGGTGACGACGATCGCGGCGAGGATTTGGCCCGGCGCAGAGTTTAATTGCGAACCGACGGCCAGTGAGACGAGCATGATGCTAAACCCGAGTTTGAGCGCGGTGAAATAACCGTGGCGCCGCGCGAACCGCCCGGCCTGCCAGGAACCAAACGTGTAAGCCAATCCGAGCAGCGCAGCAAAGGCGAGGTTGTCCTTGTCGCTGAAACCATGCCGCGCCTGCATGAAAAAGTAGAGGTAGTTGAAAAAAAGCACCGTGGCGAAGGAATTCATTCCCTCGATGGTGTAACAGGCGGTTTTGAAGCGGAGCCCCTTTTTAATAGTCATAGAGTCCGCTGTCCTTGGTGTAACCGCCGCCACCAGCGCCGCCTTCCGGGCCGCCCATGAAATCGCCAAGCACGTCGCCCATGTCGGCTTCGATTTTTTCGGGGTCTTCCCCGGCCTCCAAGCGTTTGATGGCCACATCCAGTTCCTTCGGCGTCGAACCGGGCGGCATAAGACCTTTCATTTTCTTCATCAGGTGCGCCATGTGCCGCGGATTGTTTTCGTCCAGATGTTCCATGTCGCGTTCCATCTCGGCCATGGCGCGGGCGACCCGCGGGTCGTCGAAATCGGGCATGGGCGGACCGTCCGGGGCGCCGGCGTCGGTTTTGGCGGATGATTCCTTCAACCCCTTGGTCATGGCGAAGCGGCTGATCTGCTTGGACATTTTTTTATTGCCGCATTTGGGGCAAACCGGCGGGCGCCCGGGATTCACGCGCTTCGAGAGGAAGCTGAAAATCCGGCGGCACTTCGGACAGGCGAATTCGTAAATCGGCATTGGCGATTTACGATTTACGATTCACGATTGACGCGCCAGTAAATAATTTAAGAGCCTGGCGAAAATTCGACGGACTCGTAAATCGCAAATCAGATGTCGTAAATTACTTCAGCCGGTCGAAGTTTTTCTGGAGAATCTGCCAGTCCTTCAAGCCTTTGATCTTTTCCCTCGCAGCCTGGTTGATGTCGGCTTCCTTCGCGTTTTTGGTCGGCTTGTTGGATTTGTAAAAAATGCCAAAGTAACCCGGGAAATCCGTGCCGGCGAGCTGGTAGGCAGTCGTTTCGTCGCTCACGTCGTGGTCCTTCGGCACTTCCTTGAACAAGCCGCCCTTGCGCGGGTTCGCGGCGTCGAACGCGCCCTCGTAAAATTCCACGCATTCACTAAGACATTCGATGAAGCTGAAGCCGTCGTGGTCCATCGCGGCTTCCATCATCGCCAGCACATGGTTCGGATTCGTGGACGTGGTGCGCGCGACGAACGTGGCCCCGGCGGCGATGGCCTGTTTCAGTGGATTGATCGGGTAATCCACCGCGCCCCACTGGTCGGTCTTGCTCTTGAAACCGAGCGGCGACGTGGGCGACGTCTGCTTTTTCGTCAGGCCATAAACCCAGTTGTCCATGACGACATAGGTGAGCTTCACGTTTTTGCGCGCGGTATGAGTGAAATGATTGCCGCCAATCGAAAACGCGTCGCCGTCGCCGCCGAAAACGAACACGTGCAAATCCGGCCGGGAAAGTGAAATGCCGCTGGCAAACGGCAACGCGCGCCCGTGGATATAATGCACCCCGTGTGCCTGCACAAAATACGGAAACCGGCTCGAACAGCCGATGCCCGCGATGCTGACGAATTGCTCGTGCGTGAGCTTGCGCTTTTCAATGAGCTTGAAGTAAAGCGCGAGCACCGAGAAATCGCCGCAACCGGGACACCACGTCGGGTGATCGGCGGCAAGCTCCTTTTTCGTCAGACCCTTGCGCTCCGGAGCGGGCGGCGGCGCCGTGACGGGAATCCCGCTTTGCGGGACACGCACGGGACTTTCGGCAATCGTTTCGCTCATAACATCTTTCAACTTTGAATATTAGACGGTTTTGGCGGCCTGGCCGTTCGAGGACAATTTTAGTTTCACCGCCGCAAGAAGCTCCTTCACCTTCCACGTCAGGCCGTCGGTCTTGTTGATGCCGCGGATCCGGGGGTCGCAATAACGGGCGCGCAGCATGCCGGCAAGCTGGCCGTAACCATAAAACCCTTCATCGTTCATCTCCACAACGAGCACGTGGTGGAACCCGGAGAAAATGTTTTCCAACCCGTTCGGCAGCGGATGGAGATGTTTGATGTGCAGCGACGAGATGCTGTCGCCGGCGGCACGGGCGCGGTCCACGGCCTCGCAAATCGGGCCTTGCGTCGAACCCCAGCCGACGAGCAGGACGTTGCCCTCCGGCGGTCCGTAAACCTTCGGTACGGACAGCGTCGCCTGGAGGGCCAGCAATTTCTTGCGTCGCTTGGCGACCATGGCCTGGTGCACCTTGGGCGCGCTGGTCGGGTGGCCGGCTTCATCGTGCTCGAGACCGGTCGCAACGGGATATTTGCCGCTGGCAATGCGCGTGCCGGGCGCGACCCGAGGGACAACACCGTCCGGAGTGGACAAATCATACGGCGTGAAATCGGGAACCATCGTCAGGTCAGGCGAAATGTCCTGGCACACTTTTTCGAGGTTCGGTTCTGGAAACGCCTCGATGCGCGTGGCGATGGCCTGATCGCTCAGAATGAAAACCGGAACATTGTATTTGCGCGCGATGTTGACGGCCTCGATGGCGGTGTAGAAACAATCCTCGACGTTGGCCGGTGCCAGCACGACGCGGGGCGAATCGCCGTGGCTGCCGAAGCGGGCGATGTTCAGATCGGATTGCTCGACGCTTGTCGGCAAGCCGGTGGACGGGCCGCCGCGTTGAACATCCACAACCACCACCGGCACCTCGGCCATCACGCCCCAGCCGACCGATTCCATTTTGAGAGAAATACCCGGACCGCTGGAACCCGTGACCGCGACGCGCCCGGCATAACTCGCGCCCATGGCCATCGAAACGGAAGCGATTTCATCCTCGCACTGGACGAAGGTGCCGCCATATTTGGGCAGTTCACGCCGGAGCAATTCCATGATGTCTGTCCACGGCGTAATGGGATAACCCGCGCCAAAGCGCACGCCGGCGGCAATGAGACCGTAACCCAGCGCTTCATTGCCGTTCATGACGACTTGTTGTCCTTCGCGCTGGCGGCTGGGGGAAAATTGAAACGTCTCCAGTAAATCACCGACGGAATACGAATAGCCCGCGTGGAAGGCCACGAGGGCATTTCTGACGATGCTCTCGTCCTTGCCACCGAAACGTTCGGCGATGAGCTTTTCAAGTTTCGGCACGTTCAGGTCGAAGATTCGCGCGATCAGGCCGAGCGAAAAGATGTTTTTGCCCTTGTCCTTGGCCGTGCCGCCGATGGCTTCCACGGTCAGGGTGGAAATGGGAACACCGACGTGGCGGTAATCCTTCTGCCATTCCGGGTTCGGCACGACATGGTCGGAATCGTAAAGGACAATGCCGCCCTTTTTGAGCGAGCCGATGTGGTCTTCGTAGGAATGCTGGTAAAAGGGGAGCAGCACGTCGGCATCGTCGCCCGCGCTCAACACCTCGCCGGAGCCGATGCGCACCTGGAAAATCGAGGGGCCGCCGGAAATCGTGGCCGGGATGGTCATGAACGTCATGACCTCCTGCTCGCTGCGGCCGGCGAGCCGCGCGAGAAAACCGCCGATGGCCTGGATGCCATCCTGCGAATTGCCGGCGATGCGGATCACGGCTTCGTTGATTCGCGAAACCTTCGGCGCGCCGCCCCACGAGGCGGTTGCGGTTGTATCACTCATGAAAACCTCACGTTTAAAATTTACTGCGACACAAGGTGAACCGGCGGCTGAAGCCAAATCAGCACGACACCTTGCCACGTCACATTAAGCCACTGAAGGTGAACGTGTCAAATTCTAATCCACGATTTATCTTACTGAAAATCAACAAGTTAGAATTTATGGCGCCGACAAATTTTTCACGCTTAAGATGTTGATTAGTGCTATTTATGAACTCCGGTGACTTGGAAAAATTATCTTTTCGGCTGGAGTCATCTGTCACTTGCGCGAAGCCGCCATTGTGCGTAGCGTGCCATTGAAGATTTGCATGACTTCGCAGGAACAATATGACGACGCGATGTTTGAATTCAGCCGCGGCGATTTCAACGGGGCCATCGCCAGGCTCAGGGCCGTGCTGGCGGCTGACGCGGCGCACTTTGACGCCCAACTCGCCCTCGGCATGGCTTATTACCGCCAGGGCGATTTTGCGTCCGCGATTGCCGAAGGCCACAAGGCCGAGGCGCTTCGCCCCAAGGAACAATTCGTCCATACGAACCTCTCGCTCTTTTACATGAAAAGCGGCGACCGGCAGAAGGCTGAACATCACGGCCTGCAGGCGAAAATTGAATCGTGGCGCGCCGATGCCAAGGCCGGCCCACCTGGCGCAAAACCCGGCGAAGAGCCTGAATTGCAAATGGCCAAACCCAAACCGCCGCCCATCAAATTTCCAAGCCAGCCGTGGAAGAAGAAAAAGGCCGACGCTGACACCCCAGCTCCCAGAACCCAGACGCCAGACCCGAAAATATGAAGACGGCCTACGAACTCGCAATGGAACGGCTCAGCAAAGCCGCTCCTGCCATCAAACTCACCGGCGCGCAGAAAAAACAGCTCGCGGAGCTGGACGCCCAATACGGCGCGAAAATTGCCGGGCGCGAGATCGCGTTGAAGGACGAGATTGCCAAGGCCGCTGCCACCGGCAACTTCGAAAAAGCCGAAACGCTGCAGCAGCAATTGGTCGGCGAACGCAAAAAACTTCAAGCCGAGTTGGAGGAGAAAAAAGAACGGGTGCGCCGCGCGTCCACGAAATAACTGGATCTCCATTCACTTGACCAGCTTAGGGATTACCCGCTCCGCCAGCACGTCCGCCGCGTTCTGCAATGCCGTCTTGGCGGCGGTCTGCTCCGCAATGTCCACACCCACGCTGGTCTGACGGTCCACCATTAGGATGTTTCCCGTGGCAATGTCGCGGACCTTGATTTCCACCCGCGACTTGCAGGAAATCAGGTTGCCCTTCTGCATGCCGTACGCGCTGAAGGCGTCGCCTGTAATTTCGATGGCCGGTTTGTTGGTGGAATTGTTGTCCGCCAGCGTGAAACCACACTGTTGCAAAATCAGCGACAGTTCCGTCTCCGCCGCCGGGTCAATGATGTGCGGTCCGTAATGCCGTTCGTTGATCTTCACCGCAACCACCGGCAGTGTCTTGCCGGCGAGCGCCTGCTTGATTTTGGCAATCCGTTCCTCGCGCGTTTCCACCTTCGCCACCAAGGTGTCGCTTTTCCCCGACACATCAGCGGCGATTTTCTTCGCGAGACTGGATGACAGGTCAACAATGGTGGCTGACGATCCGCCTTGCACCATTTCGCCATAAACCCGGCTGGTCTCGGTGCCGATGACCTTGGCGACGATGATGGTCTGGTCGTCCGCTTTGAACACCCGTCCCGTGACGAGCACCTTGGCGCCGGTCAGTTGGCCAATTTTGGCCGCGCTGTCCGGGTTGACCGTGCCGGACAGGCCGAGTTCCTGTTCGCCTAACACCTTTTCAAGTTCGGCGCGCTCCACCGTGATGATTTGCGGTTCGGCGGACAGATTGGCGTTGACCAGCGTGGCCACCTTCGGGCCGAGGCCGCTCACAGCTTCGTCCTTCGAATCGAAGTCGAAGACCGCGACGGTGAGAATATCCTGCGGAGTTGCGCGCGCAATAGCACCTGCGGCCAGTAACAGGGCCAGTATGAATGGGATTCGTGTTTTCATAATGTTTTTGATTTCATGGTTGCGTTTTTAAATCAGGCAAAGGAAATGATTCGGGATTCAGCGCCAGTTTGGAAAAATAAATCAGGTTGAGTTGCGACCTGGGATTTTCTGACAGACCGGCAACCAGGTCAGACTGGACGACTACCACTGCACCCTTGCCCTCCGGCACGATATAAAACGATGGTTTGATTTTGTCCTTCGGTTCCGAGGGCGGTTGAATCCAGACCACCGCCGCACCCTTCCAGGCAATTCTCTGAACGGCTTGCGCCAGGCCTTCGCGCATTTGGGTCTTCGATAGAAATGGCCCGATGACAGCTAGTTTACCCCGAAAATCTTCTAGTGCCGCCTCTCCCAAATCTGAAAATTCCATGTGGTTCTGCTGGAGCAACGGCTTGAGTTCGTTGTTTGGGTCAAAGACACCCAAAACGTTTTCACCCATGAGCGTTTTTAATTCGGCCAGCAGATTCGTCGGGTAAACCAGCACCTCGGTTTTGCCAATGACACGATTCGAGCCTTCCAGCCATTGAAGGAGAAACCGCGTTTCGGCCTTCACGGCGGGAAAATCCACTTGCGCAGATTCGAGGACGGTTTGTTTGGGCAGAATCGTGATTTTCTTCCAAGACTGTTCACTCAGTGGGGCCACGGTCGCAGAACTGGTTTGATAAAGCCGGGTTCGTATTTCGGCGTCCATAGTTTTGTCACAGGCGTTGTACCAGACGACGGTGATTGGCCGCGCATTACCGGCGAACACGCATTGCGGTTCCTTGTCGGGCAGAAGCTCAATTTGCGCTTGTGCGCCGTTTGTCCACAAACAGGCGGTGCTCAGAAGAGTCAATATGGCAAGCGCGTTCATTTCTAATTATTTAGACAATTCAGGCTGGTCAATCCTTTGAAGGTCTGTGGAAGGAACAAACCAGAGACCACGGCTCACCCCCGCGCCACCGAAAACAATGCCTTGCGGCGTCGCTTCAATTTGAATCCATTTGTACGGGAGAGTCCAATCGAAATGCGCGTCGCTAGCAATTGGCTGTTTCAAGCGTAACCGGTATGATACCGGTTTAGCTTGGCCAGGCACAAAGTGGAGCAAAGTAATATCGCGGGGAGGGCCATACAGCACCCACACCGTGTCCCCATCCAAACAGGCAGGCCAATCGGCAATCCGCATTCCTTCGGGTGAAGCCCACCGCGGCGGCGGTTGTTGTCTGTGGATCCCTATCTGGTTCAAGTAAGCTTGTTCCGCCGAACTTGGCCCGTCGGCAAAAATGCAATCTACGTTGGTGGAGCCGGCGCGAGTCAGATACAGTTCGGAAGCTGGCGGAGGCTTCATAACATCAAGGGAGGACAAAACCAGCAAACCTCCGGGAGAAAAAGAAAGTTCCGCCTCCCGGCCCCCAAGGATTTCCGTCCAAGGCGTCAAGGCACTTGCACCTTGCGCCAACAGGTAAAGCCGCCCCTTCAAAAAGGCGATGATCGAACCGTCAGGACCAGGAAGAATGGGCGCAAAAAGCCTGCAGGAATTCCAGTCCGGCGCCACTTTCACGAAAAAACTGTCCATGGTGTCAAGCGTTGTCAGCGGCGGCCGGCGGCGGGTGCTGGCGAGGACCTTTGACATTTGACCGTCAGGCGACATTTCAATGATTGCGCTCGCACTGGTTAAAAATATCCGCCCATCAAATGCAGTGATCCGGGCATGACCGCCGACCGGGACAGGCAGGTCTTCCCACGTTTTGCGCGCCAGCGAGTATCGTTTGATGCCATCGCTTGAACTGACGTAAAGATAGTTGCTATAAACTTCAAACGTCCGAAACGGGCCCGCAAAATCGTAACTGTCTTGCGGATGGTATCGCTCGTTGTCAATCGGAATGCATTCTGATGTGAAAGTGTCTAGGTTTACCTCGAAGAAAAAACGCTCATGCACAGAACGACATTCGCGATCGACTTCCACCCATAAATGACCTTCACGATAGCAGAAAGCGATTACCGAACTCGGCGCGCCCCAAGTAGCGAGACTCTGAATTTCGCCTTTGTTGGAGTAATTGGTGAACGTCAATTTGTTGGTCAGCGGAATCTCCCAGAACCGGGTGACTTCGAGCAGATTGGTGGGTTGGGTTTCGGCTTTGTGCGGAGCAACAGGCGCGGGTTTTGCCAACGTTGGAAGATTCGAATTCGCAGGGAATTGGAACGGTCGCGATAACATGGGTGGGGGGGGAATAGATTGCATAGCATTCGATCTGGCTTCCTGAGTTCCCAGTTCGATAACCGGGTCGAGTTTCGCCTGCCAAGCCAACTCCCATTGGTCGCGGGGGAATTTGTCTCGTCCTTCCGTCCACAACGTTCCAAGGTCGGCAGCGATGCTCGAGTCATTACCGTAGAAACACATATTTGAAACTCGGAGGGCTTTTATGAATGTCTGCGCATCCTCGGCCTCCGTACAAACGATGAAGTAGCCATTGCCGCGAAGTTCGCTGTTTGTTGACGAGCACATCTCTTCCAACAGATCATGCCAGAGGCGGGGAATCCGGACGTCATCCTCTGGTTGCCACGCCGCCAGCACGGGCAGTAGCAGTCTATTGCAGAAAACCGGGTAGCACCCGGTGACATGTTTGCGCACAGAACTAAATCGGCGCAGCCTGAAAAGTTTCCTGTAAAGATCTGTGCCTTCTTCCGGTGTCTCGCACCAAAAGACGCCGAAACCACCCAAAGCGTCCCAAAACCGTTCCTCATTGGCCTCCGGCATCACGACAAGCGCAGACGAAATTGTCCTGCAAAGTCGCCGCATTGACTCCAACCGGGTCTCCACTTCCGCCCGTGCCTGCTTTGCGAGATAATAATCCCGCAACCATTGGCCGGCGGTTTCCAGAAGGCTTGTGCCCAGCTCACACCACTCTTTGCGGGTTGTTGGATCACTCCATTGCAGAGAATTCAACTGTGCTTCGTAAAGTTCAAGCGCGCAAATGACCGAGGCAAATCTTAAAGGATCAGGACGCTTCTTGAAGTTTATATAGCTAACGGTATTGCCGCTTCGCCTAAATATCGAAATTACTTCTCCGGTGGCAGCATTCGTTGCTTCTTGGATGGAGGAATTGGAATGTTTAGAAGTATCGGTTTCGTCCTTGGAAATGGTTTGTTCATATAGTTCGTTGGGGTCGGCGGGTTTCGCATCTGCCAAGTAAGACCTTACCCGCACCAAAGCGCAATCCATGTCGCGTTTCCCCAATGCCCACGCTGAATCCGACGCCGCCTGTGCTTCGGAATAGACTCCCCACCTCAGCGCCCATTTCGCTTCATCAAAAAACTGACCTGCCTCATCGGCGGCTTTCCATTCTTTGACGGCGGAATTGACCTTTAGCAATTCGGTGACTTTTACCGCCAGCCGGTTGATGACCTCGGCGAAATTCGTGCGACTGCCACTGACCTCAAACAACAACGGCGCGCCGCCTTTTGGTGGAGTCAGCCGGGCATCAATGGTAACGGTCTCTTTGGAATATCCACTTTGGTCCACAACGCCTTCCAGCAAATAGCTGCCGTCCCAAAACGCTGACTCGTCCGATTTCAATTCCTTTTCCTCGCTCAACAATTGCATCCGTTGCCGCTCCAACACAAAGAACTGCCGCTCCTGGCTCAATCGCTGGATCGTCAGCAGTTTCAATTGCTGTTCCGTCTCCTGCGCCTCTGCCGACGGAACGGCGGAGCGGAGATTCACCACTGAAATTGGGATCGCGTCCTTGGCCAGCAACGTCAGTTTCGGCAAAAAGAAATTAAGACCGATGGCGACTGATTCCGCCCATTGCATTGTATCTTTCAATGGCCAGGGAAAACTGCCGTCCGTCAACACAACCCCTGGCTTCACTGCAATCAACCGCGCCATCAGGTTGGTCATCTGCGGCGTTCTCACGACATCAAACAGCAACAACCCGTCCGCGCCGAGAATCCGGCCCAGTTTCAAATAATCCTGGTTGGCCACCGACAATCCCTGCTCGCGATAGACTTTCTCGATTTCATTTCGCTCCAGCAGATGGATGTTTGGATTGCCCGAAAGTTGGGCGGTCAAAACATCCGAAGCCACGGATGCTTCATCTGATTCTGAAATCAACGCCAGCCGGACTGGCTCATTTGACTGCGCCTGCACTTGCATGTCGGCTGCAACCGACAACATCAATACCAATATCCAAATCTTCATTTTCGTGTCAGCATTAGAGTGGATAGGTTCATTGAGTTACGCCGCTGTGCATCCCATTGGTAACAAGACCACTGCCGGGTGGAATCCTTCTGTTGAATGGCGGTTTATTGGTGATACTACCGGGAATCTGCCAGTAAAATTCCACAGCTTCCTTGAATAATTGCCGGGGGTCAGTGGTCTTGTTCGCCTCAACCCTCATCTGGTTAAAAAGGGCTGCGGTCGGCACTCCGCGCGCTTGAAGTTCCCTGCGTAATTGCTGCTTCAAGAACGATTCAAGTTCCCCAGGATCAATGGACCCGTCGTGATTTGCATCTGAGAGTAAGAAATCAAGACTGGATGACATCTTGGCGCTCACGCCAGATTGCAGTAAACCGTCAAATTCATTCCGATCGAGAAGGTTATCGCCATTGACATCGAATTGCTTCAAGAGTTTTGCTGTCAGCAGGTGTTGTGCGATATCAATCCCGGCCTGTTCCTTTGGTTCTAAAATTTTGTCCTGGTTGGCGTCGAAATAGACAAGTTCCTCGGGGTCAAGCCGATTATTATGATTGGCGTCAATCGTGTCCAATTCAGACTCAATGAAGGCCGGATCATCCAGCGCCTCTTCTCTTTCGTCTTGATCAATGATGCCGTTGTGGTTTCGGTCGTATTTCGCCAGAAGATTTTTTTGGGCTTGTCCCGCTGCGGCAACCGCCTGTGCCTTTTGTTCAAGTTGGATTTGTTTTTGTGCAGCGATTGCAGAATCAAGTTGGGAAACAGGCATCAACCAAACACCTGCCTTGCGGTCATTTAAGCCCTCGAAGCGCGAAGTTTCCGGACCGAATAACAGAAGGTTGGTGGTGGGAAAAACCCAAGCGGGAATTTTCGCATCGGCGGGAGCGAATTTTAAAAATATTTTTTGGGGCAGAGGCAAATCGCGGGAAAAGCAAAGCAAGGCGGCGTTATATGCATCCTTTGCCGCACCATTTTCTTGCCGGATTTCATACCGGGACAAGGCGGGTGGTGCGCCGGAATCTTCACGCCAATCGTTGCCTGCCCAAGTGAAAATTTTACTTGAGGTGCGAGCCCGCAGCGAATGGTCCGGCCCCTCAAACAAAGTCGGGGTTCCCAAATCCTCCCTATCCAACGTAGAAGCGGGCGGATTCCTTCTGGTGCTGGCCAAGATTTGGGTTGATTTTCCGCCGTCTAAAATCTCGAAAATCATGTCACTGCTAGCCGCGTAAAGATGCCCATTGACGGCAAACAATTCGTAATTGTTGCCATTCGAAATCTTTAAAATCATCCACTGCCGGTTTTGGAAGTCATATTTTTTGATCTGTCCGCCATCGCAGGTAAACAATTCACCGTGCAAAAGCGCGCTGCGATGATAAAAATTGTTTTGCGATTGAATGTCCGCTTCAGGACAACCGATGACATCCCAGTGCTCCGTAGCGGGATCAAGGATGGCAATGGCCGGACCACTGACGTTACGACCGCCCGTTACATTTCCTTTTTCGTCCAACCACTGTGTGGCTGCGGAGTATTCGTAATCCAGCAACAGCCTCCCATCATACCAGTGATGCGCAGTAATGGTGCCCCACAAATACCAAATGTGCTCAGAACTGTCCAAATTGATGAGCCTTTCCCCGGGAATCGCTAAATATTTGCTCACCACAATCACATTGGTGACGATTTCCGGCGCAGGGGTGGGAACCGCAGCAGCAACCACAGCCTTCGTGACCGGGGCGGGCTTGGGTGTCCGGGTTTGCGCTGGTTGCTGGAGCCTCGGCGCGGGCGGATTCAAGGTACGGTTCAGGCCATTTTCCACAAAACCAACTTGGGCGATTGCGCTCATTAATTCGCCCTTTTGCATCCCGGAAGCGTTTCGGGATTGAGCGACAAGATTTGATTTGTAAGCGGCGAGCAGCGGCTGGATTTCAAGCGCCTGGGCTTTGGAATAATTTGGCTCTCCAATCAAAAACGTATGCGCAAACTCAAGAAAATCGTGTGGTCTGTTGTCTTTCAAATACTGCTTCTGTTTTTCAAACGTGGAAAGAATCTGTCCGGCAGGAACTGCCTTGCCCCGGTACTCCTGATCCATGGCTTCGAGTTTGGGGCGGTATTCGGAATAAAAAAGATGCTGCAACGAATCCTTGGTGTCCGTAACAATGCCACCGCTGGTTTTCGCGCTGACAAGATCGTCCGCACCCCAATTCAAATACAGCACCTCGACATGGTTGGCCACCAGCGCATCGCGGTTTTCAAAAACACTGTTGAAAAAATTGGCGAAGGCCGCGCCCATTTTCTTTTCGCTATCCGCGTCGGCCAGCATGAGCGCCTTGTCTTCCAACTGCAAAAGCACATTAGTGGAAGCAGCCAGCTCCCGGCCGAAGTTGCTCCACACCATCGGAATGCGCTTTCGATCATTCTCATCCCAAGCCACCAGTCGGGGTGTTGGCAAATCGCGCAGCCAAAAATCCTTGTGGATGTAACAGAAAACCGGGCTGCTCATCAGTTCGCGGTAAAGCGCAGTGCAGTCTTCCGGCCGCTCCTGCCAAAAACAACCCCACTTCACTTCACAACTGAAAATGTTTGGGCTCTCTTCAATCGTATGGGCAAGTTCATCGTGAGTGGCAATGCGGTCGCCCACAAAATAGCTGTCATGCACCGACGGCGACTCGGAAATCCAGCCCGCGACGGAACGAGCGAGTGAGCGCAATTGTACCAGCCTTTCGGCAGCAGGTTCTTGCGACTCGGGAACAAAGTAAAAGTGCTGCAATACTTGCGAGGCGACCGTCAAATCTTCGACGCCCAAGCGATACCAAGCTGAGCCTGCCTTCAGTTCACCCGCTGGCAAGGTTTGGCTGAAATCGTAATAAAGTTGCAGTGCATGGGTGGCCAGATCGATGCTTTTGGGATCCGGGAGTCTGCCAACGGAAACGTACTGCACAACTTTGGTTCCATTGTAATCCTGTTCATTCCAAGTCAACCCCCAAAGACGATCCGGCGCGGCTTCTTCTACCACTGTTTGGATAATCTCATTAGTATTGCGCCGACTGGTATACTCCCCTTTTTGGTATCCACCGGTGTTCGGCGGCACGGCATAGGATTCAATCCTCACGGTCGCGCATTCCATATCGCGCTTTCCCAACGCCCAAGCCGATTCCGCCGCCGCTTGTGCCTCTCGAAAAGCACCCCACCTCAGCGCCCATTTTGCTTCATCAAAGTATTGTTGCGCCTCGTCGGCGGCATTCCATTCCTTGACGACAGAGTTGACCTTCAGCAATTCGGTGACTTTTACCGCCAGCCGGTTGATGACTTCCGCATAATTTGTGCGGCTGCCACTGACCTCAAACAATAACGGCGCGCTGCCTTTCGGTGGAGTCAGGCGGGCATCGATGGTAATTGTATCCTTGGAATAGCCGTTTTGATCCACAACCCCTTCCAGCAAATAGCTCCCGTCCCAAAACGCGGATTCGTCCGATTTCAAATCCTTCTCTTCGCTCAACAATTGCATCCGTTGCCGCTCCAAAACAAAGAACTGGTGTTCCTGGCTCAGGCGCTGGATGGCCAGCAACTTCAATTGCCGTTCCGTTTCCTGCGCCTCGGCCGACTGGACGGCGGAACGGAGGTTTACTACCGAAAGGGGAATCGCGTCTTTGGCCGTCAACGTCAGCTTCGGCAAAAAGGAATTGAGATATGTCGTGACCGACTCCGCCCATTGCATCGTGTCTTTCAATGGCCACGAAAAACTGCCATCCGTCAAAACCACACCCGGCTTCACCGCGATCAGTCGCGCCGTCAAATTGGTCGTTTGTGGGGTTCTCACGACATCAAACAGCAACAACCCGTCCGCGCCGAGAATCCGGCCCAGTTTTAGATAGTCCTTGTTCGCGGCGGACAATGCCTGTTCCCGGTAAACCTTTTCAACCTCGTTTCGTTCCAGCAGATGAAGTTTTTCATTGCCGGAAAGTTGGGCGGTCAAAACATCCGAAGCCACGGACGCTTCGTCTGATTCTGAAATCAACGCCAACCGAACCGGCTCGTTTGACTGTGCGGACAGTCGTGCCGCCAAAATTACAAACGCCAAAGCTCCCAGAAGTTTTTTCATGAATTTTTTGTCACAGGGTTATCGAATTCAAACGCCTGGCTTCAATTTTCAATCCGCCTTGTGCGAAATTCCGCGCCGAACTGGACCACACAAATTGGTTCCCTTCTAAAATGATGCCGTCTTGCGCATCGGAAAGGACGGTGATTTTTTGGCCGGCGATTTCGAGTTCCTGGCCGCTGAAGGTCACCAGCGACGAACATTGTTTGCCGTCGCAGATATGAACGTAAAGCGGCACTGAGGTTGGCACGTCCGGCTGGTCGGAAAGCACCAGTCGCATGCCGTGCTCGTCCTGAACAATGGCGCGGACACGGTTGGGGAACAGCGTCAACACTTCGCGCAGCATTTTCCCGTTCTGCAACAGGGCATCCGCCTCCGTTGTCTGCCTTTGGCCGTGCCAATGGCCGATGGCGAAGCCGATGACCAGGCAGACAAAGGCGATGCTGCCACCCCACGCCAACTGGGGCCACCAATGACGTTCAAACGGACGTTCGGCCGGAGCGGCGCGCAATTTCGCAGATACAAGCCGCGGAAACGATTCCCAATAATTTTCGTCCCGCGCCGGAACTTGCGCAGCCTTCAGCTTCCTATCCAAATCAAAGTCATTCATTCCGGCCTCCTTTGGCGTTCAACAGCCGTTTCAACTTCCGGCGTGCCGCGAACATGCGCCAGGAGACCGTCGCCTCGGAGCAACCGAGCAACTGAGCCGCTTCGGCATGGTTGTGCCCGTCGTAAACCGTCAGGACAATGGCGGCGCGCTGTTTGGCCGGCAGCTTCAGCAAGGCCGCCTGTACGCTTTGGCTGAGTTCGTCGTTGTCCACGAGGGACTTTGTTTCGGTTTGCTGGGCAGCGTCCGACCCAGCCCAATTTGCGTGAACCTGTTCACGTCGCGCCTCCCGCTTTCGCCAGTTCAGGCAGGTGTTGACCGCGATGCGATAGAGCCAGGTGGAAAACTTCGCGGTGCCTTGGTAAGTATCCAGTTGCCGGTAAGCCCGGATGAACGTCTCCTGGGCCAGGTCTTCGGCGTCCGCCAGCGAACCCGTCATGCGAAATGTCAGCGAATGAATCATGCGTTGATGCGCGCGAATCAGCGATTCAAAAGCCGCAGGATCGCCGTTTCGGCTTTGCAACACCCAGACCTTTTCTTCATCCGTGTCGCCCATGCGGCATCATTTTACCAAGTAGGACAACCAAAAACGACCAATCCTTTGAGAATTTTGCGCGGTTTGAGACAGGGATTTTAACAGCTCGAGGGTGGCTTGCCGGGTCGAAGCTCACCACAGCCGCTTCCCAGCATACGCTCGATCGCCCGCCTGCGCGCTTTGCGCTACGGTGCGCGGCATTTTTCGCGGAGCGAAAAATGGTGCGCGCGAGAGGAGTTGAACCTCCACCCCTTGCGGGACCGGATCCTAAGTCCGGCGCGTCTGCCGTTCCGCCACGCGCGCATCCGCCAACAACCTGCGTCTTGCGCCCCCAAATCTCAAGCCCGGTTTTGACCGGCAGTTTGGCGCGAAATTTTACCGGTCGCAGCGCGCGATTGCACGCGCCGTGCGATTTGGTTACGTTCGCGGCATGTTGCGTTGGATTCGTTTTGTGCTCGGCGTGTGTGTCATGGCCGCCGGTGTCACACTGAATGGCTGCTCGTCGTCGGACCAGAGCCAGTTGGACGAGGAAAAGGAGCCGCATTTTGTGCTGGGCAAGGGGCGCGTGAACGCGATGGATTATCAGGGCGCGATCGAGGCTTTCGAACAATCGCTGGAGGCAAATCCGCATTCGGCGGCGGCGCATTTTGAACTCGGCTGGCTTTACGACGAGAAGGTTCCCGACCCCGCCGCGGCCATTTATCACTACGGGCAGTATTTGAAGTTGCGTCCGAACGCCGACAACGCCGAGGTCATCCGACCGCGTATTGACCGATGCAAACAACAACTGGCGGCGGATGTGCTGCCGCTGCCGAGCGCGCCCGCCGCACAACAGCAGTTGGAAAGACTGGCCGAGCAAAACCGGCAATTGCAGGACGAGGTGAACAAATGGCATGCGTATTACGCAAGCCAGTTGGCGGCGGCCAAAACCAACGCGCCACCATCGGGGGGTGCCGCGACCCAGCCAACGCCGGCCCAAACGGCGCAAAATGTTTCTGTCCCATCGGGGAGCACCAACGCCAGCCGTCCCGCCAATCTCGTGACAACTGCCAGGCCGCGCACGCACACCGTCGTCGCGGGTGAAACGGCGGTGGGCATCGCGCGCAAATACGGCGTGAAACTGAGTGCCTTGGTAGCGGCGAATCCAGACATGAATCCTGCCCGGATTCGTGTCGGCCAGGTTTTGAACCTTCCGCCGTCGTGAAGGGTTTGCATGATTTCACGCGTCACATTTTTTTTGATAACGGCATTTTGGGTCGCGATGAACGTGTTGTTGTGGCGCGCGGAATATGGTTCGCACGGCGGCGAAATTTCCGTGCCGGTGGATTTGGTCTGGCGCAAAATTCTGACCGCGCCGGACATCTCCGCTCTGTCCATTTATCAGGACGGGCACCGGGCCGGTTTCTGCCAATTTTCCACCAGCATCGAACAGGCCATGGCGGAGCTGGACGAAGACAAGCCACCGCCGGAAGGATTGGTGGCGCAGAGCGGCTATCAAATCCACTTCAACGGCAACGTGAATCTCGGTAATTTTACCAACCGGGTGCGATTTGACGGGCGCCTCCAATTTTCTTCCGTCCGCGCCTGGCGCGAGTTGAACTTGAAACTGTCCACGCGGTATGCGGTGGTGGACATTCATTCCGTCGCCGCGGAACAAACGGTGCGTTTCAAAATTACCAGTGAGGGCGCGAACTTCGAGCGCGTCCTGAGTTTCGCCGACTTGCAGAATCCCAATGCGCTGTTGCGCGCGCTGGGCGGCGGGTTGGCGGACGAACTGGATTTGCCCGTTATTCCGTCCTCGCCGGCGGCTGTTACCGACACCGTCAAATGGGAAGCGCACCGTGACCGTCTGATAATCGGCCATGAGCCGGTGACCGTGTATCGTCTGGAAACGCGCGTGCTTGATCATCCGATTGTCCTTTATGTCAGTTCGCTGGGCGAAATTTTGCGGGTGGAACTGCCCGGCGGCGTGACGGCCGTGCTCGACGAATGGAACAAGCTGTGATTGAACTCGTCCATCTCGTCAAAAAGTTCGGCGACCTCGTCGCGGTCAACGACGTGACACTGACCATCCCGCACGGGGAATTTTTCGCGATGCTGGGGCCGAACGCAGCGGGGAAAACGACCACGCTGAAAATCCTCGCCGGCCTGATGAAGCCGACTTCCGGCAACGCGCGGGTGTGCGGCTTTGACGTGCAAACGCAACCGCTCGAAGCGCGTCGCCGCGTTGCCTACGTTCCCGATTTTCCGTTTCTCTACGAAAAACTGACGGCGCGGGAATTTTTCCGTTTCATCGGCCAGTTGTTTCAAATGGACGACGCGCGCATCGCGGCCAACGCGCAGGAACTGATTACGCGTTTTCATCTGGGCGAGTTTGCCAACCTCCCGCTGGAAAGTCTCTCGCACGGCACACGCCAGCGTGTGGCCATCGCGTCCGCACTGTTGCACGGCCCGGAGGTGTTTGTGATTGACGAACCGATGGTCGGCCTCGACCCGCAGCACGCGCGCATTGTGAAAGACACGCTCAAGGAACGTTCGCGTGCGGGCATGACCGTGTTGATGTCCACGCACGAACTTAGCGTGGCCGAGGAGATGGCAGACCGCATTGGCATCATTCACTGTGGGAGGTTGATCGCCGTCGGCACGCGCGACGAACTCCGCAAACAAAGCGGCGCGTCCGGCCCGCTCGAAGACGTTTTTCTGGCGCTCACAGCTGACGAAAACGTTGTGCCAAAAGCAACTTGATTTGTCATTGACGAATCCTCAAATTGTGTCAAATTGGCGCTTAGATTTGCTTTGAAATCATTGGTTTTACGATGCCAGCGCCCAAATCCAGTTTTCTTGACAAAGTGCTTGGCCGCATTGGTCGGCTGGACACCGAAGGTCTTCAAACCGTCGTTCAGCGGCTCGCGCGCGAACGCAGTTTTCTCGAAACGCTTTTCAACACCATCGAAGACGGCGTGCTGGTCGCGGACGAGCAGGGGCGCATCATCTATTTCAATCAGGCGGTCACGCGGCTCATTGGCTTGCAACCGGATGTCGAGGGCCAGCACATCGCGGATATTTTGCCGGAATTGGATTGGGAGAAAATTTCCAAGGCCGACCACGGGGGCGGTGAGCGCGTCGTGCGCCACGAATTTGAAGTGCATTATCCGCGCCCGCGGTTTCTCCGGCTCTACGCAGCGCCACTCGACGGTCAGGCTACCGGCAGTTCCGGCGTCGCGCTGATTTTGCACGACGCGACCGAGGCGCGGCAAAAAACGTTTGAAGCCATCGAAAGCGAGCGCGTCCAGGCACTCACGCTGCTCGCCGCCAGCGTCGCCCACGAAATCGGCAACCCGCTTAACGCGCTGCACATTCATTTGCAACTCATGGAACGCGAGTTGAAAAAACTGAAAACGACCGGAGCCACTTCGAGATTGGTTTCGCGCACGCGTTCACAAACGCTCACCGCCGAGGCCGACGTCGCGGAGGTTTCCCGCAAGCTGGAACAATACCTGGGGGTGGCCAAAGGCGAGATTGCGCGGCTGGATTACATCATCACGCAATTTTTGCAGGCGATTCGCCCCGCGCCGCCGCAATTGAAAATCACTTCCCTCAACGATGTCGTGGAAAAGTCCCTGGCACTGCTGCAACCGGAACTGGACAATCGCGGTCTGACGGTGAAGACGAGGCTGGGGCGGCAGTTGACGGCGACACCGATTGACGCGACACAGATGCAGCAGGTACTGGTGAACCTGGTCAAAAACGCCATGCACGCGATGACCAAGGGTGGCACCCTCACGTTGCAAACTGGCGAAGGCACCGATGGTGTCTGGGTGAGCGTGACTGACACGGGCGGCGGCATCCCGCCGGAACAAATCAACCGCATCTTCGAGCCGTTTTTCACGACCAAGAAAATGGGCACCGGCCTCGGCTTGATGATTGTGCAACGTATCGTGCGCGCGCATGGCGGCAGAATCGAATTGGAAAGCCACGTCGGTCGCGGCACGACGTTTAGAATCTGGCTGCCGTTGCACGAACGCGGGCCGCGTTTGCTGAAAGAAAGAACCGAAATGGAAACCGCGGAAGAACCCCAATGAGCGCAAGTTCTTCACGCGACCTTGAAAGATTGTGACTGAAAAACCGACTTTGTTGATTGTGGACGACGAGAAACCGACGCGTGACGGGTTGCGCGCTGCGCTCGAGGAGCGTTACGACGTTTACGTGGCCGAGGACGCAAAAGCGGCGATGGATTTGCTCGAACGCGAGAACTTCGACGTGCTGCTCACGGACTTTCGTTTGCCCAGCGAGGACGGCATGAAGTTGATCGCCCGCGCCAAATCGCTGGCCAAACCGCCGGTTTGCATTTTGATGACGGCTTACGGTTCGGAGGAACTGGCCGTGGACGCGATGAAGCGCGGCGCGGACGATTACATCGCCAAAGGCCGGCTGCAAATTGACGAGCTGGAAATGCGCATCGCGCGCGCGTTGCGCCAGCAAAATCTCGAATCGGAAAACGTTTCGTTGCGCCAGCAACTCGATTCCAAATTCGGCCTCGAAAACATCGTCGGCAAATCGCCAGCGATACAGGAGATTTTTGAGATCGTCCGGCAGGTTGCCCCGACGCGGGCCACGGTGCTGCTCACGGGCGAAAGCGGCACGGGCAAGGAACTCGTTGCGAAGGCGATTCACCAGTTGAGTCCGCGCGCAAAACAGCCGTTTGTGACCGTGCACTGCGCGGCCTTGGCGCCGACGTTGCTGGAGAGCGAATTGTTCGGCCACGAAAAGGGGGCGTTCACCGGCGCGCACGAGCGGCGGATTGGCAGATTTGAGCAGGCGCAGGGCGGGACGCTGTTTCTGGACGAAATCGGGGAAATTGACGCGACGATCCAGGTGAAGCTGCTGCGTTTTCTTGGCGAACGCACTTTTGAACGCGTCGGTTCAAACAAAACGCTCACCGCCGACGCCCGGCTCATTGCGGCGACCAACAAAAATCTGGAGGAACTCGTCAAGGCCGGGACGTTCCGCGAGGATTTGTTTTTCCGGCTGCGCGTGGTGGAAATTCATCTGCCGCCGTTGCGCGAACGCGCGGGTGACATTCCGTTGCTGGCGCAAAGTTTTTTGCGCGAATTTGCGCGCGAAAACGGCAAGCCGGTGAACGATTTCACGGCGGACGCGCTCGAAGCGCTGATGAATTATTCGTGGCCGGGCAACGTGCGCGAATTGCGCACGGCCATCGAGCACGCGGTGGTGCTTTACCGCGGCGAAAAAATCGGCGCGCGGGATTTGCCGCCTTCCGTGCGTGGCGGTGGCGGTCGTGGCGAGCCGCAATTATTGCACCGCAATGACCTGACGGTGAAGGAGGCGGAGAAACAATTGATTATTCGCGCCTTGAAAGAAACCGACGGCAACCGCACATTGGCCGCGAAGAAAATCGGCATGAGCCGGCGGACGTTCCATCGCAAATTGCACGCGTATCATCTGGAAGGATTTTGAGCTATGTACATAGGCGAATTGGTCCAGGACCTGATTCACAAACTGGAGGTCGGCGCGGGGCGGCGCGTTTTGCGGAGCGTCGTGCTGACCCTGGTGGTGATGGCGCTGGTAGTTTTGTATGATTTGCGCGCGTATCGGAATTTTTCCACGCCGGAGGCAATGGACACGGCGCAACTGGCACGGAACATCGCCGATGGCAAAGGCTACACGACACTATTTATTCGCCCACTGAGTCTTTACCTGGTGCAAAAAAACAACGAGGCAAGACAGGCGGGCGCGCCGGTGAACGCGGGCGCGGATTTCGCGCAAATCCAGACCGCGCACCCGGATTTGGCCAATCCGCCGGTGTATCCGATGGTGCTGGCCGGGCTGATGAAAGTGCTGAACTTTCACTTTGACGTGGAAATGAAAAAACCATTCTGGTCCGGAGACGGCCGTTTCCTGCGTTATCAACCCGATTTTTTAATCGCGGTGTTCAACGAAATTCTTTTGCTGGCGGTCATGGCGCTGACGTTTCTTCTGGCGCGGAAATTGTTTGACCCGGCGGCAGCCTGGCTGTCGGCGCTGCTGGTGCTGGGTTGCGCCTTGCTCTGGCGGTTCAGCGTGTCGGGCCTGTCCACGCTGTTGCTGATGGTCATTTTTCTGGGGTTGGCGTGGTGCGTATTGAAAATTGAGGAACTGGCGCGCGAATCTCAACTGCGCCCGGAGTGGCTGCTCGCTTTGGCGGCGACAGCGGGCGTGCTGGCAGGCGTGGGCGCGTTGACGCGGTATGCCTTTGGCTGGGTGATCGTTCCGATCTTGGTGTTTTTGGCATTGTTCGGCAGTCAACGGCGGGTGTGGGAGGCGATGGTGGCGCTGGGCGCGTTTGCAATTGTGCTGACGCCATGGGTGGTTCGAAATTGGATGGTGAGCGGCACGCCGTTTGGCACGGCAGGTTATGCGATCGCCGAAGGAGCCACTTTTCCGGGAACGGTTTTGGAACGGTCTGCGCATCCGGATTTGTCATACGTGTTTTTGCTGAAACCAATCATCCACAAGTTTTTCGGGAATCTGCACAGCGTTTTCGAAAACGACCTGCCGAAACTCGGCGGGAGCTGGGCCGGCATGTTTTTCCTGACGGGTCTGTTGCTGGGATTTCGCAGCACGGCGGCGCGCCGCATGCGTTATTTTTTACTGATGTGTCTGGGAACGTTCATCGTCTTTCAAGCCTTGGGGCAGACAGAACTCTCCATCGAACCGCCGGAGGTGAATTCCGAGAACCTGATCGTGCTGACAGTACCGTTGGTGTTCATTTACGGTGGGGTTTTCTTTCTGACCCTTTTGAGGCAAATGAAATTGCCGGTGGCGCAACTCCATTACGCCGTCATCGCGTTCTTTGTGGTGTTGTCATGCCTGCCGATGATTTTTACCTTGTGCGCGTCGAAAGCCTCGCCAGTGGCCTACCCGCCTTATTATCCACCGGACATCCAGAAAACCGCCGGTTGGATGAAGGAAAATGAATTGATGATGAGCGACGTGCCGTGGGCGGTCGCCTGGTATGGCCACCACCAATGCGTCTGGCTGACGCTCAACATGCAAGACGAATTCTTCGCCATCGGCGACAACTATCAGAAACCCATCTTGGGGCTTTACCTCACCCCGGAAACGATGGATGCCAAACTGCTCTCCGATTGCGCGCGCGGCGGTGAAAACAGTTGGGGAAACTTCCTGCTCAAGGCCCTGGCGCAAAATCAAATTTCGTCGAAGTTCCCGCTGACCCATGGACCATCCGGTTCTGCAGCCATTGTATCCGGTTTGTTCCTGACCGACCGGGTGCGCTGGTAAACGGCGCGATCATTCATGTCGCTGCGCGTTTCAACCGGTCGGCGATGCCCGACCACTCCGGCAATTCCGGGGGCGCCTCCACCACGATCAACTCCGCACCCGCCTCGTCGCCGCGGTGCAATTCCGCGTAGATTGCCCGCGCAAACGCCTCCGCGTCGTGCGGAATCACGCTCACGTGCGCGAAATTTTCCGCCGACGGAACGTGCGTGTGGGCGATGACATGGCAAGTGACAAGTGACAAGTGACGGGTGACGAGTTGGGACTTCAAATCGGCTTCGTCGCGCCAACTCAATACGACGAGCTTCGCCTTTGGCGAATAATGCTTGTTCAACAAACCCGGGCTGCGCAGATTTTCTCCGCTCCGCACCTCACACTTCGCACTTCGCACTTCACCGACCACCGCAGCCAGCGATTCGGCATGAATCATTCCCGGCCGCAGAACTTGCGGCGGGCTGACGGACAAATCGAGCACGGTGGACTCGATGCCGACCTGTGATTGGCCGCCGTCCACAATCAACGGGATTTTGCCGCCGAGTTGCTTCCGCACATGCCCGGCGTTTGTCGGAGAAATACGGCTGGACAAATTCGCGCTCGGCGCGGCGAGCGGGAAATCACACTGGCGAATCACGGCCTGAATGAACGGATGACCCGGCCAGCGCACGCCGACCGTCGCGCCGCCAGCAGCCACCATGTCGGGAATTTCCTTCGCGCGGGGCAACACGAACGTCAATGGGCCGGGCCAAAAAGCTTTGGCCAATCTGTCCGCGTTGCCCGGCCAGTCGTTCACGCAGCGTTTGGCCATTTCAACGCTGGCGACGTGGACGATAATGGGATTGTCCGCCGGTCGACCTTTGATCCGGAAAATTTTTGCAACGGCTTTTTCATCGAGCGCATTGGCGGCGAGGCCATAGACCGTTTCCGTCGGCAGCGCGACGACTTCGCCGGCGCGCAGCGATTCCACCGCGCGTTTCACGGCGGCGGCAAACAGCGCGGGCGTGTGCGTGGGCAGGATTTTAGTGGTCACGCCCTATTCGTAACGCAAAGCTTCAATCGGGTCGAGTTGCGAAGCTTTGCGCGCGGGATAAAAGCCGAAGAAAATCCCCACCGCCGCGCTGAAAACGAAGGCGAGGATGATGGAATTGGCGGAAACCTGCGTGGGCCAGTGTTTGATGAGGGTCAGCATTTTTGCGCCCCCGATGCCGGACAGAATGCCGAGGATGCCGCCAATGGAACTCAGCGTGACGGCTTCGATGAGAAATTGCAGAAGGATGTCGTGGCCACGCGCGCCGACGGCCATGCGGATGCCGATCTCCCGGGTCCGTTCGGTGACGCTGACCAGCATGATGTTCATGATGCCGATGCCGCCGACGATCAGCGAAATAGTGGCTACGCCGGCCAGCAGCGCGGTCATGGTATCGGTGGCGGCGTTTTGCGTCGCGAAAAATTCCTGCGGATTCCGGATGATGAAATCATCGTCGCGACCGGCTTGGATGCGATGCCGCTGACGAAGCAACTGGGTCATGCCGTCGATGACATCCGCAACGTGGTCGGAGCTTGTCGCCGACACATTGATGGTGCGCAGCATGGTGACCCCGGCAAAACGTTTCATGCCGGTGGTGTAGGGCACGATCACCGTGTCATCCTGGTCCTGGCCGACCATGGAAACGCCTTTCTGCGAGAGCACGCCCACGACTTTGACCGGGACATTTTTGATGCGGATGACCTGGCCCACCGCACCGCCATCCGGGAAGAGCTTGTCGGCCGTGGTTTTGCCGAGCACGCAGACCTTGGCGGCAGCCCGAACGTCCGCTTCAGTGAATATTCCGCCTTCCGCGAAGTTCCATTGACGAATGACGGGAAGATAGTCAACGCTTTCGCCCATGATCGAAGTGCTCCAGTTATTTTCACCCGCCATGATTTGCGCGCCGCTGCGGACTTCCGGGCTGACCGCGGCAATGTTGGGAACCTCATTTTGAATCGCCAACGCGTCATCGACGGTCAGTGTGCCCGCGCCGCCGAAGCCGGAGAAGACGCCATTGCGATTGACACTGCCGGAAAAGACCACGACGACGTTCTGGCCGAGGGCGGCGATGCGCTCCTGGATTTGCGTCTTGGCGGCCCGTCCGAGAGCCACCATGGCAATGACCGCGCCCACGCCGATGATGATGCCGAGCATGGTCAGAATCGTGCGCATTTTGTTCCGACGCAATGCGCGAAAGGCGATTTTGATGATGGCCCAATATCTCATAATTCAACCTGCCAACTGGGCAGCCTGCTGTTCCTGCTGCACCTTGCGCAATTCGTCCTCCGCATTCAAACGCTTGGCCACCGGCGTGTCGCTCACCACCCGGCCATCGCGCATGACGATCATTCGCTTTGTATATTGTGCCACATCCAGCTCATGAGTGACCATGACAATGGTGATGCCCTGTTCATTGAGCTTTTGGAACACGCCCATGATTTCAACGCTGGTGCGCGTATCGAGGTTGCCCGTGGGTTCGTCGGCGAGCAGGAGGGCCGGGCGGTTGGCGAGGGCGCGGGCGATGGCCACGCGCTGCTGCTGGCCGCCGGAAAGCTGGTTGGGCGAATGATCGGCGCGATCCCCAAGGCCGACGGTTTCCAGCGCCTGCATCGCGCGGTCCCGCAGGCTTTCACCATTCAGACGCTGGCGCGTATAAAGCATCGGGAGTTCGACGTTTTCCAGCGCGGACGTGCGCGAGAGCAGGTTGAACCCTTGGAAGACAAAGCCGATTTTTTGGTTGCGGATGTCCGCCAACTCGTCGCGATTGAGTTGGGAAACGTCAATTTCATCGAGAAAATACTTTCCCCGCGTTGGACGGTCGAGGCAACCGATCAAGTTCATCAAAGTGGACTTGCCGGAGCCGCTGGCACCCATCAGCGCGACGAATTCCCCCTGATGAATTTCCAGCGACACGCCGCGTACGGCCCGCACCTCGACCTCACCGGTCTGGTAGGTCTTGTGAATGTCCTCCAGCTTGATGATGGGCTTCATGCGAACATTTCCCCGGTTAGAACCGCCGTGCGCCCCCGCCGAAAGGGTTCGCCCCGCCGGAAACCGGGCCAGAGTTCTGGGACTGCAGCTCCACGCCGGTGATGACCACGTCGCCTTCTTTCAGGCCATCGATCATTTCAGTGTAGGTGCCGTCGTTGACACCGGTTTTGACGCGCACGGGCTGCAGTGCGGGTGCAGTGCCGGAGGACGCCCCGGTCGAGAGCAAGTAAACGGTGCGCATCACGGGTTGTGAACCGGTGTTTGCCCGGAAGCCGGCGTTGCCGCCTCCACCCGGCCCGCCGCCGGGCATTTGCAGCGCGCCGCTTTGAAATAATTCGCGGATTTTCGCACGGATTTCCGGAGGCACTTCTTCGCCGCGCTCGCGCATTTCACGGACGCGCCGGAACAACTCCTGCGGCGGTTCATTACCCGTGAGCGGTGCCTCACTGTTTGCGGCGACCCCGGTCTGGTTCGTATCGCCGGCTTTCGCGGTTGGGACGGCATTGGTGGCGGATTTTGTTTGCCCGCCCAAACCGATTTTCGCCAGCCATTGCGCGATGAACGTCTGGTTGGTGGAAGGCTCCGGCGGCCGGAAACGAAGGGCGGCGTTGGGGATTTTCAACACACCGGAACGCTGGGCGGTGATGATGGACGCATTTGCCGTCATACCCGGTCTGAGTT